>CAIYET010000942.1 GCA_903925285.1 Candidatus Hydrogenedentota bacterium | reverse complement strand
TCCTGACGCAGATGCGGGAACTCTCATGCCAGATTCTGGAAGCGACTACCCAAGGAGTGCAGAAGCGTAAACGCAATAAATGAAGATACTTGGGCTTAAGTTAGTGCCATTCGGGACAGTTGCTGGAATTCGAGGCTTTAGGCTGTAGGCTTTAGGCTGTAGGCGCACTGCCTACAGCCTACAGCCTAAAGCCTAAAGCCTGGAAAGGTGGATGTATGGACACTTGGCATGAAGTTGTCGAAATCTGCGGGAAATTCGGCTTGGCGATCGTGTTGTCGGGCGTCATCGGTCTGGAACGGCAAGTCAATGGCCATGCGGCGGGGTTGCGTACCAATATCATGGTCTGCCTGGGCGCGACGGTGATGATGCTTTTTTCCAAATACGTCGCGTCGCACATCGGAACGGGAAATGTCGACATCACCCGTATCGCGGCGGGCATTATCACGGGTATCGGGTTCCTGGGCGCGGGTGCGATCATCAATGTGGGCAGCGAACAGCACGGCCTGACCACGGCAGCGATGATCTGGTTCGTGGCGGCGTTGGGCATCGCCATTGGCGCGGGTTTCAACGTGCTGGCAGTTTGTGCGACGTTCTTCGCACTGCTGGTCGTCGTCGGACTCCATTACATCGAACAACGCCTGCCCACATTCCGGCATGTTTACCTGACCATCCTCATGCCGCATGGCCTCGACCACTTATGCGAAATAGAAGGCACAATACGGCAGCAGGGCTTTTACGTGCAAACGTCGCGCATCACGACGAAGGCTGGGGGCGGTATGGCCGAACTCGTCTTCGAACTGGGCGCGAATGCGATCCCCAAACTCGAGGAACTGGCCGCCAAACTCCGGAAGAGCTTACCCGAAGCCGAAACGATCTCGATCAAACAGTAAGAGTAGGCTGTAGGCTGTAGGCTGTAGGCAGTGCGACTACAGCCTACAGCCTGAAATTTGTTTGATTGGTCTTGACTATTTCACAATTGCTGGGTATACTTAAAGTGTGAATTTGAAGGGTGCTCGAATAGGCATTAGACTTTAGGCTGTAGTCGCACTGCCTACAGCCTACAGCCTACAGCCTACAGCCTATAGCCTAAAGCCTACAGCTTCGGTTGGACTGACAATGGGGAGGGAAATGCCGTGCGGCACAGGTCTTATTCCAATTTGTGTTCGGGGGTGCTCGGTGTCCTTTTTGTGTTCATGGCGGCATGCGCGCATGGCCAGTCGCCATTAGTGACGGGCGTCAGCTTCACGCAAGGCCCGAATGGCGGCGGCACGCAGGTGGATATCGCCTATAGCCTTGACGCGCCCAACGGCCCGTGTACCATCGCGGTTTCGCTCTCGAAAGATGGCGGCGTGGACGGATTCAGCCATCCCGTCACTTCGATTACGGGGGACACGGGGGGCGTAACCACGGGGACGGGTAAGCATATCGTCTGGGATGTCGCGGCGGACTATCCGAACGAGGGCATTGCGACGGCGGTGATCCGGGTGACTGCGGACGATGGGGGGTTGACGGCGTATGGGGATTCGGCGACGGGGGCGATTGAAACGGTGTGGCCCACGGTGCTCTCTGTGACGGTGCAGGCCGGACTGGTAATCGATATCGCGTTCAGCGAGCCGATGGCCGCTCTGGGTGTCATGACGCCGGCCAATTACACGGTCTCGGGGGCGGGTAGCGGCTCGCTGGCAAGCAATCCATCTAGTGTTGTGATACAGGGTGGTAACACGTATCGACTAACCTGGCTATCGGGTGAAATGGTCAACGGCGGCGGAATCGCGATCACGGCGGCAAATGTCCAAGATACGGTGGGCAACGCGATCGCGGCGCCCAACAGCGGCAACGGTACGGGCTTTGGCACGCCGCCGAACGCTACTGTCATCACGCCCATAACCACAAGCCCAACGAACGCGGACAATATCGTGTTCGAGGTGGTCTTCGATGAACCCGTCCAGGGCTTCAACGACGCGGCGGACCTAATCGTCGGCCTCACCGGCGCGGTGAGCATGGGCGCGATCGTCACGGGCGGCCCCGCTGCGTACAGCGTCGACGTGACTGGCATCATCGGCGACGGCTCGATCACGCTGGCTGTGAGCACGTCCAGCAACGTGACTGACCTGGTGGGCAATCCCCTCGCAACCAGTGCGACCAGCGCGGCGGTCGTCATCGACAACACGCTGCCAACGGTTTCCATCTCGACTCCTTCGACTTCGCTGACGATGACGGGACCGGTAACGTACACGGTAACGTATGGCGATTCGGGCGCCATGTCGGTTACCTTATCTTCAGGCGACATCACGCTGAATGGGAGCGGAACGGCCTTCGGCACGGTGGCCGTGACCGGTTCGGACTTGACGCGTACGGTGACCATCAGTGGTATTTCCGGCGACGGCGCCTTGGGTATTAGCATCGTACCGGGAACGGCCGTTGATTCCGCCGGCAATCCCGCTCTTGGCGTTGGACCCAGCGCGACGTTCCAGGTGGTCAGCACTCCGCCCGTAACCGTGCCTGATGTCGTCGGCCAAACGCAGGCCGCCGCGACGAGCGCCATCACCGGCGCGGGGCTTGTGGTCGGAACCACCACGAACGGGAGTAGCGCCGATCAGCCCGTCGGGAATGTGTATCGCCAGAATCCGGCGGCGGGTGTGTCGGTCGGCAGCGG
This sequence comes from Candidatus Hydrogenedentota bacterium, assembly GCA_903925285.1. Lineage (GTDB taxonomy): Bacteria > Hydrogenedentota > Hydrogenedentia > Hydrogenedentales > SLHB01 > DSVR01. Next base: position 7,699 of record CAIYET010000942.1, on the reverse strand, counting down.
CACCGCCGTCAATATCGTCGTTGCAGCCAATCCCAGCCCGGCCAGGAGCGATCCGGTGTGGCCGTGGGGCACGAATCCCGTGGGTGGCGCCAACGTATCGAGTTTTTGCGACGCCCAACAAGCCTTCATGAACAACAGCGCCATAACGGCGTTATTTCCGCCCGAGTATCAGGCTTTCTTTGCTGCACTCGCTCCCGATGGAGATGTCAACGGCACTTCCTTTGTGATTCAGAAAGATCCGTATCCGGACGGTCTTTTGAACTACCAGTTCAACGGCAACGGCAAGAACGATTGTCGCCTTGAATTGAGACTCATCGGAGAAGTTTTGAAGGCGACTTTCGTCGACATCCCCGCTCACGATACTTACACGGGACTCACGCATCCGAAGGTGCTTCATGCATTGAACGTAAACGCCGAGCAATTCGAACAGGATGTCGGCACTTACTGGCCGTTGTTTTTCCCATTACTCAATGGATTTCCGCAGATTCTGCTCGGCCACATGCTTATTGGCGATGGCGACGCGACCTTCAGCGACCCTCAAGGGGCGCCCCCTACGCCCAACCGCATTGACGGCCACGGATCGGCCGGTTTCGTCAAGGCGGCGATGTTCCTTCTAAACACTGGCGGTATGGCTATGGCCAACCCGGAGATCGACCTCGGCGCCTATGCGCGGATGCCCGAGTTTTTCTCGATGGACGGTGATGCCGACGGCGACGGATTTACCAACGAGTGCGAATACAATTATGCAAACGATCTCGAAGCTTTCCCGGGTCTCACGGCGGATGAGCGGATTGAAAAGTACGTCGCGTACGCACTCGATCCCGCCAAGCAGCCCCCGGTGGACTACTGCGGCGCGACCCTGTTGACGCTACCCGTGATTGGACAAGACGGCGGTTCGTGCGACGCGGTGGCCATGCAGGGCGACTATGCGTTTATTTGCGAGGGCCAAGCGTTGCGCGTTGTCGACGTATCGACTCCGTCTTCCCCGAAACCTTTGGGGCAACTCGTGTTCAACCGAATGTTCCATAACATCGTCGTGCAGGGCGGCTATGCTTACGTGGCCTTGGAGGAGGAAGGGGTGGCCGTGGTGGATATCGCGAACCCCCTCGCGCCGGTCCGCGTGGGCACGTTCGCGCTCCCGAACTCCGAGGTATGCTCGCAGGTGGCGGTTTCCGGAAGATATGCATACGTCGTCGGCTATAGCGCTACGACGAGTGTGGCAACCGCGCACGCGGTGGACATCGGCGACCCGGCCCAGCCGCACGAGGCCGGTTTGTGCTCCTTGGAAACGATGAGCAAACCAGTCGGAATCTGTGTTTCCGGCCATTGGGCATTCATTACGCACGAAGCCAGCGCATCACTGGTAGTCGTAGACATCGCCAATCCGACGGCGCCCGTGGTTGCCGGGACTTGGGAAGCGCCGAACCTTGGCGACTCCATAACGCAATGCGTGATGGGGCCGGAAAACTATCTATACGTGGCCGGCAATCCGTACGTGTATCTTTTACTTACCTCGACTTCATTTCCTTTCTCGGCGTGGACATTCATCGGGCCGGGCGCCGACGGCCTATTTTTGAGCGTGCTGGGGAATAACCTGTATGTGTATGCCCATACGCCAAGCTTGCTGCGGATGATGGATATCGCCAGTCCCGTCGATCCCGGCACCCCTCCCGCCACCACTGGGTCGATCTCGATTCCCGGAAGTGCAAAAGGGGTGGCATCATCCCTGACGTCGTCCGGTCGTCTGGTTGCCTGTGTCGCGGACGGTGTTGACGGCTTGCGTGTAGTGGACGTATCCGCACCCTCCTCTCCGGTGGAGATCCCCTATATTGGCGTCATGCCGAAACAGCGGGCGAATGCTACTGCGTATTGGCAACCGCGTCTCGTCTCGGTGTCTGGATCGTATGCGTGCGTGATCGACTGCGACAAGGGCATGGTCGTCTATGACGTCAGCGACGCGGCACACCCGCAGGCGAAATCCACCTGGGCGGGTGGTACGGGTGAAAGGGACCAGATGGTCTCGGTGTTTCTCGACGGCAATGTGGCATACCTGTCGGAAAACGTGGACGGTATGCGTGCAATCGACATTTCCAACCCGGCATCGCCGTTCTCGGCTGGCCCCGTTTTCTACCCCGGGACGGCCAACGTCGGACAAGTCTGCGTTTCGGAAGGGTACGCCTATTTGGCGACCTCCCAAGGCGTATACATTGTCAACGTGCAGAACCCTTCAGCCATGTACCAAGTGAACCGTATTGGGACGACTTTCGTTTACAGCGTATATGTTGTCGGCAATTACCTGTTTGTCGACGCCCTGGACATTATTTCGAACTCCGTTAAACACATGTACGACATCACGACGCCCGGAAGCCCCAGCGAAGTATCGACGGCATCTCCGACCGCTTTTCCGAGCAGCGATCTCGTTGTATCCAATTCCCACATGTACGGAACAAATCAGGGCGCGAGTTCCGTCGACGTGTTCGACGTCAGTGGTGGGATCCTGGAGAACTCGACCAGCCTGACGACACTCGGTCTCAGCAGCCCAGGTGGGTTGGCGGCTTCGGGAGACGTTGTGTTTATAACAACGGATGCTGCCAATCCCGGCGTATTGGCGAACACCGGCGTATTGGTGATCGATGCAAGTTCAGGTTTTTCGCCCATTGGCACCGCGCTTCCAGAACGCCACGTTAGCTCGCTATCCGTCGCTGGCGACAAGTGCTATGCGGCGGGCACAGACAGCGGATTTACGATTCTTGGCGGGGCGCTGCCCGCAGTCACCGTGGACCCGTTGCCGGCGTTCATTTATGCGGAGAAGCGCTGGATCCTCGTTACGGGAACCGCGCCGGCGGGTGCGCTTGTGAGCATCGGCGGCGGGCGCTTTCCGGTTGTCGAGCAGTTGAGTCCCGGCGATACGCACTATAGCATACAGGTACCATTGTGGGAAAATAGTGTAAATTATCTTAGCGTGGCGACGCTGACGGACTCCGGGTTGATTGGCGTACCCACCGTTCGGCGCGTGGTCGAAGGCAGCGAGTACCCTACGACGCCGCAAAACGTTACCCGCCTGGACATTACGCCGGCCAGCCCCGAAGTTGTGCTCAACGATGGACTCCAATTCACTTGCTGGGCGACGTTCGACTCTTGGCCGGACGCGGAGGATGTGACGCCGTATGTCGCGTGGCGCGATGTGGCCAACGAAGAAGTGGTCACCGGTAGCGGATTGTATACGAATACGCGTGAGGGCACGGCGGTCATTCGTGCCTCGATTGGTACGCTGAGCAGCAATAGCGTCTCCGTAACGGATTTACCCGGTCCGAAAGTTGACTTGGGTAATGTGCAAGCAACGGTCCAACTCATGGGAGTCCGACCGAGTGCCACCGTCCCCACCATTACAGCCAATACGTTACTCGACTGGACCGGCGATCTAACAATCTTCAATAGAGCCGATCTGTATCCCACGGTTTCAGTGCCTTCCGGCCTCAATCGGACATCCAATACCGGGTGGTGGAAAGCAGCGCAAAAAAACTACTACTTTAAGGCAGAAGCATCTGCCTATATAACACAAGCGATAGGCCCTCTGGCGCTTGCGGCCAATCTTCCCACGGCCTATATCCCACTGGCGTTCACACTGGTATCGAGCACGGCGGCAGCGCCCGTCGTGCAGTTTCTCCAGCCCACAGGCTTACCCATCTCGGGCGATGTGCCGATCAAGGTGGTCCTGTGCAGCGCGAACAGCTATCTGAAATTGGCGGCTTACACGGTCACAAAAACGGTGGGCATGACGACCACGACGGTTGTGCCGGTTACTAATATCACAATACCGAGTAAAGCGAACACTTGTTTCTATTCAACGGTCTACACGTTGGGATCGGGCACCACGATTGGCGCGGTGTTTACCTTTACGGTTACCGCCATGAATTACAGTGCATCGAACGATACAACCTCTGGAAGCGTCTCGTTCGTCTACAACGGCTCGGGAGCCGGGGGAGGGACGACTCTTCCGTCCGGCGCCGTGGATTCCGACGGCGATGGTCTGCCCGACTGGCTCGAGCTCGCGTTAGGGACCTCTTCTTCCCTGAAGGATACGGATGGCGACGGCCTTTGGGACGGGGATGAGTACTATCTGTACAGAACCGATCCCAAGGCTTCGGATTCGAACGGCGACGGTATCTCGGACGGCGATGACGTGGCGGCTGGCCGCGATCCCGTGATCGATAAGCGGGTGCAGATGAAAGTCATAGCGCCTGTCGGCGGTTCGACGGTGTATGGTAATGACATCAGACTAGTGGCTCGAACGATGACGGGGGTCGTATCCGACATTGTCTCGGTGCTTTTCGAAAAGAAGGGTCCCAGCCCGAGTGACGCGTGGACGTCGGTCGGCACGGCAACCGAAAGTCCATTTGTCGTATCCGCAACATCGTTGGCGCCAGGCAGCTATCTTCTTCGCGCGAGCGCCACGACACTTCTTGGTCTTGTCGCCCACGATCCCACGCCGCCGTCTATAACGGTGTCGTCGTCGTTGCTTACGCCTATACAGGAGACCACCGTGGGCGGCGTACACCAGTTGATCGTACCGGTAACCACGGCGGACAATACGATTGTGTTTGCCTTGGCTAATGGCGCGGTGCTCACGCTAACCATTCCAGCAGGGGCCATTGACTCGCCCGGCGCGACCCTGACGCTCCAATCGCCGTCCGGGGCCGCGTACCCGACGCCTACGTCGTTGCAGTCCATGACGGGAATCGATTTCACCGCATCGCTGTCGTCCTCGCAGACAGTCCTGAACAAACTGGCGACGATGTCGATTGCGTATCCGAACCCCGCCCATGACGGAACCCTCAACGGCGCGCCCGGACAGTGGCTGGCGATTGAATATCTTAACCTTTCACCGCTCAAGCTCGAGAGGCTTGCATCGCCCTCGATGGACCTCGTCACGGCTAGCGTGACGGCTAAAACGGATCATTTTAGCACCTTCGCGTTGGTGACCGAGGCACCGGCAATGCCGCTGATGATAAACGTCAGCGGCGTCCTGCCCACGGCGCAGTTGGGCGTGGGCTATACGTTCACGCTTGGCGCGTCCGGAGGGACGGATCCCTACACATGGGCACAGACGGTAGGTGAGCTGCCACAGGGACTCGAACTTGCAGTTGTCAAGGGCGACACGATGATAGTCGGCATGCCGACTTATGCGGGTGATTACCTCTTCGGCCTGAGTGTGACCGACGATTCAGGAACGACGAAAATGGCCACCTATACGATTCACGTGCCGTTATCCGTATCCATCGGCGATCCGTCCGTCAATCTCACGACGGCAGGGCCGGTGGACTTCATAGTGACGTACACGGGCGCGGAGAACATCACGTTGTCCCCGGCGAACGTATTGCTCCAACCGGGACCGGTTACTGGCGATATTGCCGTATCCGGTACGGACGCCGATTCGCGTACTGTCAGGATATCCAATATCCAGGGCACCGGAACGCTCGCTATTTCCCTGCCCGTGGGCACAGCCAACAATCTCGGTGGCGCCTTGGCCGTCGCGGCAGGCCCCAGCGCGATCTGTACGGTGGACAACACGGCGCCGACGCCGGTGATATCGGGAGAAACCACCCCCACCAACACCACGCGGACGTTGACGATTGATTTCGGCGAAGTGGTGAACGGGTTTGTTCTTGGCATGGTTTTGGTGAACAATGGTACGCTGAGCAACCTGCAACCGTCCTGTGCGGCATCTTCGTATACGGTTGATGTTCTGGGATTGGCGACTGGGCCGGTATCCGTGTCTATCGCGGGAAGCGTCGTAACGGACCAGGTGGGCAACGCGAACAATCCGACCGGCTCGCCGTTTATCTTCCAGTTCGATGGCTTACCAGTGACGGGTCTTGTTGGGCTGGGCGCCTTGCTCGGCTTGATCGCAATCACCGGCATAAGGACGATGCGTAAGAAGTAGGCCGATACAACGAAGCATAGAATTGTCAAGGATCGCGAATATCGAGTCCTTGCGTATCAATTGTAGTCAAAATTCGGAGGTTGCGATGGCGGTTCAAGATACCGGTTCGGATGTGTTGCATGCGTCATGGTCGATTCAGGACGCGGTCAGCGCGCGCGGGTTCGATTGGCCCGATATCGGGGGCGTGTTCGATAAGGTGGCTGAAGAACTTCGCGAAATCCGCGACGCGCACGCGGCGGACGACATGGACCACGCGCGGCGCGAACTGGGCGACCTGCTGTTTGCCGCCGTGAACCTTGCCCGCTTCCTCGATGTCCACCCCAATGATGCCCTCGAAGCCGCGAACGTCCGATTCCAACGCCGGTTCGCGCTACTCGAACAGGAACTCGAACGCGACGGCATTCGCATGGAAACCTGCTCGCTCGCGGAATTGGATGTCGTCTGGGAACACGTCAAACGCCAACTTCGTGCGGAAGACACGACAGCGTAGTACTGGTTTTCTGCTTGTATACCAATCCTACTGGACAATCGTTCCTGGGGCCGGGGCCGAGGCACCTGCGTCACCGAGCGTTTTTTTGCGCTTGTCGACTTCGGCGGGATCGGCGCCGCGCGATTGGGCTTCGCGCAAACAATTCTGCGCCGCTTGGACATCGCTTCCCGCCGTCGAGATATCGCAAAGCCTCAGCCATGCCGCCGGATCCGCCGGATAGGCTTTTGTGGCCTCGCTCAGGTAGTCGAAGGCGCGGCGTCCCTGCCTGAATTGCAGGGCGATCTCGGCCAGCGTCAACAGGGGCTTGTCCCCTATTTCACCGGCGGCCTGCGGCGATTGCACGTATGCACGTGCCGCGTCCCACAACCCGGAACCGGCGCTGGTCCGCACGAGTTCCGTCCATGCGGGCGGGGCGCCTTGCGGTGGCGTCGGTGGCGACGGCCATTCGCGTAGAAACGTGTCCGTACCACTCATCCGCGCGCGCAGCAATCCCATCAACAACCACAACGGATAATCCGGCAGTTGTGCGCGCATCAGCCCGTCCAACGCATAGAACGCGCTCAGGGTTTGCCCGCGCAACGCCAGTCCTTGGACTCGCTGCCTGATCCCGGCGGCATCCTTGGGGTTCTTGGCGAGGAGGCTTGCCGACTGGTTCAGCAAACCCCGAACGTGGCGCGCCAATTCCCGCGCACTCTTGAGAGGCGGTCCCGCCTCCTCGCTATCGGCACCGAGCGACGCCCGTTCGAGAATCGGTTCTGCGGCCTCGAAGTCGCCACGGGCCGACAGTGCCAGACCGTAATGGGTCAGATCCCGGCCCGTCAGCGGCTTGATCGATTCGGCGTGCTTGAAATACTCGATAGCGCGCGACAAGTCGGCGGCATTGTTCTGCGCGGTGAAGCGGTCGAAAAGCATGCTCGCGACGGACAGCGTGCTATAACCGCGATTCACGTCTGCACGCAGAACCGCGCGGAACGCCTCCAAGGCGTTGTCGACGTCGCCGGATTTCATGAGCACAGTTCCAAACGCTTCGCGCGTGTCCGTGTCGCCCGGCGATTTATCGAGGGCTTTGCGCAGGCAATCGCGGGCTTGTGTGTACAATCGCGCGACATCTTCCGGTTTACCGTCCTCGATGGCCTTGGCTTGCGCGAGAAACGTCATGCCCAGATTGCGCATTGGCGCGGGCGAATCCGGTGCTTGTATTGTGGCATTTGCCCACAACTCGATGGCGTCTTGCCATACGATGTTGCGCATATACACGCCAGCAC
>CAIYET010000941.1 GCA_903925285.1 Candidatus Hydrogenedentota bacterium | reverse complement strand
TGATGTGCCAGAAAGGCTCGTTCGGGTATTTCGAAGATGACGACCTCCAGGCGCTGTCGATGCCTTATAAAGGAAAGACCTTGTCCATGGTTATTCTTCTGCCACGAGAGATCGCGGGTCTGCGGAAACTGGAACGGTCGTTGACTCCGGAGAGATTGAAAGATTGGAGCTTGTTCAATGGAGATGAAGAAGTGCTGGTTTTCCTGCCGCGATTCAAATCCGAGAAGACGCTCAACTTGGAAGAACACTTAAGAGCGCTCGGAGTGACTGAGGCATTTGGTTCTACCGCTGACTTTTCAGGCATGGCCGACTACGGACGGATCCCAAAAGAAGAGCATCTGTACATTTCGGACGCCATGCACGTGGCTTACGTAGACGTAAATGAAGAAGGAACGGAGGCAGCAGCAGCTACAAGCATGCGCATGGGTATAGTCGGCGCGATGATAAAACAGCCAAAGGTTTTCCGCGCCGATCATCCGTTTGTCTTCTTCATTCGCGACAACCAGTCCGGTCTCATTTTGTTCATGGGCCGCTTGACAAATCCAGCATGACTGGAAAGGATTTGCGCATGTCGTGGCGTAGGGATGTGGCACCGAGGATGTCAACGGGTATGTGGGCAACCCTAATCGGCTGCGGCGTCATGCACGCAGTTGTCGACGCCGCTTGTGCCGCGATGGCATTCAGCGCTGTGAAAACCGCCGGTGGCGATAGTTGGGTGGCATGGTGTTGGGTTGTAGCCTACGACTGCATCGCATTTGGGTCACAAAGCCTGTTTGGCCTGGCCGTAGACAAATGGCGCGCGCCGCGGCTAACCGGAGCGGCCGGTTGCCTATTGACCGCCATAGGTGTAATGACATTTGCATTCAACCCGTGGCTCGCCCTGTGCATCGCGGGAATCGGCAACGCCTTGTTCCACGTTGGGGCTGGATGCATAAGTCTGAACCTTACTCCAAGACGGGCAACGGCGCCGGGCATATTCGTCGCTCCGGGAGCGCTTGGGCTGGCCTTGGGAACGATCGCGGGCAACACGGGACATTTTGTCGCCTGGCTGTTCGTTTTATTGCTCATGGTGCCGTGCCTAGCGATTCCTTTTCTTGAATGGCCGCACATCGACTACCGCCGTCATTCCATGAAAGCGCAAGGGGGTTATCTCCGGATAGCCCTCGTGCTATTGCTGTTATCGATTCTGATACGTTCTTTCGTGGGTCTGGCAAGCGTGTTTCCTTGGAAGTCCAACGGGAGTCTGCTTATCGCGCTTACGCTGGCCATCGTTGGCGGCAAGGCAATAGGTGGCGTCCTCGCGGACCGATTCGGATGGCTCCAGGTTGGCGTGGCGTCTTTGCTGGCGTCCGCCCCACTCGTCGCCTTGGGCGCGGAACACCCCCTTCTGGCTATTTCGGGCATGTTTCTCTTTCAGATGACCATGCCCATTACGCTGGCTGGCATCGGAATTCTGTTTCCAGGGCGGGCCTCGTTCGCCTTCGGTTTGGCGTCTTTGGCATTGCTTGGCGGGGCACTTCCGATATTTGCCAGCCCGGTGCCACTCGTCGTCGATCGGGGGCTAATGCTCTGCCTCATTATCGTGTCTGCCGTATCGATTCTCATTGGTTTGCACTTGTTGTCCAATCACGCGCGGAAGATTGAAATGGAGATGTAACACGCATTTACAGGAGAAACAGTCATGCAATACAGAAGAATCGCGGTACTTGCCGTCATAATCATGTCGGCCGTTCTCTGCACGCCAACGTCGGCGGATATGGCGTGGCCTGGACCTAGGCCCGCTAGGCCCGTTGCTGTCCCCACCGAACCCGGGGCCGCGAATCCGAGTCAACTGGTCGGCTCACCATGTGTTCGGATGGCGGAGGCCACCGTGGATATCGACGTGAAACCTAACCAGCACAAGAAGGGCACCGCCAGCATTGGTGTCAACGTCAAAGCGGTTTTTCACATGTGTAGCGATTCGGTCGTCTCGGAGACGATGACAGTCGGTTTCCCTCTAAGCAATCACTCCTACTCGGCAGCAAAGCTAGGTGCTTTTTCGGTGAACAGCAACGGAGAGGCAAAGTCGCTATCCCGTTGGCCGGAGCAAACCAGCGAAAAGGGGAAGAAGAGTGAAGATAAGCGTCTGCGTGAAGCAACAGAACGGCCACCGGCTCCCGTACCCGAGCCAATTCCGGCGCTTCCAAAACCCGCACCAGCCCCGGCGCCAAAATCGGTCTCGGAACCGCCGAAGCCTGCACCGGGGCCTGTGCCCCAACCGACGCCTGTACCGCGGCCTATGCCCCAACCGAACCCCGACCCGTTACGGGACATGGATGCAGACTATGCGAATACGATAGCGCGTGAGACGTACAATCAAAACATGATGGCATGGGAAGAAGCATTTGCTCCAAAAGAAGAGCGTATAATTAACGTCCAGTATCAGTTGGACATCGCTTCGCAATTAAAGGGCGAGGTCGCAACGAGAGTTAAGAAGATGGAGTTCTACCGGCCAATTCCTCTCTTCATTGGACTAACGCCTATTGATCTTTCTTGTATCAGTAGGTTACTCAATAATCTGCCAGACGGCCGCTACTACCTCTTCGATTACTTTCTGGTTTCCGGTGCGACGTGGAAAGGTCCGATCGGCAAGGAGACGATCCGGTTACACCTTTCGGACGACTTCAAGGGCATGCAGGTGCTTTGCAGTCAACCAGATAGACTCAAGCAGGAGAACCCTACGACCTGGACGTACGTCCTGGAAAATGAAAAGCCGAGGGAGAACCTCTATTTTGCGTTGCCCGCAAAAGGAAAATAAAGAGAGAGCCGTGACGCTGAAACATACAGCAATCACGGGCGCTGGATGCCCGAAGATTTATGAGCCGATTGAAAGGAAGGCATAACCATGAAAACGATTCTCGTGGAAGTGCTCCTCGCGACGATGTTCCTGATGGGATTATTCAATGCCGAAACTTGGGCGGAGGATCCCACGGCAACGGTGAAGGCCGACCTCTTGCGCATTCGGTCGGCCCCTTCGACAAATGCGGAGATAGTGGCCAACCTTCCAACGGGCGCCAGCGTCCAGGTCATCGAGTCGCCTAGGGACGCCGCTCCTTGGGTCAAGATACGTATTCCTTCGGGCGGCGTCACGGGATGGGTGCATGGCGATTACCTGACCTTTGGGAACAGTGCTAAGCCGTCCACTCCAAAGAACGGTATCCAGCTTGCGCGCATCTCCATATGGACGGGTGACCCACGTTCAGAACGGCAGGCAGAGATTGGGAAACCTGAGCAATACAAATTCTACGGCGTGCATGGGCGCTTTGGCGCCGGCACAACCTTCACCGTACTCGCGAGAGATCAAGAACGCACCTTTGTCGCCACCGCTAAGCAGACACTCACTGTGGAGTTCTTTCCAGGGACAGACCCCCAGCCCGTGACAGAAGTTTCCATCGACGGTGAAGGTTATCGCAATGCAGCACTTTTCCTGGCCGTGGTCGGCAGCAATGTCGACTACAAACAGATTGCTTTGACCGAACTCACGGACGCCGACAAAAGCGCGGAACTCACGGCACGCATTGCACGCGAGGAGCCAAGCTTCAAGAAACTACCTTACGATTACGAGAACTCCGGATTCTCCTCAAGAGAAACGAAGGCAAGCGCATTCTCTCTTCAACTGACAGGCTCTCCGGCCTTTCTCGCCTTGTACAAGACACCTTACAGACCCTACGATCACCCAAATGGGGACAATGGATGCTGTCAGACGGCCATCGTTCTTTGGAAAGGCCAACCGCTCAATTGTTCAACGGATGGCGCTCAAGGGATTCAATTCTTCCGCATAGGCGAGAGAGAGTTTTGCTGGCGAAACTACAACTCGTGCAACAACGGCATCAGGTATGTTGAGGTGTTCGAGTTGAACTCTGATAAAGCAGTCTCTGTATATACAAACGGTGATTTCGCCAGTTGAGCGAAATCGTCAAGGAACTTTGTAAACGCCATCCGAGAAGTGCAACCCTTGGTAGGGAATGCTCGATATGAACAAGTGGCTACGAACGACTATAGTCGCTTAAGGAATTCGACGATTCGACGATTGCGCTGAACGTGGAAACGATAAGGGACAACTAAGCAACAAAGGAGGTACTCAAGTGGGCAAGTTTCTAGGGGCACACACACATTGGAACGCCGCGCTTCGAAGGCGCTCGTATCCAATAGGCATACTTCTCGTGCTAATCGCCATGTCTATGGCCTTAACGTTTTGCGACCACGCTGGGGCTAACGAGACCGATATCGAGAAGCATCAAACGAGTCCTCCTGTCCATCAGTGGATTGCCAATGAGGCATCTTATTACTTTGAAAGCATCGTTCGTGATTCCTGGATTCCAGTTTTTCGTGGGTACGTCGCCAGTTCCTATTCGGACAATCGGAACACGGTCTTGGAAGGTACGTGGGCCGAAGACGAACCATTAGAGCCGCCTTTGTATCAAGTGCTGCCCTTCGGTAGGCATTTTTGCGCAGGAGCTGACGGATCCGGCGCTACCGATGAGCTCCTACAGGGACTTCCACCCCTTGAGGGCGCTCCCCTGGAGTTCGACTCTGCGTATCAGAACGCTACTGCGATCTGGGACTATGCTGTCGCGGCTTATCCCACGAACAAAGCTCTTTCCTTTTATTATCTTGGCCACGTCGCCCACCTCCTGACCGACATGACGGTACCTGCGCACGTTCACAATGATAATCATGCGTTGCCAGGGAACGGTGATATATACGAGGCATCAATCGGTGGTAGATACAAGGAGTGGTTCTATGGAGGAGGACGAACTGGAGCCTGGAACCTACCACTCACGACTTATGGTTCACTGATGGATCTGTTTCGTATCACGGCCAACTACACGGAAGACTACCCCAGTAACGATGTCGATGGCGAAGGAAATACCTTTTGCCCTTCTGACTACCCCACAACTTTCCACAAGCCCGAGCAAGTGACAAACGATCCACCAGATGGGATTGATTCCAATGAAGTGTGGACTATCGGCGATGACTTGATGCCCTACGCGATACGGCGGGTTGCTGAATTGTACCTTCTCTTCTACGAGACGGTCGAGAAGCCAAATCCGACCTCGTCGCCATTGACGCTGAGCATGAGCGCGAACGTGGACCCGGTCCGGCCAGGGGAAGAGATTGTCTACGCGATGACGGTGACGAACCGGGGCACGACGGACTTGCCGGGCGTAACGCTGAACCTGGTGATACCAGCATATATTTACAGCTATGGTATGAATGGAGGCACTTTCGTTGCCAGTCCCGGCGCGATTCTGAGCTGGGATATCGGGACGCTTCCCAAAGGCCAGAGCCGGACAATTGCTGAAGGGATGAATCTCAGAGGAGATTCCCTTGCGCCCCCCGATGGTGTGATCATTCACGGCAGCGCGACGGTTGGTTGCACGAGCGGCTTTGGCGCGGCGGCATCGGCCAATACCGTTGTGGATGCGTCGCCTCTGCTGGGAGTGGGAATCACGGCGGACCAGAACCCCGTAATGCCCTCGGGACTGTTGACGTACACGGTCGTTTTCAGTATCGAGTCGGAGTTGGGCGTGTCGGCTTCCAACGTCACATTGCGTTGCCCGGTACCGACGGGAACGACGTTTGTCTCCGCATCGGGCGGCGGGACACTCGCAGGACAAGAGGTGACCTGGAACCTGAGTACGTTGAGCCCCAGT
>CAIYET010000940.1 GCA_903925285.1 Candidatus Hydrogenedentota bacterium | reverse complement strand
TTCAACTGCCGCTCAGTTGCCAAAGCCAGTCGGAAGAACCTGCCGTGCAGCAACTTGTGAGTCCTGCCCATTCGTGTGATTCGTGTGATTCGTGGTTCAACTGCCGATTCTAGGTTCATCCCATAAGTCCTGTTCTTTAGGCGATTCTCTCCTGGATTTTGAATTGCACTGAGAAAAGGTCTTGACAATTCAGGTTTGATGTGCTAGGATGTTTGTGAAGCAAATAACAGCGTTATAATTTTCACAAACAACAAGTGAACGGAATTGGGCGGTATGAACCAGCCTGTCAGCGGAAAGACTATCGGGCGCCTGAGCCTTTACCGGCGTGTCCTGTACGGTTTGCTGGCCGAAGGCGAGCGCAATATCTTCTCGCACCAACTTGCGGTGCTGGTTGGCGGCACGGCGGCGCAAGTCCGGCGCGACATGATGGCAGTCGGATATACGGGGAGTCCCACGCGCGGATACGACGTTCAGGATCTGACCGACAGTATCGGCCGCTTTCTGGATTCGCCGCAGGGACAACGGGTGGCGCTGGTGGGCGTGGGCAATCTGGGGCGGGCGTTGCTGGCGTACTTTTCCGGGCGTCGTCCGAAGTTGGCGATCGAAGCGGCGTTCGATACGGATCCTGCGAAGTTCGGACGGGTGATTCACGGGTGCCGCTGTCATCCGATGGAGGACTTGAGTTCGCTGGTAAAGGAGTCTGGTATCACTGTTGGGATTATTACCGTACCGGCGGATCAGGCGCAGGCCGTGGCGGACAAGCTTTGCCAGGCGGGGGTATTGGGACTTTTGAATTTTGCGCCGATGCGTCTGTGGACGCCGTCTGTCGTGTATGTCGAGGATATCGACATGACCATGTCGTTGGAGAAGGTAGCGTTTTTTGCCAGGCAGCGAGCAAATGAGAAAGGTGGAGTATGAGTACAGTAGAGGCGACAGTGACACCGGACATCGAGTCCATTTTGGCGCGGTATCCGGACGCGGGCCGGGATGCGCTCATCCCGCTCCTTCAGGACGTGCAGGAAGTTCACGGGTATTTATCGCGCGAGTCGATTCAGAGCGTTGGGCGGCACCTGAGACTGCCGACCAGCAAGATTTACGGAGTGGCGACCTTCTACAACCAGTTCCGCTTCCAGCCCAACGGCAAGTATCACGTTCAGGTTTGCCGGGGTACCGCGTGTCACGTGAAAGAGTCGGCGGGGATCCTCGAGGCGCTTCAGCAGGAATTGCAACTGGCGGCAGGACAGACCTCGCGCGACGGTACGTTCAGTCTTGAAGTCGTGGCGTGCATTGGCGCGTGCGGCCTGGCGCCGGTTATGAGCATCAACGGTGAGTTCTACGCGGGCCTGACGCCGAAAAAGACCCGGAAAATCGTCGAAATGTACCGCGAGGGAGGACCGGAAGCATGACTACGCTTATCGAGCAGAAATGTTGCGATCAATGTTGGCACGGGGCCGAGCGACTGTGCCCGGACCTTGTGTCGTGCCTGACGGACGGTCCGTCGTGCCATGTGGACGAGGCGGGCGTACGGATGCGCCAGGAAGCCGTTGCGCGGCTCCGTCGTCTCGAAATTGCCAAGCCGGTCATTTATGTTGGCGCGGGTACCTGTGGATTGGCGGCGGGCGCGGCGAAGACGATTGCGGCGATCGAGGCGTACGTTGAATCCAAGGGCTTGGATGTCGAACTCGTGCGTGTGGGCTGCATCGGTCTGTGCGTGATGGAGCCGATGGTCGATTTCCAGATGCCGGGTTCGACGCGCGTGTCGTTTGGGGCGGTGACGAAGGATCGCGTGAACGACCTGTTGGATAAGGTCTTTTCGGGCGTCATTCCGGAGGCGAACCTCGTCGGCCAGTTCCGCGAAGAGTCATTGAAACCGTGGCCCGGCGTCCCGTTCATCGACGAGCATCCGTTCTTTGGACCGCAGACCCGGTGGGTGCTGGCGGAATGCGGGATCGTCGACCCGCTCCGGATCGACGAATATATCGCGCGGGGCGGGTATCGTGCGCTGGCGCAAGTGCTGCGTTCATCGACGCCGCAAGATGTTTGCGCGACGGTCGAGGCCAGCGGATTGCGCGGGCGCGGCGGCGGCGGTTTTCCGACGGGCAAGAAATGGCAGTTTGCGCTGAAGACGGAAAGCGAGCAGAAATATATTGTGTGCAATGCGGACGAAGGCGATCCGGGCGCGTTCATGGACCGGGCGGTGATCGAGGGGTGTCCGCACAAGGTACTCGAGGGGCTGGCGATCGGTGCGTACGCGATTGGGGCGAGTAAGGCGTACATCTATATCCGCGCCGAGTATCCGCTGGCGATCGAACACCTGAAAGAGGCGATCAAACAGGCTAAGGCGTATGGCCTGTTGGGTCACAATATTCTCGATAGCGGTTTCAACCTCGACGTGTATATCAAGATGGGCGCGGGCGCGTTTGTCTGCGGCGAGGAGACCGCGTTGTTGCACAGCATCGAGGGCAAGCGCGGGATGCCGCGTCCGCGTCCGCCGTTCCCGGCCGTCAAAGGACTGTTCGGCAAGCCGACGGTGATCAACAATGTCGAGTCGTTGGCGAACGTACCGATGATCCTGAGCCGTGGCGCGCAATGGTACGCTTCCGTGGGTACGACGACGAGCAAGGGTACGAAGGTTTTCGCGCTGAGTGGCAAGATTAGCCGGACGGGTCTGGTCGAGGTGGCCATGGGCACAACGTTGCGCAAGGTCATCTTCGATATCGGCGGCGGCATTGCGCACGGCAAGGCCTACAAGGCCGTGCAGATCGGCGGCCCGTCGGGCGGCTGCATTCCGACTCAGCACCTCGATATCGAGATCGACTATGAGTCTTTGAAGACCGTGGGGGCGATGATGGGGTCTGGCGGCTTGGTCGTGATGGACGAAGAGACGTGCATGGTTGACGTTGCGAAGTTCTTTATGGACTTCATCCAGCGCGAGAGTTGCGGCAAGTGCATTCCGTGCCGGGAAGGGACGTTGCGCATGCTCGAGATCCTTGAACGAATTACGCATGGACGGCGTTCGGAGAAGGACAACGACCCGCTCGAACGGTTCAAGGGCGTGATGTACCTGAATCGTCTCGCGGAGGTGATCAAGGACACGAGTTTGTGTGGTCTCGGCCAGACGGCGCCCAATCCGGTGCTGAGTACTTTGCGCTGGTTTCGGGACGAATACGAAGCGCACATTTACGAACGGCGGTGTCCGGCGGGCGTCTGCACCGAGTTGCGGTCGTTTACGATCGAGCAGGAGAAGTGTACGGGTTGCGGACGTTGCGCGAAGAAATGCCCGGTCGAGGCGATCGTGGGCTGGCCGAAACAGGTACATCTCATCGTCGAGGACAAGTGTATCGGTTGCGGCGCGTGCGTGGATACGTGCGCTCACGACGCGGTCGTGATACGCAAGCATGAGCCGATGAAATCGAAGAAACGCACGGACGGCAAAAGCGTCATCAAGATGAACTGAGAGGAGCGACGAAACGCATGGCTACGATTGAAGTGAACGGTAAGCCGGTGGACGCGAAGCCGGGCGAGATGTTGTTGGATACGTTGAAACGGGCAGGCGTGAAAGTGCCGACCCTGTGTTATATGGAAGGACTGTTTCCGAGCGGGGCGTGCCGGATGTGCGTGGTCGAGGTGGAAGGGCAGCGCACGTTGATTCCGAGTTGCGCGTGCCCCGTCGCGGACGGTATGAAGGTGCAGACGCATTCGCCGCGCGCCATCCTGGCGCGCAAGACGATCGTCGAATTGCTGTTGGCGAATCACCCGGATGATTGCCTGTACTGCGTGCGCAACGGGAGTTGCGACTTGCAGGGTTTGGCGGAGGAGTTGGGGGTGCGGCAACGGCGTTATGCCGGCCGTAAGAACGAGTACTTCGTGGACACGTCGAGCCCGTCGATCGTGCGCGATCCGGAGAAGTGCATTTTGTGCGGACGGTGCGTGCGCGTGTGCGAAGAGATTCAGGGTGTATCGGCGATCGATTTTATTGGGCGCGGCAGCAAAACGCGGGTTGGCACGACGTTCAACTATGGATTGAATGTGTCGAACTGCATCAATTGCGGGCAGTGCATCATGGTGTGCCCGACGGGGGCGTTGCACGAGCAGAGCCACATCAAGGAGGTCATGGATGCGCTAAGCGATCCCGATATGATCGTCGTGGGACAGCACGCCCCGGCGGTCTCGGTGACGCTGGGCGAAGAATTCGGGCTGAAGCCCGGCGCGGATGTGGACGGATTGATGACGGCGGCGTTGCGTCAATTGGGGTTTAAGTACGTGTTCGATACGTCGTTCACGGCCGACCTGACGATCATGGAAGAAGGCTCGGAACTTGTGAAGCGCATCAAGGAGGGCGGCACGCTGCCGATGCTGACGAGTTGTTCGCCGGGCTGGATCAAGTTCGTCGAACAGGAGTATCCCGATTTCATTCCGAACCTGTCGAGTTGCAAAAGCCCGCAACAGATGATGGGCGCGCTGATCAAGAGTTTCTTTGCCGCGCGCAAGGGCGTCGACCCGAAGAAGATTTTTAGCGTGTCGATCATGCCGTGCACGGCGAAAAAGTTCGAGATGAATCGCGAGGAAATGATTCACGACGGCGTCTCGGATATCGACGCGGTTTTGACGACGCGCGAACTGGCGCGGATCATTCGTATGCGTGGTATTGATCTGAACACGTTGTCGCCGGATTCGGCGGACACGCCGTTCGGCGAGCGCAGCACGGCCGGGAAGTTGTTTGGCGCGACGGGTGGCGTTATGGAAGCGGCGATCCGTTCGGCCTACTATTTGCTGACGGGCACGGAACTTGGCGAACTCAAGGTTCAGGCGGTGCGCGGCCTGGACGGTATTAAGGAAGCGAAGGTCATGATCGGCAAGTTGGAGGTTTGTGTGGCGGTGGTCAGCGGTTTGCAGAATGCGGCGAAGGTCCTCGATGACGTGCGTGCTGGACGCCGGAATCTGCATTTCATCGAAGTGATGACGTGTCCCGGCGGATGTATCGCGGGAGGCGGCCAGCCGTATCATACGGACCTCGATGCCGTGCGGGGACGTTTGCAGGCGCTGTACGCCATCGACCGCAACGAACGCTTGCGCGTATCGCACGCCAATACCGATGTCGAGCGGCTGTACGACGAATTTCTGGGCCAGCCGTTGGGTGAAATGAGCCATCGGTTGCTGCATACGCATTACGCCAAGCGCGAACTGGCGATCTAATCCCTTATGAGACAGAACCTCGATAAAGCGTTTATCACGACGATCAAGGAGCGATGCCGCGTCTGCTACACGTGCGTGCGCGAATGCCCTGCCAAGGCGATCCGCATCGCGGATGGGCAGGCGGAGGTGATTCCGACGCGCTGTATCGGCTGCGGCAACTGCGTGCGCGTGTGCAGCCAGCAGGCCAAACGCGTGGTCAATACCACGCAGGAAGTCGTCGACCTGCTGGACGGCGGCGCGCCGGTGGCGGCGTGTGTTGCGCCGAGTTTCCCCGCGGCGTTTCCGGGCATCGACTACCGCGTGTTCGTCGGGATGATTCGCAAGGCGGGGTTCGCGTACGTGCATGAGGTCGCCTTCGGGGCCGATCTGGTGGCGCGGCGATATCGCGAGTTGGTCGAGGGTACGGATGGCAAACGCTACATCGCGACGACTTGCCCGTCTATCGTGGGGTTCGTCGAGCGCTATCATCCCGAACTCGTGGATTCGCTCGCGCCGATCGTGTCGCCGATGGTCGCGAGCGCGCGCGCGCTGAAGCTAATTTATGGACCACAAATCAAGATTGTTTTCATCGGCCCGTGCATCGCCAAGAAGTGCGAGGCGGCCGACGAGAATCTTCCGAACGAGGTGGCCGGCGCTTCGACGTTCCTGGGTTTGCAGCGGCTGTTCGACGCGAAGTGCGTCACGTCCGACAGTGCGACGCCGAGCGATTTCGATCCGCCGCACGCCGATCTGGGTGCGCTGTTTCCGCTGGCGGCCGGCATGCTGCAAGCGGCACGTATCGAGGAGAACCTCGTCGAAGGCACGGTCGTGTCGGCGGCGGGCCGCGAGAGTTTTGTCGAGGCGCTGCAGGAATTTGCCAGTGGCGCGCTGGATTCGCGGTTGCTCGAAATCCTGGCCTGTCCGGGCTGTATCATGGGTCCGGGTATGATGACCGAGGCGCCGCTGTTCAACCGGCGTAGCCGCGTGAGCCAGTACGTTCGCCAAAGCCTGCCCGGTCGCGATCGCATACTTTGGGAACAGGCGATGGAGCGCTTCGCCGATTTGGAACTCTCGCGGCAGTTCAAGTCGCATGACCAGCGCGTTCCGGCGCCGTCGCAAGGCGTGCTTACCGAGATCCTGGCGAAGATGGGCAAATTCAAATCGCAGGATCAACTCAACTGTGGGGCGTGTGGATACGAGACGTGCCGCGAGCATGCCATCGCCATCCACAACGGGCTGGCGGAAAGCAAGATGTGCCTTCCGTATACGATCGACGAGTTGGGCAAGACCGTGCGCGACTTGGCCGTGACCAACGACCGGCTTGCCAAGATGCAAGAGGCGCTCGTCCAATCCGAGAAACTGGCGAGCATGGGCCAACTGGCCGCAGGCATCGCGCACGAACTCAACAACCCGCTGGGCGTCGTGCTGATGTATGCGCATCTACTGCTCGACGAAATCGAGGAAGGCGGCAAGTTCAAGGACGATCTCAGTATGATCACCGAGCAGGCCGACCGCTGCAAGAAGATTGTGGCGGGCCTGCTTCACTTCGCGCGGCAGAACAAGGTATTGCTCGAACCGACGGATGTGCGGCAATTGGTTGACGACGCGTTGCGCGTCCTCCAGATTCCGCCTCACGTGGACGTCCAAGTCGAGCATACCATGGCGGACATGACCGTCGAGGTCGACCACGATCAGATAATCCAGGTGCTGACGAATCTGATCAGCAACGCCTGCGCGGCGATGCCCGGCGGCGGCACGTTGCTGATCCGTTCGGCCAGCAAGGGCAGGGACCGTTTCGAGATTGCCGTGACGGATACCGGGGTCGGAATCCCGAAGGATAACATTGGCAAAATATTCGAGCCGTTCTTTACAACGAAGGGCATGGGCCAGGGCACGGGCCTGGGTTTGGCGGTGACGTATGGAATTGTTAAGATGCACCGCGGCGACATTCGAGTGAAATCGAATGCCGACCGTAGTGCCGGGCCGACTACAACCACGTTTACGGTGTCGCTGCCCAAGCGCACCGAGGAATAGCAGTAGATCGCGTCGCAACGACAGACATATGAACGGAAGGCGAAACGATGAGTATGAAGAAGACGATTATGGTGGTGGACGATGACGTTGATTACCGGTTTCAGCAGCGCGTGCAATTGGAAGCGGCTGGATACGCGGTCGTCGAGGCGGACAGCGGCGAACATGCCATGGAAGTGCTCGAGACGGTGCGGCCGGATCTGGCTGTGTTGGACTTGATGATGGAGGAAATGGACGCCGGGTTTACGCTTTGTTACTACATCAAAAAAAAGTACCCGGAGGTGCCGATTATTCTGGCCACGGCGGTAACGCGCGAGACGGGGCTTGAATTCGACGCCGCCACGAGCGAGGAGCGCTCGTGGATCAAGGCGGACGTCCTGTTGGCTAAACCGATTCGGTTCGATCAACTCCGGCGCGAGATCGAGCGATTGCTTGAAACGCCGGGGCACTGAACGCGGGAGACTGTCGCTTGGATACGTTGCGAGTATTGGTGTGCGACGATGAGCCGGGCATGCGCCTGAGCGTTGCGCGGGCGTTGCGCGATTTTACGTTTGCGGTGCCCGATGTGAACGTCCAGGTCCGCATGCGCGTGGACATGGCGGAGACAGGCGAGGAAGCCGTCGAGAAAATCGATGCCACGCCGCCGCATATCCTTCTCCTGGACCACAAGTTGCCCGGCATCAGCGGCCTGGACGTGCTCGATCACATCGCGTCGAAAAAGATCGACATGTTGACGATCATGATTACGGCCTATGCGTCGATCGAGACGGCCGTCCGCGCGACTCGCCAAGGCGCCTACGACTTTCTCGCGAAGCCGTTCACGCCGGCGGAACTCAAGAATGCCGTGCGCAAGGCCGCCGAGCACGTCATCGTCACGCAGCACGCGCGCAAACTTGCTCATGAAAAACGGCAGGTCCGGTTCCAGTTCATATCGGTCCTCGCGCACGAACTCAAGGCCCCGCTGGGCGCCATCGAGGGTTACATGGAACTTCTGCGCGACCACGGCGCGGGCAACGACCCGGCGGTCTATCGACAGATCGTCGAGCGTTGTGTGACGCGAACGACGTACATGCGCAAGATGATCCTCGATTTACTCGACTTGACGCGCATCGAATCCGGCACGAAAAAACGCGAGTTCGCAGAGGTGGACGTGGTCAGCGTGGCGCGTACGGCCATCGAGACCGCCACGCCCGACGCCATGCCGCGCAACATCGCGATGCGCCTCCTCGCGGATCAGCCGATCGAGATGCAGGCCGACCTTGGCGAAATCGAGATTGTCCTAAACAACCTCGTGTCGAACGCGGTGAAATACAACCGCGACGGCGGGACGGTCGAGGTCAAGATCGGCGAAACGGCCGACGCCGTTATCATCGCCGTATCCGATACGGGCATCGGCATGAGCAAAGAGGAATGCGCAAAACTTTTCAACGACTTCGTGCGCATCAAAAACAAGAAGACCCGCGATATCCTCGGCAGCGGCCTCGGCCTGTCCATCGTGAAGAAACTCGCCAATGCCTACGGCGGCGACGCCACGGTTACGAGCCAACCGGACGTCGGCAGCACGTTCACGGTGACGCTCAAGAAATCGTCGCCGTCCACCGAAGCCGTCAACGACACGGTGTAATCCCGATTCGGCGAGCGTTCAATCGAAAAACGAGTGGATGACAAGCCCGGCGTAATCGCCGATCACGGCCCAGAAATTGTGCCAGTCTGCGGTGAGGCTCAGCGGGGCGAATGCGCCGATGGGGAGCGACGCGGGAATGAATCCGCGCGTGTACTCGAGCATCCACGTGTTTTCCTTCATCGAATAACCCTTGGCCTCGCCGCGCATGAGTATCGCGCAGTCGCCCGGCTTGTACACCGTCTTTTCGAGGTTCCCTTCGAGATAGGTCCACATCTCTCCCGCAAACATGCAATCGTATACGTCCATCTGCGCATAACGTCCTGAAAAACCTTCGCTGCCGATAGGCGTACCGAAGATCAGCACGTATTCGCTGAGCGACGCATACAGGATCGCCATTTGCCCGAGCGTCCCGCCGGTGTAGTTGAACACCCAATGCAGCTCTGCCTTAATCTTCCCCGGATATTTCTGCTGCAACGTGTCGAGAATCGTGCCGATAGCCTGCTCTGTCGGCAACGTCGAAACGTCCTTCGCGATAGCATGGATGTCCTCGGGTTCGAAGACATAATGCGGCGAGCAGCCGGTGCAAAGCACCGTGAGCAGCAAGAACGATGAGATGACCGATATCCATTTCATGCAGAAAGTCTCCTTGGTATCGTTGAACTGTTTCGGATAATTTTGCCAAAACCAATATAGCATGTGCGGTTCCGCATGTGAAGTCGCTTTCACTTGTCCCGCCTATCGAGTAGAATGTCAGTTGGAACCCGGAGGGTAGACACAAGATGCCACTGATATCGAGATTCTATGGCATTATAATACGGATGTTTTATAACGATCATTCGCCGCCGCATTTTCACGCCGTGTATGGAGATGACGAGTTGGAAATTCAGATATCTCCAATACGTGTCTTGCGGGGTCAAGCTCCGCATCGAGTCCGTTCCATGGTACTGGAATGGGCGGCGTTGCATCAGGTGGAATTGTCGGTGGATTGGGAGCGTTGTCATAGCGAGCAGGCGCCATTGCCGATTGAGCCGCTCGTATAGAGGAAAGAGTTATGTTTCATGCGATTGTGTCGGCGGAGCCATTACCGGGTTTCCGGTTGCGTCTCACGTACGAAGACGGCCGAATCGTCGAAGCGGATTTTAAGCCAGTTATCGCGCGGGGCGGTGTCTTCGAGCCTATGTCTCGTCCCGAGGTCTTCGATCAGGTAAAAATCGGCGAGCATGGCCGGTACATCGAATGGCCAGGCGAGTTGGATTTCTGTGCGGACGCCCTGCGCGAGAATGACGTGTACGCCGATATGGCAACGACCGC
Organism: Candidatus Hydrogenedentota bacterium; assembly: GCA_903925285.1. Taxonomy (GTDB): domain Bacteria; phylum Hydrogenedentota; class Hydrogenedentia; order Hydrogenedentales; family SLHB01; genus DSVR01. Next base: position 3,445 of record CAIYET010000940.1, on the reverse strand, counting down.
CGCGCATTAAGGGCTTCTCTTCGTGAAGTACAGGTTACTTGACGTGGCGGCGGGGCGTCGCGCATGATCTTGGCTAAGATGAAATCTCTGTTGCGACAATATGGTCTCAGTATACTCTCCGGCGTCTTGCTGGCGTTGGCGTTTCCGAAGTGGGGGTTGTATCCCGTTGCTTGGGTGGCGCTGGCGCCGATTCTGATCCGCACGCGACAGTCGACACCGAAGCAGGCGTTCGGGCATTTCCTTTTGGCGGGCTGGGTGTTCAACTCGCTGCTCTTGTATTGGCTCGCGACGAATCTGTATTGGGCGGGCGGCTGGGCCTTTTGGGGCTACCAAGCGTTGTGCGTAATCATGGCGCTGTTCTGGGCTGTGGCGGCCATGGCGTGGGTTTGGGCGCGGACCCGTTTGCCGTTCGCGGGCGGCGCTTTGTTTTTCGGCGTGGGGTGGGCCGCGATGGAATTCTTACAGGCCCATCTCTTTTCCGGGTTTGGATGGGGCGCGGTGGCGTACAGCCAAGGTCCCGACTTGGCGTTCGTACAATTGGCGGCGCTCGGCGGCGCGCCACTTGTTTCTGCTGTGGTAGCGGCATGTAACGGGTGGATTGCGGCAACCGTTTCGGCGTGGCTGGACGGCGGCGAGCGGCGCTGGCTTGCGGTAACGCTTCCGCTCATTTGCGCGCTGGTTGCGATGGCCGCCGCGCACGGTATTGGTTCATGGTTGCTCGACAAGCCGGATTACACGTCGCGTCCGTTGACGGTGGGGATTGTGCAGACCAACTTCTCGCTTGAAATGAAGTGGGACCGCGAATATACCGCCGAGATGGTCCGCAACGCGGCGCAGAAGTCGCGCTGGCTGGCCCGACAAGAGAAGGTGAGTCTGTTCGTATGGCCCGAGGCCATGATCGTGGGCCCCATCGACATGCCGGCGATCTGGATGGAAGTCGCGGGACTGGTCAAGGACACCGACGCGTATCTGTTCACGGGAGCGGAGCACGAAAATGAGAAGACGGGTGGCTCGCCGAATTCGTGTTGTCTCGTCGATCCCGGCGCGAACATCGTTGCGTGGTACGACAAGGTCCATCTGGTGCCCTTCGGCGAGTACGTGCCGTTTGCGAAATACGTTCCGTTCATCCAACAGGTCGTGCCGGCCATCGGCGATTCGGAATTTGGCGTCGACCTGAAGGTCATGAAGGCGAAGGGGCGGACTTTTGGTCCGCTGATCTGCTTCGAGGTTTTGTACGCGGATTTGGCGGAACGGCTGCGGCGCATGGGCGCGGACTATCTGGTCGTCGTCACGAATCTTGGCTGGTTTGGGATGAGTAGCGCGATCCCGCAGGAGTTCGAGTTGGCGCGAATGCGCGCGGTCGAGACGCGCTTGCCGGTCGTCCATTGCGCGAACACGGGCATCTCCGGCGTGTTTGATCCGTGGGGCCGTTTCTCGATGGTTGCGGGCGTATTCGGGGCTTCGGGGCAGTACGCGAATTACGCGGGACGCATCGCGCCGGCGAAGAGCATCGGACAACGTCTGGCTGCCGTGTTGCCGGTATCTGCGCCGGGGACGCGCCCCGTGCCGTACGGCCCCGTGGCGTTTCCGTGGCTGGCGTTGGGCGTTTCCGCGTTCGTGCTGGCGTGGGCCAGGCTCAAGCGTTCGGGAACGGCGGCGAAGCCCGCGCGTGCGCGAACGCGCGCAAAGAGCCGTTCATGAGCGAGACGCGGCAACTCTCGAAATCGACGGCGGTCTTCGCGTTTGGCACGATGTTGAGCCGCGTGACTGGCCTCTTGCGCGACATGGCGATGGGCGCGATCGTGCCGGCGGCGCCGCTGGCCGCGTTCAACATCGCGTTTCGACTTAACAACATGCTGCGCGACTTGCTCGGCGAGGGGGCGTCCAACGCGGCCTTCATCCCGGTCTTGTCGGGCATTCTGGAGAAGGAATCGAAGAACGCCTTTCGCGAGGCCGTGTCAGCGATTTTCTCGGCGCTGCTCGTGATACTGGGCGTCATCACGGTGCTGGGATTCCTTTTTCTCCCCGCCATTTTCAATTTACTCGAGCCTATCGGTCTCATCGCCGGGACGAAGAAGCTCTCGCCGGAATATCTCGCGCTCATGGCGCCGCTCACGCGCTGGACGTTTCCGTATATTTTTTTTATTGGGCTGACGGTTTTTCAGATGGGTCCGTTGTTCATCATGCGGCATTACAGCACGCCCGCGTGGTCGCCGGCGCTGCTCAACATCGCGCAATTGGGCGTATGCTTTGTTCTGTTTTTCCATCCATACGCGTTCGGCAATCCGGCCTACGGACTTGTCGCGGGTGCGTGGGCGGGCGGTATCGGCCAGTTTTTCGTTCAATACCTTGCCGTCGGGATTCTCGTGGGGACGTGGCTTCCGAATTTCAAGCTCCGGCATCCCGCTATTCGCGCGTCGTTCCTCTTATGGGGTCCCGTGATTATAGGACAGTCGGCGGGCGAGGTGAACAAACTCGTGGACCTGCTTTTCGCAACCTCGATGGGGCCCGATGTGGTCAACGGTCTCTATTTCTCGAATCGCCTCGTTCAGTTGCCGTTGTCCGTGTTCGGCATCGCGATCAGCGCGGCGATTTTGCCCTCGATATCCCGGTCGATCGTGCGCGGCGAGATCGGCAACGTCCGCGCGACGCTCATGCACGGTTTTCGACAGAGTTTCTTCCTGATTTGCCCCGCCATGGTGGCGCTGTTCATCGTTCCCGGACCGATTGTGGCATTGCTGTTTCAGCGGGGTCACTTCACGACGCTCAATACGGGGATCACCGCGACGGCGACGATCTATCTTGCCGCCGGTCTCCTGAGTTTCGGCTGGGTCAAGATCGCCGTGACCGGTTTCTACGCGGCAAAAGACACGCGTACGCCGGTGACCATCGCCTTCGCCAGTATGCTGCTCAACATCGTGCTGATATTCATTCTCGCGCCACGTATGGGATTCCGCGGCCTTGCCCTCGCGACCACATTGTCGTACACGGTGAATTTCGTCGGACTGTACATCCTTCTGTGTAAGCGATACGGACGCCTATGGGATCGTGAACTGCTCGACGGTTTGGCGCGTATCGCCGTCGCGTCGATAGCCATGGGCGTCGTTTTGTACTTCGGCTACGAGGCGATCCATGCGCGCTTCCATGCCGAAACGGTGTTGCACCGCTTGGTGTCCGTGACGTCTTCGCTTACGCTGGCCGGCTGCGCGTACGTGGCGTTCTGCCAAGTCATGCGCGTGCCCGATACACGCCTGTTCCTCTCGCTCCTCAAGAGGAAATAGGCCGCCGTTAGAAAAGGGTGCGCACGGGCTGTCCTGTTCAGCCCAGCCCGTGCGCGTAGGGAGGAGGGGGCAAGCAGGTAGTGTGGCTTCCTGCCTTCGTTTCAGATAACGCAGGGCCGCTTGCGAAGGTTGACGACATGATTTAAGGATGAAGGATGAAGGAT
>CAIYET010000939.1 GCA_903925285.1 Candidatus Hydrogenedentota bacterium | reverse complement strand
GCCCCAGTCGAACGAAAACGCAATGAAATCAAACTCCCGATACCCGCTCCTCACCTGCCCGCGCGAAAACTCGCCCCCTTACCTGCGGATCGGGGGCGAACGGGGAACACTGATAAGACGAAGCGTCAGTCATTAGGCATGATTGCCTCGAACGGGAATGTGGCTCGAATGCTGGCCTTAAGATCTTCGGCAGCCTTCTCTTCATTTGTCGACTCCCAAAGAACGGTCTGCCGATGATTGGTGTCGAAATGGGTACCCCCCTTCGCATCAAAGTACCCCTTGTGGCAGGTGTAGATAACGGGCTTTCCCAGGCCCTCGGCGTAGCCCGCTTCCCAATAGGCGCCTCTGTTTTCGTCAGTCAGGTCGGCTATGACAAAGCGGCTTCTCAGAATTTCAACTCGCATTCTGTCGTCTATCTGGCCCGCCGCCGGTTCATCATCGAGCCGCTTGAGACGAACCCCTGTTTGCTCGACAGCCGTGCGGAATATTCTGTCAACTATCTCCTTAACTTCCTGATTGCCGAAGGGCATGGCCATAAACGCTGTGTGTTCGGCAAGCTTGCCCCGCCTCAGATTCTCGTAATATTGCCAACCCTTTAGTGAAAGCTTCACCTTGTAGATGTAGTTCTGCGCATCAAAGCGCGCGCGGAGCCCAATGTCAATGGGGCGCAGCAATTCCTCTCCTTGGCAACACTCAATGATGAATTCAACATCCTTAACCGTAACCGCGCCAATCTTTGCACATAGCTCAGAGCATCGTATTTGAAATTCCTCGCCAGGTCTATTGAGAAGTTGTTCACCCAAAAAGCCTATTAGCATGTTGATCTGTTCAGCAGGGCTCGGCAGATCGTACTTCCCCAACGGGTCAAGCTCGCTGCTCGATATGACATACTCAGATGCGAACTTCTTCTGATTGATCCATATTTGATTCGCAAGGACCGCCCGGTCCTTGACCTTCTTGTTCGCGCATATTACGAGGGCCTCATGCGACATCTGAAACGCGCCACAATTGGCACACACGAATTTCGTCCAAGGACCGCGATTGACTTTAGCTGTGCGACACCCAGCAAGTCGACACACTGGACACTCTTCCAACGTTTCGATTCCCACGGGCAGTCTCCCGACCGGTTGCGCACACCTTGCTCAACGCCATTGATTTCTACGTGCATTAGCTTGCTAATCAATATAGTCCTTCGCCTGTTTGTTCTCAAGAGTGAACGTGGCCAAGACGTTTCAATCTGCTAGTCTCAGCGAGGAGGAAGACGGGGCGACAGACCGGGAGTCAACTCCTAGACGGCGTCGCATTTCCAGACCGACCTGCATTTGCGGAACGTCATCCCGAAGGGATGCAACGTGAATAGCCGTGGGTGGCAACCCACGGATACAAAACCGATATCCATCGACCCTGAAGGGGTCGCACTATGTCCATATCATTGTTATAAAAGCCGATATCGCTTCTTGTACGACCCCTTCGGGGTCGATGGTTAATCTCGTGTACCCGTGGGTTGCCACCCACGGCTATTCATGTTTTACCCCTTCGGGGTAGCCCAACGCTATTTTGGAATTCATCCACGGGTGCAATTGATCGCCGATCCCCATCATACGTCGTTTTCACCCGGAAAATGGCCCTGTCTTTCGCCCTAACAAGAACCGCCAGACGCCCCTGTCCTTCGCCCTAACAAGAACCGCCAGATGCCCGCTACCATGCCGACCGCTCTAGCCACGTCGCGCATCGCAGCCACAACTGCGAATCCCAGCATGGCGGGGTCGCCCGTACGTCGTGCGAGGGTCCATGGCAGCCGCATTCGTAGAAGGGCGTAGATGATCGTAGCGACTGCCCATACCCATCCGATCATCGAGCAGATAACCGCCAACGGAATCGTGCAAACCAGTCCCAGCGCGTACGGCGGCATCAACAGATCCGCGAGGCCTGCGTACCGGTCGCCGTGTTTCGCGCGATGGGGATGTTTCGCGTACAGTTTGACGCGCCAATAACCGTGGCGCATCTGCGTGCGGAGATATGGCAGCAGCCGCGTTGGATGATAATGCGCGACGCGCGCGTCGGGCGCGAACCGCATGCGTCCGCCGCAATCTTCGAGCCGGTACGCAAGGTCGTTGTCCTCCGCAGACGCTTGCCGGAACGTCGCGTCGAACCCGCCTGCCGCATCGAACGCATCGCGCCGGTACGCCACGTTGAACGATCCCACGAAATCGACCTCGCCTTCGAGTTCCGCGTGCCGGGCCGCGATCTCCTCGTGAACCATGCGCGCGAGACGCGACGCGGGATTCGCGATCCCGTACGCGCCGCCCACGGCCACGACGCCTTCGTCAAACCCTTCGAGTAACCGTTCGAGCCAAGCCGGTTCCGGCACGCAATCCGCGTCCGTGAAGACCAGCACGTCGCCGGTTGCTTCCGCTGCCCCGCGATTGCGCGCCGCCGCCGGACCGCCGTTTTTCTGCCAAACATACCGGACGGGAAACGACGCCGCGACGCGCGCCGTGCCGTCCGTCGAACCGTCGTCCACGACGATGATCTCACGCGCGGGCCACGTCTGGTTCAGGCAGGCCGAAAGACATTCCGCCAGCGTCGCCTCGGCGTTGTACGCAGGAATGATGACCGACGCTTGCACTCAGTTACTCCTCGGGCTGAAGGGGGTTTGGGGTTTGGGGTTTGGGGTTTGGGTTGTCAAACCCTAAACTCCAACACCCAAGCCGAATGCTGAAGGCAGTAGGCTGTAGGCTGTAGACTGTAGGTTGTCCATTCCGTCCACCTTGTCCACTTCGTCCACCTCGTTCACTTCGTCCAACATACAATCCGCAATCTACAATCCGCAATCCGCAATCTGAACCACGACTTCGCGCACGGCCGCGATCAAACGTTCTCGCGCGGGACGATACGTCGCCGGAACGACCGGGGGCGACGCACACGCGGCGGGCAACTCCGCCATGTCCATGATGGCCCGCCCCCACCCGCGCCGCTCGACCGCCTCGGCGATCTCGATCTGATGATCCGACATGTGTTCGTTGAACCGCTTCAGGCGCGGCACGACCAGGAACGGACGCCGGGACTCGAGCGCATCGATGACGGAACCGATTCCCGCATGACACACGACGACCCGTGCCTCGCGCTGAAGCGCCAATACCGCGTCGCGCGGCTTGAAATCGAAATGCGTGCAATGTTGCGGGATCGTCTTGCCCATACCGAGCTGAATCACGACCTCTTCGCAGGTGTCCCGCGCAATCTCGTCGAGCGCATGGATGAGCCGCGGAAAGTCGAGGAACATCGTGCCGACGGTGGCATAAATCATAGGCGGCCCCCTTCACGTTTCATCGACCAGACTCCCCCGGTACTGCGCGCGCGGACCGTACGCCTGCAACAGTTCCGGCCACTGCACGTAGAAGGCGTCCGCGATCCAATACAACACCCGGCCCGTAAACGACGGCGTAACGACCTGCGCTCCGCATTCGACGTGGACCAATCGCGCGCCGAATAGCTTGCCGACGATCGCGACGGGAATGGCGATCTCGGCGCCGGTCGACACGATGAGCCGGGGCCGTTCGCGCCGGAAAATGCGCGCGGCGCGAAACAGGTTCTTGACAAACTCGACCGGATTGCGCGCCATGTTCGGCACGAGATACGCCCGCGAAAGACGCCGCGTCGTATCCGCGTCGTAACAGAAGAAAAAGGTCTCGAACCCCTCGAACGCCTCCATCAACGACAGCATCTCCGTCAAGTGCCCGCCATGCGAGCACACCAGACAAATGCGTATCGGGCGTTCAGAGGCCAATGCACGTCTCCAATAAAGTCGGAATTCCTCCCCTGAGAATAAGCCAAGCGACGTGTCACCGCAAACTTCGTGGAGGCTTTAGGCTTTAGGCTTTAGGCTGGAGGAGGAATTGCGGATTATAGCTAAAGCCTAAAGCCTAAAGCCTAAAGCCTAAAGCCTAAAGCCTTATTGACGCTCCGCCCGTGGTGGCATAGAATGGCCGTGCAACGATGACTGGAAGGATTGGACGCTCATGATTATCGTCAACGAGGAATCGCCGCGGTGGCTGCGCGAACTGGCGCGGTTCATTACCATCAAGAATATGTTGTTCGTGTACGGCAACGTCCACGACCTCGTCTCATTTCCGATTCAACTCGATGCGCCCGAAGAATCGGTACGCTGGACCGAAAGCGATCTGAAAGGCTTCTTCCAGCGCTTTCTGGCGGGACTCAAATACGAGGTGGTCGCGTGGGCCGACGCCGTCGACGACCTGTCGTTCCAGTCGGCAGAAATGGAAGACCTGTTCCACCGCGTCGAAACGGGACGCGAGTTGCCCAGCGATGCGCCTGAAGCTGAAAAGCAACCCGAACAGAAGAACCAGAATCCGCCCGGGCCGCAGCCGCGCCCCCAGTTGCCCCGCGAACCGCGCGAACCGCGTGCGCCGGAAACGGCCGACTGGAATCGGACGATCAACCGGATCGCGCGCGGCTTGGCGAATCCGCGCGTCCCATGCGCCTTCGTGATCGACCTCGCGTCGCGGCTGACGTCGTCGCCGGACCGCCTGACGAAGGACGAGCGCATTTTGTTCACGAGGGTACTGAAAGCGGCAACGGCGAGCCGCGAAGTAGTCCGGCAGGACGGACGCTGGAACAATCTGCTGATCCTGATCTGCGACAAGATGAACGATCTGCCGGCATTCCTGTATCTGAACAATCCGTGCGCGCGGTCGATCCACATCGAACTGCCCGACCGCGAAGAACGCGGGCGTTTCGTCAATCGGTACTACCGGCACTTCTTTGGCGCGCTGCCCAACGTGACGCCGCCGACGGCGGTCACGCACGATTTCGTCGATCTGAGCGAAGGACTCACGAATTACGAGATGCGCAGCCTCGTCACGCTGTCGATCAAGGAACGCATCCCAATCTGCGAACCCGATACCGGCGTACCGAACGTCAAACGTATCAGTGAAATGTATAAGTATGGCGTGACCACGAGCGAGTGGGACAAAATCGAGGCCGGAAAACTGGCGGCGGCCGAGCCGTTCATCCGTTCGCGGATCAAGGGCCAGGAAGCTGCCGTCATCCGCGTCCTCGATATCGTCAAGCGCGCGAAGATCGGCCTCGCCGCAGGCGATTCGAGCCGCTCGAATCGGCCCCGCGGCGTCCTGTTCTTCGCGGGACCGACGGGCGTCGGCAAGACCGAAATGGCCAAGGCGCTCGCCGCGTTGCTGTTCGGCCAGGAGGAACGCCTCATCCGATTCGACATGAGCGAATACGCCGCGCCGCAGTCCGATCAGCGCCTGCTTGGCGCTCCGCCGGGCTACGTCGGCTACGAAGAGGGCGGCCAACTGACCAACGCCGTCAAGAAGAACCCGTTCGCGATCCTCCTGTTCGACGAAATCGAAAAGGCGCACGCCAGCATCTTCGACAAGTTTCTCCAGATCCTCGACGACGGACGCCTCACCGACGGGAAAGGCGAGACGATCTACTTTTCCGAGTGCATCATCATCTTCACGAGCAACCTCGGCGCCATCGCGCGCGGCGATGCGGCGGGCGGCGCCGGCTCGAAGCTGCTCGTCACGCCCGACATGCCCTACGCACGCATGCGCGATATCGTCCTCGAAGCCATCCGCGACCATTTCAACTTCGTGCTCGGGCGTCCCGAGATCCTCAACCGCTTCGGCGACAACTTCGTCGTGTTCGACTTCATCAAGCCCCCGCTCGACGAACAGATCGTCGACCTGCTCATCGGCAAACTCGTCAAGGCCGCGCGTGAAGGCAAGAAGATGGAACTGGTTGTCGAACGGAAAGTCCGCGATGCGCTCGTGACGCTCGCGCGCCAACATCTCCAACACGGCGGACGCGGAATCCGAAACGCGATCGATTATGCGCTGGTCAACCCGCTCAGCCGCGTCCTGTTCGACAAGAACGTTCAACCTCAGGCGCGCGTCCGCGTGTTCGACCTAATCGATCGCGGCGAAGAGGCTGCCACCCGATTCGAACTGTCCGCCGAAGTCCTGCCCGACGCATTGGGCGCACCGCCAACCACGGCGACGCCTGCTACAATCTCGCCGCTACGCGCCGAATGACAAAAGAGGCTCATCCAGAGTCAGAATTCAGGCTCTTCCGGATTTAGCGTACTTTATAAGAGAGCTTCCATTCTTTGGGAAAGTTGTCGCCTCAACTGAATTTCCCCGAAGGGGAGGAACATGAATAGCCGTGGGTGACAACCCACGGGCACAAATGCTTAACCACCGACCCTGTAAGGGTCGTACAAGAAGCACGATGTAGACCTTTATTAACGATGATACGGATATAGTACGACCCTTCCAGGGTCGATGGACGTCGGTTTTGTATCCGTGGGTTGCACCCACGGCACAAATGCTTAACCACCGACCCTGTAAGGGTCGTACAAGAAGCACGATGTAGACCTTTATTAACGATGATACG
>CAIYET010000938.1 GCA_903925285.1 Candidatus Hydrogenedentota bacterium | reverse complement strand
TGCCTTTTTTAGGCTGAATCGTCCGGTTTTGCGCGGGCAGACTGACAGTCCGCCCCACAGGTTCGCACGCCAGGATGACTTTTCGTATACGTTCCAAGACGTGGGCGCCGCAATCCGCAATCTACAATCTACAATCCGCAATCGCTTTCGGGTTGACGCAGTTGGGTGCTTGACGGCCTTGCAGTACCGCCACGAGGTTCAGCGCGGCCATTTCGGCCATGCGCGCGCGCGTGGCCCTCGTGGCGCTGCCGAGGTGGGGGACTAGGACCACGTTTTCGCATTCGATTAGCGCGGGATGGATTTCAGGCTCGCGTTCGTACACATCGAGACCTGCCGCGAATAGGCGCCCCGATTTCAACGCCTCGGCCAGCGCCGCTTCATCCACTATGGGACCGCGCGCCGTATTGACGAGGACGGCGGTCGGTTTCATGCATGCGAACTCGGCGGGGCCAAACGCGTGCGTCGTCTCCGGGAGTAGCGGGCAATGGATCGAGATGAAATCCGATTCGGCCAACAACGCAGCCTTGTCCACGTATGAGACGCCCATCTCGGCTTCTCGTTCCGGATCGAGCCGGATTTGGTCGTGATAGATGACGCGCATATCGAAACCGCGCGCGCGCTTGGCCATGGCATGACCGATGCGTCCCATCCCGAAGATACCGAGGGTTTGGCCGTGGATATCCACGCCGAGGAACAGTTGCGGTCCCCACGATTTCCAGCGGCCCGCACGCAGATAGCGTTCCGATTCCGTGACGCGCCGCGCCGCCGCCATCAGCAGCGTCCACGCCATGTCCGCCGTCGTCTCCGTCAGCACGCCCGGCGTGTTGGTGACGACGATGCCGCGCCGCGTCGCTGCGTCGACGTCGACATTGTTGTAGCCGACCGCGTAGTTCGCAACGACGCGCAATTGCGGTCCTGCGGCTTCGAGAACCTGATCGTCGATCATGTCCGTGAGAATGGGCAGAAGACCCTCGACGCCGACTACATTTCGCAGCAACTCTTCGCGTTCGATGGGCCAGTCGTTCGGCGATACGAGCACCTCATCGCCAAACGCTTCATATAACAACTTCAAGCCCGCCTCGGGTATTGGGCGCGTCACAAACACGCGAGGCATAATCGACATCCCTTTCTTCGCATTGGAAGTTCACACCGCATTTCGGAGAAGCCGGATTCTACCGAACTTCGAGGCGGTGCGACAAGTGGCGCGGATCTGTTTTTACGCGATGGGCGGCCGTGGTACGATACACCTAATAAAGGCAATAGGAATTCCGACTCCTGTATTCTGACGAACTTGTTTTGGATACGGCGTTACATGGGAGGGTGCTTACATGACGCGGATTGAATTGGCACGGGCTATCGACCATACATTGCTACGGGCCGATGCGGCGCGCGTGGATATGGAGGCACTGTGCGACGCGGCAATCGAGCATGGTTTCGCGTCGGTGGCGATCAATCCGGTATGGACGGCCTTTTGTGCGCAACGGCTGTCGGGTTCGCACGTGGGCGTGGACCCGACGATCGGTTTTCCGTTGGGCGCGACGACGGCGCATGTCAAGGTCGAGGAAGCGCGCGAGGCCGTCGCGAACGGCGCTACGGAATTGGACATGGTCATCAACATCGGCGCGCTGAAATCGGGGTATCCGGAGTTCGTCGAACAGGAGATTGCGTCCGTCGTGCAGGCCGCCCAAAAGACGCCCGTGAAGGTCATCATGGAAGCCTGTTGCCTGACCGATGCGGAAAAGGTGGCGGTCTGCGAAATGTGCATGCGCGCCGGGGCCGCGTTCGTGAAGACCTCGACCGGATTCGGGCCGGGCGGCGCTACCATCGAAGATGTCCGCCTGCTGCGGCAGACGGTCGGGCGCAAACTCGGCGTCAAGGCCGCCGGCGGGATTCGCACGTACGCAGACGCGTGCGCGATGCTCGAGGCGGGCGCGGACCGCCTCGGCACGAGCGCGGGCGTTCAAATCCTCGCGGAAGCTCCGGCGTAACCCCATCGGCACGGGCCAAACGCCGTTGTCCGCCAACGTCCAGTTTGACACCCAGCGTCCAGCCCTTTACAATATGCCATAAAAGTACACGTCCGTCACTGGACGGGAGTAGATAGATGAAACCATCCCTTGTGGAGTTGGTCAACGCGATTATTCGACGGATCCAGGAGCGCCCCGATGCGGCACCTTCCGAGAAAGGACTGCGTTCGTGGCTGGCGCGCCAAGGCTTCAAGAAGAACGAGATCGAAGCGGCGTTGAAACTGGTGCGTCCACGGTTCCCGGAAGGCGTGGAGCCGGAACGCAATCCAATGACCTCCGTACGCCTGTTGTCGCCGCAGGAAGAGTATAAACTGACCCCGGAAGCGCGCAACATCTTCCATCGGCTCGAGTTGTACGGAATGATCGACCCATACGAGCGCGAGATGATCCTCGAACATCTGAGTCATTTTGAAGGTGAAGTAGGCGTCGACGAACTCGATTATCTCGTTGCATGGATGGTTTGCGGCGGACGGGACGTTGGATTTCAGCAGACCCTGTTCGACCTGTTTGAAGGCGGTGACAAAACGTTGCATTGAATTGTAGATTGTAGAGTACAGTCAATCCGCAATCTACAATCTACAATCCGCAATCTACAATAGGAATCCCAATACATGGCGAAATGTCTCGTGGTGGTGGAATCGCCGGCCAAGGCGAAAACCATCAATAAAATGCTCGGACCGCAGTACATCGTCAAGGCCAGCAACGGCCACGTGCGCGACCTGCCCAAGCACGAACTCGGCGTCGACGTCGACAACGACTTCGCGCCGACCTACCTGACCTTGAAGGAATCTTCGAGACCGGTCAAGGAACTGCGCGAAGCGGCTGCGAAGGTCGACCGAATCCTGCTGGCCTCCGATCCGGACCGCGAGGGCGAAGCCATCGGCTGGCACGTGGCCGAATTGCTGAAATCATTCGACAAGCCCATCGAGCGGATCGTCTTCAACGCGATTACTAAGCGCAACATCCTCGAAGCGGTCAAGCAGCCGAGGGCCATCGACATCAATGTGGTCAATGCCCAACAGGCGCGGCGCATCCTTGACCGGCTCGTCGGCTACAAAATCAGCCCATTGCTCCAATTCGGCGTACGCAAAGGACTCAGCGCGGGCCGCGTGCAATCCGTCGCCGTGCGGATGGTCTGCGACCGCGAAGCCGAGATCCGCGCATTCATCATCGAGGAATATTGGACGCTCGATGCCCTCCTGGCGACCAATGCCAACGAAACGATCACCGCGCGCCTGTTCCGCGTGTGCGGCGAGAAGCCCCAACTGCCCAGCAAAGACGCCGTCGATGAAATCATTCGTTCGCTCGAAGGCGCGACGTACGCCGTAACGGCCATCGAACGCAAAGACGTCCGCCGCAATCCCTATCCGCCATTCATCACGAGCACGCTTCAGCAGGACGCGTCGCGCAAGCTCGGATTCAGCCCGCGCAAGACCATGTCGATCGCCCAGAATCTCTACGAAGGCATCGCGCTGGGCGAAGAAGGGCCGGTCGGCGTGATTACCTACATGCGCACGGATTCCACCCGCATCGATCCCGAAGCCATCGTCGAAGTCCGCCGCTACATCGCCGATACGTTCGAGCCAGCCATGCTCCCCGATAAACCGAACGTCTACGCCAGCAAAAAAGGCGCGCAGGATGCCCACGAAGCGATCCGGCCCACGACACCGTCGCGCACCCCGGAATCGATCCGCAGCTATCTGTCCGACGAGCAGTTCAAACTCTACACGCTGATCTGGCGACGCTTTGTGGCCAGCCAGATGGCCCCGGCCATTCTCGATCAGATGAGCATCGACGTCGCTGCGGCGAAATGCATCTTCCGCGCGAACGGTTCGCTCGTAAAGTTCCCCGGATTCACGAAAGTCTACGAGGAAAGCACCGAGGACGAAGCCACGGGCGACGCGGCGCAACCGCTGCCGGCCGTGTCCGAAGGCGAACGGCTCGCCAAACGCGACCTCAAGCCGGAACAGCATTTCACGAAGCCCCCGCCGCGCTACACCGAAGCGATGCTCATCCGCGCGCTCGAAGAGAACGGGATCGGCCGCCCAAGCACGTACGCGCCGACCTTGAACACAATTCAAGAGCGTGGATACGTCGAACGCGAGAAGAACCGCCTCAAACCGACGGACCTCGGCGAACAGGTCAATACGCTGCTCGTGCGCGATTTCCCGGACATTCTGAACATTAGTTTCACCGCGCGGCTCGAAGAAGACCTCGACCTCGTCGAAGAGGGCCAGCGCGAATGGCACGACCTGTTGCGCGCGTTCTATGTCGATTTCACAAAGGATTTGCTGGCCGCCCAGGAACGCATCGGCGCCGAAGTCCTCGGCGGCGAGACGCATTGTCCCGCATGCGGCGCGGTGTTCGAGATTCGCCAAGGCCGGTTCGGGATGTTCATGGCCTGCGCGAGCTACCCCGCCTGCAAGACCACGCGGCGCATTTCCAAGAAGACCGAAGCAGAACCGTCGGACGAGATTTGCGACAAGTGCGGCGAGCCGATGCTCATCCGCGAAAGCCGATTCGGCAAGTTCCTCGCGTGCTCGAAATATCCCAAGTGCAAGAACACGCACAACCTCGACGCCGAGGGCAAAAAGGTCGACCGCCCCGCACGCGAAGCCCCACAGAAGACCGACCAGATATGCCCCAAGTGCGGCGCGTTCCTGCTGCTACGCCACAGCCGAACCGGCGAACCGTTCTACGGTTGCGAGAAGTACCCGAAATGCAAGTTTACCAAGCCGAAAGAACTCGACTTGGTATGCCCGCGGCCCGATTGCGGGGGCCAGCTCGTGCCCAAACGCGGTAAAGGCCGCCGCTTCATCGGGTGCGACAAATACCCCGCATGCGACTTCTCCGTGTTCGGCCAACTCGATACAAAGACCCCATGCGAGAAATGCGCTTACCCATGGACGACCGTCGTCAAGGCACGAGGCAAAGATCCCGTCCGCCGCTGCCCTTCCTGCAACCACGAATCAAACGTATCACACGAATGAACTGAAAGTCGAAGGAACTGTAGGCTGTAGGATGAATTACCGCAGCTCGCACTTCCTACAGCCTACAGCCTTAGTAGCCGATATGAGTGGATATCAGACACCCACACGCCATTCACGAGCCGCCCACGCCGACGCCCAGGCGCATGGCCGGGCCGCCCACGAAGCCAACACGACGGCTCAGTTCACCACGGCGCTGCTCGAAAGCCGCCCACGCTCACCTCGATGCCAGTGTCGATACCATTTGGCCGCTTCCACTTCTACCGCAACCCAAACTGAGCTTTCTGCACGAGCTTGTCATTCTGGAACATCGCATTCATGTTGCTTCCATCTGAGTTCATCCACTGATGCATTACCGTCTTGATCCCAGGCATCACCCCTGGAATTCCTTCAATGGAGTTGCTTGAGATTTCTTCGCCCTCCGCTCATATGATGGAACTCACTTCTTGGTAGGTCATCCCCGTCTGGATGATCTGGTACTTCTTACGCGTCACAATACCCATAGTACTATACGCATCCATCTGGTCCGCAAGCTTCAGTCTCTGCAAGGCGCCTTGGGCGGCGGCGATTCCTCCGACCTCAGCTTTGCGATACCACTCGGCCGCTTCCACGGCATCCTTCGGCACACCTTGCCCGTATTCATAACAGTAGCCCAGGCAGAACTGGGCGGCAGCGTGGCCTTGGTCCGCAGCTTTGCGGTACCATTTGGCCGCCTCCACATCGTCCTTCGCTACACCTTCCCCATTGGCGTAACAGGCGCCCAGGTTGCTTTGGGCTTTGGCGTCGCCTTGGTTCGCAGCTTTGCGCAATTCTGAGATAGATGTTGGTGCGGATGCTGGAACGGATTGAGGAGGCTTTCGCGTGTCATTCGACTTTCGTAAGTCTTGCCCCATGGACGGTTCTTCCATGGGCGGTATCGCTGAAATTGGTAGCGGAGTTGGCACAGTGGCGCTACACACGCGCAGCCACTTGTGTGCTTCCTCTTCATCCTTTGGTACACCGCGCCCATTGGCGTAACAGTCCCCCAGGGCGTGTTCGGCACCGGCGAGTCCTTGCTCCGCAGCTTTGCGATACCATTTCACCGCTTCCACGTCATCCTTCGGCACACCTCGCCCTTTGGCATAACAGAAGCCCTGGAGGTATTGTGCGTCGGCGTCTCCCTGATCCGCAGCTTTGCAAAACCATTTCACCGCTTCCACGTCATCCTTCAGCACTCCTTGCCCATCGGCGTAACAGCGGCCCAGGTTGCGTTGGGCTTTGGCGTCGCCTTGGTCCGCAGCTTTGCGCAATTCTGAGATATGGGAAGATTCCTTCGGTACGCCTTTCCCGTATTCATCCAGCTTTCCTTTGGCGACGGGGTCTCCCTGGTCCGCAGCTTTGCGAAACCATTTCACCGCTTCCACTTCATCCTTCGGTACGCCTAGCCCGTCGGCATACCTCGCGCCCGTGAAGCGTTGGGCGGCGGCGTATCCTTGGTCCGCCGCCTTGCGCAACCATTTCACCGCTTCCACTTCATCCTTCGGTACGCCTAGCCCGTGAGTATACCTCGCGCTTAGGGCGCATTGGGCGTTAACATATCCTTGCTCCGCAGCTAACCGAAACCATTTGGTCGCTTCCACATCGTCCTTCGGTACACCGCGCCCTTTGGCATAACTCGCGCCCAAGCCACATTGGCCGCCGGCGTCATCTTGGTCCGCAGCTAAGCGAAACCATTTGGTCGCTTGCACATCATCCTTCGGTACACCTTGCCCTTTGGCGTAACAGAGGCCCATGTTGCATTGGGCGGCGGCGTCGCCTTGATCCGCAGCTTTGCGGTACCATTTCACCGCTTCCACTTCATCCTTCGATACACCTTGCCCGCTGTCATAACACCAGCCCAGGTGACGTTGGGCGTCGGCGTCGCCTTGATCCACAGCTTTGCGATACCATTTCACCGCTTCCACATCGTCCTTCGCGACACCTTTCCCGTCGAGGTAACACTCGCCCAGGTTGCTTTGGGCTTTGGCGTCGCCTTGTTCCGCAGCTTTGCGGTACCATTTCACCGCTTCCACTTCATCCTTCGGCACACCTTGCCCTTCGGCGTAACAGCGGCCCAAGTTGCGTTGGGCAGCGGCGTCTCCTTGTTCCGCAGCTTTGCGCATTTCTGAGATATTCGCAGGCGTCTGCCCTTGAGCGACGGCAAGCCCGGCCCATAGCAGGACAAGGACAATTCCGGTGACACAAGGACGCATACCCTTACTCATTTTTCCCTCTCTTTCCGTCTTTGCGTTGTCCAGACTCTCAGTATACGCGCAGTACCACGGAATGCAAACACCCGATCCCGCTACGCCGCCGCCGTGAACCGCGCGCGCCCGCCCACGATGCCCAGCATGGCCACGGGCTGCTCGAAGCGGGTACAGGGAGCCATGCCATTCCCAGCCGACGGCCACGATGCCCGTGGGCGGTCGTTTCATGCCCGGCAATACCCACAAAACTGCGCAAGGCAAGGGTTTTGTCAATTCTGTCCCGATCCCCTTAGAAAGCCATTTGACTAATGCAAGTATGTAATATTACAGCATGTAATGTTGCAGTCTT
>CAIYET010000937.1 GCA_903925285.1 Candidatus Hydrogenedentota bacterium | reverse complement strand
CGGCCTGCCAGATGTTCTTCGCAGATCTTCTTGAGATTGACAAATGCCGCCATGGACTTGGACGTCTGCCCGGCGACGTACAGGCGCAGCAAAAAGGTGTCTGACTCTGCTTGGGCTGGCTCGCTTGGATTCGTGCTCATTTCGACTCTCCTTCCGGTGTCTTCGCTGTCGCGTCCGCTTTGCGGCTGATGCCCATATCCACACGTTCTTGCGCCAATTGCGCCTCCTGCGCTTGTTCCTGCCCGATGATTCTCATCGACTCGGTTTCTTGCACTTCAAACACGGCGCGCATGGCGGTGATCTGCGCTTCCAGCGCACTGCGCTTGCGTTCCAGTTCGAGTTGCCGTTGCTCAATTTCCTGCTGGCGCGTCAACTTCCTGGCTTGCTCTTGCGCCTCTTGCGCCAGGCGCGCCGAGCCGGTCAATACGCCGCTCGGACCGACGTAGACATCGCGCAGTTGCGCGCCCTGATCGGTCAGCAGGAACTCGCGAATCTGGTTCGAGTGGGCCATGCCGCGCGATTTCAGGACGTACATGCCGCGATTGCGCTCGCCCGCGATTTCGATGTCGCGCAGTAAAAGCCATGTGTCAATCAGGGACGAAACGGTGACTTCGGTTTGCTCGAACACGCCGCCCGTGGTTAAACTGGTGAACAAGGCGGTGATCTGATTCACTTTCAGGAAATCCACCAGCCGTATCAACATGGATTTGACCTCGGTCTCATTGCCCCCAATGATGAAACTGGTCAACGGATCCACGACAACGACCTGCGGCTTGAAGGTGTTTATCGTCTTGTGCATCGTCGTCAGGTGCATTTCCAAGCCGGAAAGCGTGGGGCGGCTTGCCTGAAACTGCAGCAGACCTTTCTCCACCCACGGCTGCAGGTCTATTCCGATGGAACGCATGTTGCGCATGATCTGGTCGGGCGATTCCTCGAAGGCAAAATAGAGGGCGCGCTCGCCGCGGCGGCAGGCGGCCTCGGCAAAGTGCGCGGCGAGACTGCTTTTGCCGGAGCCCGCCGTGCCGGAGACCAGCACGCTGGTGCCACAGTAGTAGCCCTCGCCGCCCAGCATCGCGTCGAGGCGCGGAACGCCGGTGGGAACGCGTTTCATGGAGGAGGTATGCTGCAAGCTGATCGAGGTGACGGGAAGGACCGAAATGCCGTCTTCGTCAATCAGAAACGGGTATTCGTTCGTGCCGTGCATCGAACCGCGGTACTTGACCACGCGCAGCCGCCGCGAGGAGACCTGCTCGCTCACGCGATGGTCGAGCATGATGACGCAGTCGGACACGTACTCTTCCAACCCCTGGCGCGTCAGCGTCTCATCGCCGCGTTCCCCGGTGATAATGGCGGTCACGCCTTTCTCTCTCAGCCAGCGGAAGAGGCGGCGCAGTTCCGCGCGCAGGATGAGCGGATTGGGCAAGCCGGCGAAGAGCGACTCGATGGTATCCAGCACGACGCGCTTGGCGCCGATGGAGTCGATGGCTTGTCCGAGGCGGATGAACAATCCTTCCAGATCGTATTCGCCGGCCTCTTCGATTTCGCTACGCTCGATGTACACGAAATCCAGCACCATCTTCTTGCTCGCGATAAGGTCTTTCAAGTCAAAACCGAGCG
>CAIYET010000936.1 GCA_903925285.1 Candidatus Hydrogenedentota bacterium | reverse complement strand
CACTGCTTTTTACGACAAGCAGCTTCCGCAGTCCATTTTTACAACGCTCGCCAGTCCAACGCCTTTCGTCGCGGGAATCTATCAGCGCATTGCAAGCCCGCGGCTCTTTTTCCAGGGTCCAGGTCCACTTCAGGCCACAATGGGCCGCGCCCGGTTTCAGCTTATCTTCTGGTCCAACGCGAAGAACGGAACAGTCATCCTTGATCAAATTGACAAGGCTGTGCTCGCTTACTTCCAGACGGCAGACTTCGTTAATCCGCCTGGATCGCCAGCAACCTTCGTGCAAGCCAGTTTTATTGCGTACAGCTCGCGAACGCTCATCGAGCCACAGGCGCAGCCAACGTTACAGAAACTTGAGATCGACGCAACCTTTTGGTTCGCTGATCAGTGATAGAGAGGTTTAAGGAGAAATGCCAGTGACTAACCCCATCGCGCTTCCCGCAATTAACACTCAGGTTCAGGTAGGAAACGGCGTATCGCCGGAGACTTTCAGCACGATAGCGTTCGTCAGCGACATCACCGGGCCTGGGATCTCAGGACAGGTGGTCGACGTCACCAGCATGTCGGGAAACACGGCATGGCGCTCCAAGATCGTGACCTTGCTAGACGGCGGCGACGTGTCGTTTAAGGCGTTCTGGCAGCCGATGCTCGCCTCACATCAGAACCTCTTGACGCTGTTCAGCCATCGCGGCGCAGGCTCGCCGGGCGTGCCGATTGACTTCCGTCTGGTCTTCCCTGACCAGGACGCTACGGTGTACGCATTCTCTGGATTCGTTTCAAAGTGCTCGCTTACTGAGGCAGTAGCTGGAGTCATTGAAGCTCAGGTCTCGCTTACGATCACCGGAACGGTTAGCGGTCCAGGGTTCTTCTCTTCGTAGGATGAACACGAACGTTTTGCTCTTGCTGCAAGGGTTCTCGGTGGCCGTCCAGTTCGTCAATGGCGGACTGGCGGCGGCACTCCCACCGAGCCCCTACAAACAGATCATTGTGCTGATGGTCGGCGCGTGTGCGGCGGCGTTCTCCGTTGTGCTCCAGAACATTGGGAACAAGACGCTTCCGAAGTAACGTGCTATGATTGCGTCAAATATGACGCCCAACGTTGACCCGGTAAAACGCGCCACAGTCCATCTTGGCGACAAAGATTATCCTCTCAAGTTTCGCCTCTCCGATCTCACCAAGCTGAGTACAGATCACGGGATAGATTTGTTCGTTCCCGTTGAATCGAGAGGCATCGAAGCCATCACGCGTATGGCCAAGATCATTCAGGCCGGCATTGCTCACACCGGCGCCCAGTTGAGCTTGGATGAAATCGCGGAGTCGATCGAGCTTCCTGAAATCCCCGTGTACGCGTTGGCGATCACCGAAGCCACAAAAAAAGCTTCGCCGGAATCGGTGAGGGCTTCGAAGGCTCTGGCGGACATGGCGCCCAAGAAGCCGGCAGAGAAACCGGACCCGTCGATTCAGTAAGCGCGGAGGAGCGTTACCTATCCATGTGGGCGGTTGGCGTGGTGGATCTCGGATTATCGCCAGCTGTCTTCTGGGACCTCACGCCTTACGAGTTTCACCTTCTAGAAAGGCGCTTCATTGCGCAAGAGCGGCGCCTGGACGAACGCGCGGCGCTGATAGCCCGCTACGTCGCCAACTACGCTGGGCGCATGCTGCCAGACGGCAAACAGATCAGCAATGCCGACGTGCTTGGATACTCTGTACAGCGAGATTCGGACCTTGAAAAGTTCCGCCGTCAAGCCCAAGACCCGCTCGGCGACTACCTCCGCAAGTTGCAAGCCGCGGACCCGGATTCTCAGATCGCTGTAGCGAAGGCCGTCACGGACGCATGCGCTGCAGGTGTGGGCGAATGGGGCAAGCTTGGCCCGGAAGCGCGTCTGCAGCCTGAATTGCTTCAGCCGGTGCGTATCATGGAAGTCATGGCGGGAAGGAAACCGAATTGAGTCCGGGCGGCGCCGGCGACCTGACAATCACGATCGGGGGCGACCTCACTCCGCTTGAGACAGCGCTCGCCAGTGTTCCTGAAGCCTTTGCCGGCGTAACTTCTGAAGTTCAGGACGCCTTCGCTGGGCTCGGCGCTTCAATTGACACTGTAGCCGAAGGCCTTACCAATCTCGCGGCATCGGCGGAAGCTGCAGCTGCACCTGTCGAAGCGCTGGGCGAACAGCTCGACCTGTTCGCAGAAGTTCCTCTGGCGACTTTGCCAGAAGTCGGCGAACAACTTCAGCTCTTTGCGACGTACGCTGGTGAGGCCACCGTAGCTGTAGAGGGGTTGAATACCGCGACGGCGGCAATGACTCCCAGCATTGGAGCGCTGGGACAAGGTATCGAACAAGCGGACGAGTCGACGGCTTCGTTTATCGGACGGTTGGGCCTCGCTCTGATCGCGGTTCGAACGCTGCAAGCCACGGTAACAGACATGGCCACCGCTTATGGTGACCTCGAAAAGTCACAGTTAGCGCTGGGCGCGTTGCTGGGTAACACAGCGCAAGCCGACGCCGCGATCGACAGTATCAAGCAACTGGCCGACCAGTTCGGTGTGTTGCAAGCTTCGGCTATCTCGACACAGCAAAAACTGATCGCACTCGGCGAGCCGTTGGCGAACATTCCGCGCGACTTTACCGCGATCGCGGACGGCGCCGCGGCGATGAATACCGCGTTCGATACAGCCGCTCAACGCTTCGACCAGATCGTCAATTCTGGCTCGCTCATGGCGCGCAGCCTGACGAGCATCGGACTGAGCACGAACGATGTTGCAACTGCAATGGGTATGGCTGGCGTCCCGGCTACTCTACTGACGACGGCGTTCAAGGGGCTAGACGAACAGCAACGCGCGGCGGTGATCTCATCCGCCGAGTTAGCCAAGAATGCAGGGCTTGCTGCGGCTGCGGCTTCAGGCGTTGCCGGAACCTGGACCGACGTCAAGAATTCCATAACCGACGCCTGGCAGGCGATGGGCAAAGCGGTCGACGGATTCGCTGGATTGGCATCGGCGGCGAAAGATGCCGTAGGCATTATTTCTCAGCTATTCGTGAGCTTCGTTGCGGATGTCAAGATCGCGGTGGACGGGGCTATCGCCGTCGTAATGTCGATGATTCCCGTATTCACGGCTACCGGGAAAGTTCTCGCGGACGGGCTCAGCGGGAACTTTGCTGGCATTCCAGGCGACATCAAAGACGCCGTTAACGCGAGCGAGGACGCTCTGAAAAGCGGCTGGTCCAACATCCAAACCGACGCCGGCGCGGCGAGCGCTTCTATTTCGAAAACCTGGGGCGACGGAATGCAAGCCGTCGTTGATTCGAGTAAAGCGGCCGGCCAGCAAGCCGGCGCCGCGCTGAACGTCCTGCAGGCGGCGGCCGACAATGCGCAGAAGAACTTTAACGCAGTGGCGGCGGCGTTTGCGGCCGGCAAGATCAGTGCCACGGCGTACACGGCTGAACTGACGGCGCTCAACAAAGCACAAGAAGACGCGAACGGCGGACTAGAACAGTTCGGCACGGCGATTCTAATTCAGGCGAATGATTTCCGCGTGGTCACTGTCGGCATGATGAACGCGAAGACCAATCTCGACGCGATAGCGGCCGCGGCGTCGGTGGGAGCTTCTAACTGGACGGCGTACGATGCGGCGCTGAAGGCGTTGAACAAAGACCAGATGGATTTCAATAACGGCCTGGAGGACGCGCACACCGCCTTCCTGAACGCTTCGGAAGATTTTCAGAACCATGGCGTAGCGGAAGCGAATGCTGAGACCCAGCTTCAGGCGATCGTGCAAGTCTACGGCGCGGCGGCCGATGGAACGAAGGCGTATACCGACGCCTTGAATGCTCAGCAGGCGGCGCAAACTGCGGCGGCGCAAGGCGTGATGAATCTCCAGACCGCAATCCTCCAGGCTGCCAATACGCAGGCGTCAGCTAATCTCACCTGGCGCAACACAGAAATTGAACTTCAGGCGGCGTACACCTACTACATGAAGACCGGAGAGGGGCTCCAGCAGGTAATCGATCTGACTCAGAAACTGGCGCAAGTGCAAGCCACCGCGAATAACGGGATCATGGACAACGTGACCGCTAATAATGCGCTGGTCGCATCTCACACCGCTCTTGAGCTAGCCGTCTCGAACGCTAACACGCAGCTCGCCCAGGCTCAGGCTTTGTACGCCCAGGACACTTCTTACGGTGGCCTTCTTCAGGAAAAATTAACAGCACTGAAGACCGCACAGGATGCATTGACTGGCACGAATAAGACGGCAATCAGCACGCTGACCGGCCTGGCTACCGCACAGCAGCAAGTCACCAGCAGCGTTACAAGCGCCACGCAACCGCTCTCGAATCTGACGGCGTACTGGGAAAACGTTGACGGAGCCATGCGGGCTGTCGAGACCACTTACCAAATGGTCAACGGAACGCTGGTGGTAAGTTCTCAGAACCTGACCAACAATGCGGCGGCGGCGCAGCAAGTGCAGACTACCTACCAGAATCTAAATGGGACGATAGTAGTCGGAAGCACCAATCTGAGCAACATGGCAGCTGCAGCCTCAAAGGTTCAGACCACCTATCAAACGCTAAACGGAACGCTGGTTGCGACCAGCACGGACATGAGCAACGTGGCCACTGCGGCCGGAACTGCGGCATCAGCGATCACTGGAGTAGGGACGGCGGCGGCGGCGGCAGCCAAGCAAGTGCAGAGCTTAGGCAGAGAGCTTGACGCTCTGATGGGGGACATACCAGGCGCGTCTCTTGGCGCGAGCTTGGACGCCAGCATGAACGGCAAGATCGGCGATCTCAACATGACGCTGAAGCCTGGTGACACCTATTCTAATCGCACCTATACACCGTTCCCGCTCGGCGCTTCTGGAGATTCAAGCGGTTTAGGTCTAGGAACTCCACCGGCCGCTGAGCAACCGGCCGGAACGTCTTTGACGGTCTTTGATCCTGTTGCGGCGGCGGCAACTGCGGCGGCGACGGCGTTGACAAGCACGGCAACGGCTTCCACTACAGTTACAGCGGCGACGGCAGCAATGACGGCTGCAATCCAACAGGCGACCGACGCCAACGTGCTGGAACAAGCCGCGGCGCAAGCCAGCGGCACCGCCGCTTACAGTTCGCTCAAGTCGGTCGCCGACGCTGCAGCGCAAGCCGCGGCGGCTGCGCTCGCGAGTGCGGAAGGATTGACCGCGAATACGGCGGCGCTAGCCGTCAACACCGACGCAGCCGAAGCCCTGGCCGAAGCTAATACCAGCGTGGCGAGCAGCTCGGCTGGATTGAGTACCGCAGCTCTGAACGCCGGAAACGCTGTGGTAGCGCTGACGGCCGCGACTACGACGGCCGCAACCACGTTATCAACGGTGAGCACCAGCGCTGTAAACCTTTCCGGCGTCCTCAGCGACAGCGCGCAACAAGCCGAAACCGCTCTAATGAGCCTAACGACGGCTTCGGAAGCCGCGGCGGCGGCGGCGATCGCAAACAACAAGACGCCGGTGATCGGCTCCAGCACTTCGCTGTACACGCCGTACGCTACCGGAATCGGAACGGGATCCGGCTTCGGCGGAACGCCGAACGCCGCGGGTCCGACGATCAGCCTGACCGTGCAGAATAACGGCACTGTGGTGGGCGCGAACGGTATGCAGCAACTTTCGGACATGGTAGGCACCAACATCGTCAAGACGCTTGGTGCGCGCGGAATAAGATTAAACCGGCAATAGGGGAGAAACGATGTCGTCATTCATTTACGATCTGGCGTTGGAAGGCTTCTTAGAAGGCTCGTTCGATATGGCGACGGCGAACGTCAAGATCGCGCTGGTGCAGATCACTGGAAGCGGCACACCATACACGGCGAACCAGGCGACAGACCAGTTTCTCTCGATCATTCCTTCCGGCGCGATTGCGGGAACCACGGCGAATCTGACGAGCAAGACCGTCGCGAATGGGATTTTCGGAGCGGCGAATGCGGACTTCGGTACGGTGACCTTCGGGAATGCCTGCGGAGCTTTGGTGATTTACATTGACACCGGGACGCCTTCCACTTCCGCGCTGATCGCCTATATAGAT
>CAIYET010000935.1 GCA_903925285.1 Candidatus Hydrogenedentota bacterium | reverse complement strand
GCCATGATTCGTAAGCGCCACGGAAATGTTCCGGCGCGATCCCATAGAGGCGCAACATCTCATCATCCCAAACCAGCCGGTTGTTGACCGTGTCGAAGTCCCAGATGCCCACGCCACCCGCGCGCGTGGCGAGCGACAAGCGGTCTTTGGCCTGTCGTAACGCATCCTCCGCCAGCTTACGCTCCGTAATGTCCCGGGCGATGCCCTCAAGACCAATGACCGCGCCCGCTTCATCTTTCAAAGGAACAGCACTTGAGGTGTGCCAGCACCATGAGCCGTCGATGTGCCGCACGCGGTACTCGATGTCCCCTTGTCGTTGTCCCGTATTGATCACGTTCCGCAAGAATACCATGCACCCCGCCAGATCATCCGGATGGACAAACTGTTGGAATCGTTGTCCATCTACTTGGCTCACGGGATGCCCCAAGAGTATGGTCCAAGCGGGGGAAACGAAAGTGAATACCCCATCCGTGGTAAGCATAAAGATGATGTCGTGGCTGTTCTCGATCAGGAAACGGTGCTTCTCCTCACTTTCCCGTAGTTCAGAGGTCAACCTCTCAGCTATTCTCTGCGCAGCGGCGCGCGTGTTGAGCAAGGCGAGCACCAGCCCGAACAAGAGCAGGTTGATGATCGTCCCGCCGAATAGAACGAGCCAGACACTGCCGTAATCCCTCGAAGAGGCCAGTCCGCCAAGTTGGGCGAAGCGCAAAGTCCAGTGGTGTCCGGAGAAATCTACCGGAGTCAGCAGGGTAAGCAGCGCTGTGGAAGCCTGCGCCTTATCCCCGGCACTGCGGCTGTCGTACAGCAAGGTATCCGCCGTCAACGCATCGCCATCGTAAACCTGCACGCTAACATGCCGGTCCGGATGCTTCACATCCCAGCCCCTCAGAATACCGCGCATCATATCAGTCATGCGGTACGGACTATAGACCCAGCCTTGGATGGCGGCGCGACGCTGCTCGACGGTTTCAATCGGCAACCCGTGACGATACACCGGAACATACATCAAAGTACCGGCTTGAACTTCCTGGCCGGTCTCCTGCACCAGGATGACTTTTCCGGAGAGCGCGGATGTATTCTCATCGCGCGCCCGTTCCATCGCCGTGCGGCGCACGGGTTCGGAGAGCATATCGTAGCCAAAAGCGCGCAGATTCCGATCCGAAAAAGGTTCGAGGTAGATGATGGAGGAGTACGTCTCTCGCTCGCCTTCGGGCTTTACCTGGTAGTCTGGGAAACCCTGGCTGCGAATTTCCTGGATGTGTGAGGCAAGTTGGTCGCGGGGGATCAACAGCGAAAACCCGATGCCCTGAATGCCGGGTAGTTGCTGTTCCACCTGCATGCCATGGGTGAAAGCCTGCCATTCCTCGCGCTCAACCGACACCGAGGCATCAAAAAGAGACGTTCCGCTACGCAAGAGTTGGGCGCAGGCAACGAGCCGGGCATCAATGTTGAGCCGGATCTCGTTGCAGGTAAACTCGAACTCGCGTTGCGCGGCCCTTTCGACATCCACCTTGATAAAAAGCGCGGCGAGTACGGTGAAGACCATTCCGGCCACCGGAAAGCCAAATGCGATCCATGGGTTGCGCCGGACTGTGCCGCGCAGCCGGTCAATCACACCGGCGGGCGTTGCTTCTATATTGGATTTGCCTTCGATCATTTTGCGAAATCCTCACTGTTTTTGACAAGAGACTCCCCGCCTCTTGATAGCTTCTCAGCCTCAGAGCTTGTGAAAAAATCCTTCAATCCCGTGGCGCAGACTGTTAGTTTACGCAAAGCAAGTCGTAAATGTCCAGAATTCCTCGCCGACAGAATTCCTCGCCGACGCCCGGCGCCATCTTGTGAAGGATAGAACTGGTGCGCAGGCGAATCAAGGTGCGGTAGTCTCTGTCCATAAACACCCGTTTACGCCTTCCTAGGTTGGCGGCTTGGATCACTTCCAGAAGTCGTCGTTCAGTGTGACCGCCTGAATATCAACGGTTGCGCCGCTTCGGATCACGAACTCGCTCTGCCCAACCTTAGAGAGAAGATTGCCCCAATCGTAGGTATAGCCGAGACGCGTCCAGGGATAACCGTCCGTTCCGTAAGAGGTCGCCTTAAGGGAGTTGAACCAGTCGGCATAGGCCGCGCTGACGGTGATGAAACGTTCCGAAGCCGGAAAGTCAAGCTCTGCTTCGCAGTCCGTAATCTCCGGATCGGGACTCGGCCGGAAAAGGTCTTCTGGATTCACCCAGAACGAAACGAACCGGGTCTTCCCATTATGGGGCGGCAACCCCATTCGTTCTTCGACACGGAGGGTCATGTTTGCGGAATCGAGGGTTTGACTCTTGCAGAACTCCTGCAATTCCGGTGCGGCGGTTACCCATGTGTCCCTTGACGTGTCCACGGATTTCGCGAGTTCGTCCACCCGGATTGACTTGCCCACGAGGCCGTCGTATCCCGTCCAGGAAGTCCACGTCACCATGAGCACGCGCGACGTTCCGGCTACGCCCTCCCAAATCAGATGGGTGTTGTAGGGTGTGATAGCGGTGAGCTGAGTTGATATCTCGTCAGGATCGGCCACTTTCGCGTCGTTGATCCCGGCTTGATAGGCTTGCTGTAGCTGTTCCTCCGTTACGAAAGAGCCCGTCAACGGACAGCCTGAACAAAGGGCCAATACAAGGCCCGACAAAATGAGTGTGACAGAAGCTCTCCTCATTATTGGTTCCTCCTTCCGTAGGCCCTATTCCATTGGCGATCCGTAATTGGCGATCTTCGTCTGCATTTCGGGGCTCAGTTGTTTCACAAGCTCCGCGTTGTAGGCATGGGAAGCGGTATCCGCGAGGATCTCGGACGTGGCGCCGAAAATACGCGATGCGCCGATTGCATATCCCCGCGATTTTGCCGCCGGCGTCCCTTCGGCCACCGCAGGATCGACATTGGTTACAACGATTGAAATGGTATTATCGCTGTTGCGGCGGATGTCAAAGGTGCGCAACTGCTGCGGGAAATCGCGGAGCGATGCCGTTTCTACTTCCCAGAAGCTGTTTTCGGGGCCTTGGCCCGCTACCGCCGGGTCATACGGTTGGGGGGTGACGGTGTTGAGATGGCGATGTCCCGCTATCCACATGATGAGATTTGGGTAGGTGTGCAGGGTGGCGAGCAGCGAATCTTCAAACGCACCGTTGTAGAAACCGTGGGTGCGCTCAGTGTCGTTGAGACCGCCTTGCGGCATGATCGGGATATGCGCCGCGATGATCATGAGCTTTCCTTCGTCCTGGCCTTTCTGGAGTTCGCCAGTAAGCCAGTCGAGCCGTTTCTGATCGAGAGCGCCGCTGCCGACGTATAGAATGCTTGAATCCGTTTCACTCTTTCTGCTCGTATCATCCAGCACGATGACCTTGAGTGGCACGTCCGGCTTCGGTTCGAATGTATAACAGGCAAAGTCCTGATCAAGGTTGGCTTGGGTAAATCCGTGGCCGACCGGTTTTGAGGTGGTTCTAAAGAACTCTTTCATCCAATCCAGGCTTGAGGACTCATCCGTCGAAAGAGCGTGGCGGTCCTCGTCGGCAACAACCGTTGGGGGTGAGGGATACTCATTCTCCGGTCCTGCCCCGATAACAATGCCGTAAGGCGTCGAGCCGTCGACCACGCCCATATAGAACCCGGTTGTATCCAGGAAGGTGGGGCCTGTGAAGAACGTTGGATTCGTCATATCCATTTTCAGATTGATGATGGTAGTGCCGATATGGGCTTGCCGTGTTTTCAGGTTCTCGTTGGCAATGCCCGACCAGTTCTGATCGTGGTTGCCGAGAACCTGATACCAGGGGATTGACTTGTCGAGCCCGGCGGCCTTGTACGGTTTTTGATAATCGATGGTGCAGGCTCCGGCATGAGCACCGGAACTGGGGGTGATGACTTTGCCGTCAAGGACATCGATGAACCATCTCAGCTCGTTATACTGGCAGTTGTTGATGTCATCGCCAAGAGAAATACCGAAATCGAAGGGCGTCTTCTTGTGCAGAGCATTCATGGTCTGTATGGCGGCATCGAGGACGTGCGTCGTCGAGAGAATGATCGGGGAATAGGACGACACGAAGAGCCCCGCAGAGGTTCGTCCATATGGCGCGGTCCATCCGGGATAGATTGGCTGAGCCGGGGATTCCTTGTCCGTGAGATGAATGTCGGTCATCGCGAAGAACGACAAAAGACGCGCGGCATTGGCAGCGTTGGTGTAGCCGGGCGCAAGGCCGGTCCGTTTGTCGTACGGTTCCGGAATATCGGGATTCAGGCTGTAATCGGTGCCGGCCCCCACGTGCCACGCGCTGTAACCGAATACCTCGTATAACGGTACGTCCGCTGGGTTGATTTGCGGCGTGTCCGCCGGCAATCCAACCGGGAGGATTTGCTGTTCGGCGGTCGTGAAGACCTCCTTGGCGATCGGCCATCCTGGTTCTTTGTTCTGATCCTCGGGGCATCCCACAAGAAGCAGCAAGCAACCAAGGTAGAGGCTTAACGTAGTGGCACACAGGCATTTTCTCGCTATTTCGTCAATCTTAATCATGAGTTTTCTCCTCCTGCAAGTCCGATCCTTCAGTTTCATCTATCAGGAAACACATCTCACCAAGATTCCAAACACCAATTCCATCTATTCTAAATATTATACCTAATGCTTTTCCGAATGTCAAGTATATCCAGGCTATCCCGCAGAAGGTTTCTGGAAATAATTGAATTAGTCGCGAGATCTAGGATCGTAATAATCTACTCGTAGAATCCTCATGATGTTGGGCTTGAGTAGAGTTGATTTTTCGCGTTCCTTTGCGTCAGTTTAGGCTCAAGAACACGTTACCAACGGCTGAGTCGCTTTCACACTTTTAATAGGCCTCTGCCGTCTTCATTTTGCCTACACAATGCCAACGCTGCAATCAATCGTCCATAGGCCGCCCGTCAGCCAACGCTTCTTCGCCGTATGCGGCGCGGTCTTGAAGATTTGCACCAGCGCCAGCCGGACCTGTTCGATGTTCTTCGTCCGCGAGAACGCCGCCGATAACGTCTTGAGTGTGGACCGGTCCCCATACTCAGCTTCCAACGATTTCTTTTGCTGGCCCAACTCCCGGAACCGCTAGGCCACGTCCTCCATGCTGAACGAACCCGCCTCGAACCCCTCCTGATACCGCGCCAGCGCCTTCTCTTCTTCCTCAATCTTATGCCGGCCGTTGGCTTCACGACGGCAACTGGAGATGGCTCGACGCTGTACCATAAGGGATCAAGGTCAGGCCATATATCAACGGACAAAGTAAAAAACGCATGGCACGAAGGAGAAGAAAGACCAAAGCGCCGTGAGTTTTGTTACTCGATCAGGAATCGGCGGTCAGGGTTATGGTTAACGGGATGCGAATTCGAATCCCCGATCTCGTCTCTACCTTTGGGGTAGCACCCCGCAGGTCTCAATGGTCAGGTGCCTCTTGTGTCCCTGTCCCGGGGAGACCAGCGAATGTTTTTGCACTCGCCCAAAGGTACACGCATGAGGGTTGTTCAAAGATTAGAGAAGAAGGGCAGATTGTCGGGGATTCCAGCTAATTTCCCGATCAGTACCCGCCTTGGCAAGTCGTTGTGTGTTAAGCAGTACGAATTTTCGAGATGGACAGGGACATTCGCTCGACTGGTCCGGTCATGTTGCGCGCGCTACGATGATTTCCATGAACGCATCTATGCGGGTGGCAACTTGTTCGTCCGACCACGCGCGGGTGTCACTTTGATCGCCTTCGATCATAATCGTTGGCAACCCGTGCTTCTCGTCCAGGCGCTTGGCAAGTTCGTACTGTCCAAGGGAATAGGCGCGGCAACTGCGGTTTGAATGCATGACGAATCCATTGAGGTGAAACTTCCGGGCCATGTCCAGGAGTTCCTTCTCACGATAGTCGAGACCATGGTTGATGTAACCGGCGATGTAATTGGCGGCCATGGACCGCAGTATATCGCTCTCATCTCGGTAGGGCGCTTGGTAACAGAAGCTCTCGGCGTAGGTCGACACGACCAGCGCAGCCTTGTGTTCGCCGAATTTCTTGGCCAGAAACTGGATCTTGTACCAGATCGCCAGATTGTCCCACCCAAGCCGGTATTGCTCGCCCGGAACGGCTGCCACACCGTTACGGACTCGTTGCTCGATTTCTGAATAGAGGCCTTTGTAGTAATCGATACATTCTTGAGTGCCGCGAAGCGTCACGATGGGGGCAAGATGGATGAATGTATCGAAGGAGTTCATGGGCGCGGGGTGGTGGACAAGGAGATCCTGTACTGCTTTCCACAGCTTGATGGCTTCCTCGGAACGGCGCACGGTAGCTTCAAAGGTTTCCCATGGGATCTTCTTGCCCGTGATTTGGCCGACTTGATCCATCATGTCCTGAAGTTGAGCTTTTACGTAATCGATGGCTTCGGGCCGATCTTCAGCATACTGGAAAGGAGCGTCGATGACAATTAGGGGGACGTCAAACATACGCTGGAGTTGTTGGTACCACTTGGTGACCGTTCCACAGATGTTGTTGCAACAGACCAGAAAGTCCGGCCGGGGAGAGCCGCCAATTGGGCTCTTGCCGCTCCATATGCTGCCGAGGTCGCTACGGGCATACGAGCATAAGTCGCGCGAGTACCCACGATTCTCCGCCACACCGCACGTGTCGTCGGCCATGCGCATGGTACCGATCATGGCGGCATGGTTTTCAGGATAAATAGGCGTCACACCGGCGGCGTGCAGAATTTCGACGGGGCCCCCGCTGGTAATCCAAGCGATCTTTTTGTTGGGATCATTCTGCGCCACCCGCGCCTTGACATAGTAACGCCCCATCAACATTTTCATCTTGTAGGCTGACTTAATGGGTATCCGCTTCACCGAGTTGGTCTTGCCACCCTTCTTGAGCGCCTTCTTCAGCTTCTGATCCCATTTGTTCTTGGCCAACGTGGCGCGCAGCAAACCGATCAGTACGGTCTCTTTAACCTTGCCGACCAGCTTGGTTCTTATACGACTTGGCATTACTGAAATCCTTGATGTACGGTTTGTAGTCCTTTGTCTATGGCCTTGTATCGTATAAACGCGCGAGGATCGCCGCGCCGAGCGCGCCCGTAATTTGGGGTTCATCGGGTACGGTTATGCGCAATCCGAGGGCCTTTTCCACGGCATATACCACGCCGGAATTCTTGGCGACACCGCCGGTCATAATGACGCGCGGCGACATACCCACGCGCGATGCCAGCGAATTGACGCGCTGCGAAATCGCCAGGCACAGGCCGGCGAGAATCCGCTCGACGCTCTGGCCTTGGGCCAGCAACGAAATCACTTCACTCTCGGCAAATACGGTACAGGTCGAGGAAATGTTCGCGGGCACATCGGCGGCACGCGCACGCGGGCCAATAGCGTCAAGGGGGACTTCCAACGTTCGCGCCATCACATCAAGAAAACGTCCCGTACCGGCCGCGCACTTGTCGTTCATCTCGAACTTGCGCACCGCACCGCTCGCATCGAGCGCGATAGCCTTTGAATCCTGTCCGCCGATATCGATTACGGCGCGGGCATCCGGATAAAGGGTATGCGCGCCCTTGGCATGGCAGGCAATTTCCGTGACGGACTTGTCTCTGTCGGCGACACTCTCTCGCCCATAGCCCGTGGCGATTATCGTGCAAATGTCGGCCCTACAGGCCCCGGCTTGTTCGAGAACCCCTGCAAGTACCCTTTCCGCCGCGAGGCTGAGATTACCGCCGCTTGGCGACACGACATGAGCCAGCATTTTTCCGTTTTGATCAACCAGAACAGCCTTGGCTGTTGCAGAACCAATATCGACACCCGCGTACAGTCTCATTTCCGCTTGTCTTCCTTCGCACGCAGAATCTCTATAAATGCTTCCATACGGGTCCGCACCTGTTCGGACACCGGCAGGTTTTGTTCGACTTCCAGCATCAGCGATGGGATGCCTGCCGTTTCCAGCGTGCTGCTGATGTGAGGATAGTCGAACCCAAACGGATCGCAGAATTTGGTGATGAGGAATACAACGCCCTCGGCGCCGCTTTGCTGGACACGTTCCAACATCACCACTGCCGGATCGAATCCGGGTTTGTGGATGGCGGGGCAAGGCGTGCGTGCCAGGTAGGCCTGCGTGAGCGCATCCATCGGATCGACGCACCCTGACGACGGTGGTATCAGATACGAGCGTGTGCCCATGCACAAATCGTCTTCCGCGACGATGCAACCGGCTCCTTCGATGGCAGCGATAAAATCCACCGCTTGGCAGACGCTCCCACCGACGACGACTTTGGGGGTTGTCGAAATAGAATCGACTGGCGCATTCTCCAGTGCGTCGATGAGGGCGGTAAGATGTTTCAAATGTTCTTCTTTGGGCACAAGGAAAGAGGACAGTATAACGGACATCATTTCTGTCCCGGTCAACCGCTGTGGGCAAACGCGACGCAATGCGTACAGGTTTTTCATTTGCTCGCGATGCCGATCGTACAGGTGGATGCTCTCGATCAGTTTCTCGTCCGCAATCGGGCCTGCAATGGCCTCGATGCAACTGCGGACGCGTTCGAGTTCCTTCCGGAAATATACGGTCGATGCCGGACCGGCGTGTACGTTGGGCAATGACGTGATGATCGTCTTCATGCCGGGACAGTTGCCTTGCCACAGGTCGGCAAGATTTTGCATGGTATCGCACGTGTGCGCGAAGAGCATGATATCGAGGAAATCGAACTCGTCCGAAAGGCCGGCGTCGAAGGCGCTACGCGCAAAACTACAAATGAAGGATTGCATCAGTGCGTCCGCGCGTGGCGTTGCGCCGAGGCGGCCTATAACGCGCACGGGGAAATATCCCGCCGCGTGCAGCAGTTCCTGGGGGGAGTACGAACACATGTACCCCGCTACTTTGCGCCTTTCGGCTGCGGCCTCGCGCGCCGTCTTATAGCAGTCTGTACAAGCATCCTGGAAGAATAGCAACTCATCCGAAACCGATGATATCATCGTTCCTCATTTCTTCAAATTGAGTTCCCTGACCTATAGTGGTCTCGCAAGAGTGCGGCAGTATACGTGAAGTGGGTGCTGGAAGGAAAAGATCGATTGTCTTTTCGCCTTTTCCCAGCGCGTTTTGCATGCATTGATCTCCGTAGCATAGAATACTTGGCGACGCTGTGGTCCTGTTCAAGAGCGACGTGCTCAGCGAGCGTCCAGCGAAAGAGCTGCCTGCGGAGAGAAACGGCTATGGAAAACGAACACGTCGAATCGGAACCTTGTGTGATCGAGTCAAACGACCAGCCTGCCCGCGACTGGGCTGCAAGGGGTATTTCGTGGCTGGGCAAGTGCGGTGGCCTTGCGGCGGGTTACTCCGCTTACGCTGCGCAAAAGACCGGATCCATGTTCGAGGCCGTGGGGCGCGTGAGTGTTCAAGCCCTTGGAGCATCGGGGGGAGCGAAGAGGGTGATCTTTATGCGCACGAGCGATCTCCTTAAGCCTATAAGTACTGTCTCTGGCGAACATCGCGTGCAAGAACGCGTTCGACTCTTGCAGCAGGACCTGTCGCGTCTGCTGAGAGAGAAGGAAGCGGCCATCTTGGCGGTCCTTCGCCGCAAGGGGGACGCTTGGCGCGGCAAGGCCGAAGTCGTGCAGGTCGAAGACACGATTCGGCAGCATGAAGCAGAGATTGCGCGATTGAGCGAGGAACTCAAGACCTTGCAGGCTCAGCGAGAAGCGCAGCGCATCTCGGAAGACGCGAAAAGTGAAGCCGAGTCTCCAGCAGCGCAACCCGCAACCCAACGTGAACCAATAGCGATAGTTCAAGAAGGCGAAGGGGCATCCCTGGAACAGGAGACGGCCACGCCTGAATCTTTTGAGCCGACTGTTCTCACCGAGCCAATCGAGTCCACGGACGCTCTAGATCCTGTGGTGGAGCCCATCGCTGCTTCGACCACGGATAACGCTCCCGTTGGTGCCGCCGGGCAAGTTATTGCCGAGGATGCGGAAAGCAGCGCTGAATTGCGGAGCGTTGCGATCCCGGAGGTCGGTACGTTGGAGGAAGGGCCTGGGGTGGTTGAGCAAGTTCAGCCCGAAGAAGCGCCAATGCCGGTCGAGCAACTTGAACCTGTCGCGGAATCGGCGCCAGCCGAAGTAGTTGCAGCGACAGAGGAACCCGGGGCGGCTGAACAACCTGAACTGGCAGCGGAGACTGCGCCGTCACAAGAGCAAGTCTCGCCTGTGCCGGCAGAAGAGCCTAGAGATGTTGAACGGACGCCATCGTCGAGGCCAAGACGGCTTTCCAGTGAAGAAGTCGCGGAACAGGCCAAGTTTGCTTTGGCCTCGGAGAAAATGGCTTTCATGGGTGTTGTTCGGGGTGTGGAAAGCACCGGGTACCTCAGCGAGAGTGCCGCAAAAAAACTGATCGCGATTGCGAATCCCGCCGTCGATCGATTGTTTACCGTGCTGGCGGAGCATCCTCATGAGGCGACCCGTGCGCGGAGCGTTGGCGCCTTGGCCGAACGCCAGGCAAAAGAAGGTCTCCCCGTACTCGAACGGGCAGCGGCCGATGACAGCGCGCGGGTCAGGGTCGCGGCGCTGAGCGGGATCTATAAGCTTGGGGGTGAGAAAGCCATTCCCCATTTGACGAGAGCTTTGAAGGACCGCGAGCCGAGCGTGCGCCATCGGGCGGTGATGTGTCTGGGTTGGACCGGTTCACCCGACGTCGTTCCGAAGCTTCATAGGATGATGAAGGATGACGATGTGTCCGTGCGGCGTGCGGTGGTAAGCGCCTTGGGAACGCTCAAGAGCAAGGGCTCGATTCCACACGTTATCGCTGCTCTGGACGACGAAGACGTGAAGGTTCGCGAAGCGGCCCACAGGACGCTGAAGGAGCTGAGTCACCGGAACATTCCGTTCGATCCCCAAGGCACGTTGGAAGAGAGAGACAAAATTAAGGCACAGTGGAAAGTGTGGTGGCGGGAACAGGGAGCATCCGCTGAAAACGGTTGAGATGAACGGTTATGAGCGTAGAACCTCGTTTGACGGCAACGATGGATATGCAAAGCGCCATGAAGAAACAAAACCAAGAACAGACCAAGAACATCATTCTGGATTCCATCGCGGATGGCGTCTTCACTGTCGACGAAGACTGGCGTATCACCTCGTTTAACCGGGCCGCGGAACGCATCACCGGTGTGCCGCGCGACCAAGCCATTGGCCGTCCCTGTCGTGACATCTTCCATTCGAGCATATGCGAGACCGAATGCGCTCTGGGCAAGACCATGCGTACCGGTCGTCCCATCGTCGACTTGGCGTTAGACATTCAGAATGCCGCGGGGCGGCGTATCCCCATCAGCATCTCCACCGCTATCCTGAGCGACGAAGATGGAAATGTGATGGGTGGGGTCGAGACTTTTCGCGACCTCAGCGTGGTCGAGGAACTTCGAAAAGAACTGCAAGACAAGTACACCTGTGAGGACATCGTTGGCCGAAGTTCCGCCATGCGGCGTATATTCGACATCCTTCCGCAAATTGCCCAAAGCAACAGCACCGCCCTGCTGGAAGGCGAAAGCGGCACAGGCAAAGAGTTGTTCGCGCGCGCGATTCATAACTTGTCCGACAGACGCAACAAGCCCTTTGTGATCATCAATTGCGGCGCATTACCAGACGCGCTGTTGGAATCGGAGTTGTTCGGATACGAAGCCGGGGCATTCACAGATGCGCGACGCAAAAAACTGGGACGCTTCTCGTTGGCGCATGGAGGGACCATTTTCCTGGATGAGATCGGCGACATATCTCCCGCCATGCAAGCGCGCCTGCTCCGTGTACTGCAGGAAGGCACGTTCGAACCATTGGGGTCCGAGAAAACACTCACCGTGGATGCGCGGGTCATTGCGGCCACAAACAAGAACCTCGCAAAGCTCGTCCGCAAGGGTACCTTCCGGGAGGACCTCTATTACCGAATCAACGTAGTCCGTGTCGAACTGCCGTCCCTGCGAGAACGCCGCGAAGATGTCCCGTTGCTCGTGGACCACTTCCTGGCCAAGTTCAATCGACTCCAAAACAAGAATGTCCCCGGCGTGTCGGGCGAGGCCATGGCGGTGATCATGGCCTACGATTACCCGGGCAATATCCGTGAATTATCCAACATCATCGAGCACGCATTCGTCCTATGCCAGGGCGGTCTGATCGATGCCCAATATTTGCCGTCGCCACCCGGTAATGGCCGCACCGCCGAAAGATCGGAACACCCAACAAATGCGACGATCAAGGCTATCGAGGCCATGCACATTGCCGATATCATCCGAAGATGCGGAGGCAACCGTCTGGCCGCCGCCCAAGCCCTGAATATGCATCCCAGTACGTTGTACCGCAAGGTCAATAAGCTCGGCATCGAGCTTCCC
The DNA here is from genome assembly GCA_903925285.1 of Candidatus Hydrogenedentota bacterium. Classification (GTDB taxonomy): domain Bacteria; phylum Hydrogenedentota; class Hydrogenedentia; order Hydrogenedentales; family SLHB01; genus DSVR01. The sequence goes on along the minus strand of CAIYET010000935.1, from coordinate 2,045 downwards.
ACCAAAGACGGGCGGTCGCAAAAGGCGCATTAGTTTCGCGTTTCTGCAACAGTATATGCCTCGCACCGTCGCATTATGCGAGTCTTCATTCGGAAATCTCGATACCTAAGACTTCCTAACTGCCTTGTAAAAAACAACTTAACGCACAACTCTATATTTCGGCATGAATCTTGCTTTCTATTTGGCGTGGTTGTGTGTGCTTTTTTGTCCATCCGCAGATGGGACGGAGCATGTAACGCATCGTGCGACATGGCTAGGATTAGACTTGGAGATTAATCGGAATGGAAAACGAAACCAGGACTTCCCAGAAAAGGGCGCGAGTGTTCGGGCAACGAACGTTTCTTGTCTACTGGGTCGTCTTCCTCTCCTTTGTACTTATTGTAGTCGCGCTAATCGCCAACTTTAGTTTGGGTACCAAACGTTTCAACGAAGAGATGGCGGATCATTGGTCCAATGGACAATCGGATGGGACAACCCTATTGCAGAAGACCAAGGCACCTGAAGCATCGACGAAAAGTCTGGAGGAAACATATAACGATATCGCCCGAATGCTGAATTGCGTCACTGTGGGCATAGACGGCGCCAAGACATTGAACGGCCAGATTGAACGCGTGCATGGGTCCGGCATCATCGTTGGGCCACAAGCGGTCTTGACCAATCTCCATATCGTTGAGGGGGCCTCCGAGTTGGGCATTCAGACGTATTCCCCCACGGTATTTGCGTATTCAGGCGAGGTGGCTTGGGCCGATGCCGAAAATGACCTTGCGCTGATACGGGTCAATACAAACACGGATCTACCTTGTGCCCGGCTTGGCAATTCGGACTCCGTCAATGCCGGCGACCTTATTTTTGCCATGGGAAATCCAGTGGGTTCCAACAGCAATGTGTTCACGTCGGGAACCGTTTGCGATAGGGGGCAATCGTTCAATGTCGGCGCGAGAACATACCATAGAATGATTCGGACCCAGACCTACATGTCCCCCGGATCGAGCGGCGGGCCGTTGGCCAATATCTACGGGGAAATCATCGGCATCAATACGGCCATCGCCGGTCCCAAGGGCGAGTTTACGGGCTTCGGTCTATCAACACCGGTTAACCGTGTTGCGAGTGTGGTGCAAACCGCCCAAGTGGCAGCAAACATCCAACCGGGCGTCCCGAGATCCACCGCCAATTACCACAACGAGTATTCGCTGGCGGCCTGAGCGGGTGGGTGATTCCGGCGTCATGGCGGCGCCATCCGATGAATTCAGTTCAGGATACAAATCCGTAGACTTCAGGAGACAAATCATATGAACGCCAACATAAATGGTAGTAGCATGATCCCAAACGTTCGGCGATTCACCCTACTTTTGTTTGCGTTCGCCGTAGCTCTGTTGATAGTAGGAATAGTGCGGGGAAATCCGTTCGAAACCTATAACAACGCGTCCACGCTTTGACTGGCGTGCATCGGGATCCAATGATCCCTGTCGCTGCCGTGCGTAGCGACGCCCCAAAGAACTCTCGCCGCAATTCAGGATCCTCAAGGCGTATCGTATCGTTGGCCCAGGTTGCGACCGCAACGTGCATTCGAATCGGACCCGAAACGAAAAGGAAATGGAAATGGGCGGAAGATGGAGACTTCTCCGAAATCCGGTCCAGGTATTTGGCCTGCTGATCGTCAATCTCTATCTATCCGTTCTCTTCCGAAAGAAGTTATACACGGGGCCGTTGAAAGGCATCTGTGTACCCTTCCTATACTGCCACTCGTGTCCCACTACGACTTTCGCCTGCCCGATAGGCACGCTCCAGCATTACTCCGCCATACATCAGATTCCGTATTTCCTGCTTGGCCATTTGATGATCCTGGGGCTGTTGGTTGGACGAATGGCATGTGGGTGGCTTTGTCCGGTCGGCCTTCTGCAAGAGCTAATCGGCCGAATCAAGGCGCGCACGATCGCGATTCCCCGGTTCTTCTCAGCCCTGCCGTATTTCAGCCTGATCGTTCTTGCGGTGCTGCTTCCCTTCCTCACCACCGAGCATTGGTTCTCGAAACTGTGCCCGGTGGG
>CAIYET010000934.1 GCA_903925285.1 Candidatus Hydrogenedentota bacterium | reverse complement strand
CATCAAGGGCTGTGCAACACGATCATTCTCATACTCGTATTCGGCGGCATGGCACGCATCGCCTTCTGGCGCGAACACGACGGACTGCATGTGGGTGCATATTTCGGTCGCGAGCAGTGGGTGCGTACGGGGCAGCGCGAGCGCTAAGAACGGCTGAGCGCGAGCAGTGAAAACGGCGCTCGCGAGCGTCGAATACGGGGGTAGGCCGTTTGGGGAACAAGCATAGAGGCGACGTTGGGTATTGTGTGCCGTTTCTTGGCCGCAGTGGCCAGGAATTTCGACGGCATTTCATGCCAAGGAGTAAGTCTCTATGCGAAGAATCAGGGAAGTATTGCGTCTGAAGTGGGCCTGTGGCCTGGGTGATCGTGCGGTGGCGGCGAGTTGTTCGTTGTCGCGCAGCACGGTATCGAAATATGTGCGCCGGGCCAAGGAAGCGGGGTTGTCGTGGCCGCTTCCGGATGAATTGCCGGACGAAGCGTTGGAGCGGCGTCTTTTTCCTGTCGAGGAAGCGGGGCCGCATTTTGTTCCGGACTGGGTAGAACTCCATCGGCAACTCAAGCGCAAGGGCGTGACGTTGCGCCTGATCTGGGAAGAGTATAAGGAGGCCCATCCCGACGGGTTCCAATACACGCAGTTCTGTTTTCATTACCGGACGTGGCGTGAGACGTTGGATTTGCCCATGCGCCAAGAACACAAAGCGGGCGAGAAACTGTTCGTGGACTATTGCGGCCAAACGATGCCCATCACGGATGGCAAGACGGGTGAAGTCCGCGCGGCACAGATTTTCGTGGCGGTATTGGGCGCGAGCAACTACACGTATGTCGAGGCGTGTGGGAGCCAAAGCCTTCCGGAATGGATCATGGCTCATGTCCATGCCTTCCAATATCTGGGCGGCGTTCCGGCCCTGGTCATTCCAGACAATCTTAAGGCGGGCGTGTCGGTGGCCCACCGCTATGAACCGGAAGTAAACCGGACCTATGAAGCGATGGCCGAACATTATGGCTGCGCTATTCTGCCGGCGCGTGTCCGCAAACCCAAAGACAAGGCCAAGGTGGAAAAGGGCGTACAAGATGTTGAACGGCGTATTCTCGCCGCGTTGCGCCATCGCACGTTCTTTTCGCTTGCCGAACTGAACCAGGCCATCGACGGGCTGCTGCTTCAATACAACGAGCGCCCTTTCCAGAAACTTCCGGGCAGCCGGCGTTCGCTATTTGAGCAACTGGATAAGCCCGCCCTCTTGCCCTTGCCGGAACACCCGTACGAATACGCCGAATGGAAAAAGGCGCGGGTCAACATCGATTACCATGTCGCGGTCGAGGGCAATTACTATAGCGTCCCCTACCAACTTGTGAATCAAACGCTCGATGTCCGGATAACCATTACCGCCGTCGAGTGCCTGCACAAGAACAAGCGCGTGGCCAGCCACCTGCGTTTGCAGCGCCAGGGACAGTACGCCACCCTGGTCGCCCATATGCCCAAGAGCCACCAAGATTATGCCGAATGGACGCCGGAGCGACTCGTACGTTGGGCCGAAAAAACGGGGCCGGAAACGGTTCGCGTCGTGGAAGCCATTCTGCGCAGCCGTCCCCATCCGCAGCAGGGCTTTCGCGCCTGTCTGGGGTTGATGCGTCTGGGCAAAGAACATGGTTTCGAAAGACTGGAGGCGGCCTGCACCCGTGCGCTGGCTACCAAGGCCATTGGCTTCCAAAGCATCGAATCCATCCTCAAACGCGGCTTGGACAAACTGCCCCTGCCGCAAGAAACCGCCGAGAAACCACCCATCGACCACGATAACATCCGTGGCCCCGAATACTACCGCTAAGGCCGAAAGGAACGTGAAACATGTTGTACCAACCCACGATAGACAAACTGCAACAACTGCGCCTGTTCGGTATGGCCCAGGCGTTGGAGGAACAGCGCAATTCAAGCCCCTACGACCCGCTCAGTTTCGAAGACCGTCTCGGATTGCTCGTGGACCGCGAGATGACCCAACGCGACAACCATCGCCTGGAAATCCGGTTGCGCAAGGCCAAACTGCGCCTGACCGCCATCGTCGAGGACATCGACTACCGTCACCCCAGAAACCTCGATAAGACCGCCCTGCTCTCCCTGGCAAGCTGCCGCTGGATCCGCGAACATCACAATTGCCTTATCACCGGCCCCACCGGCGTAGGCAAGAGCTACATCGCTTGTGCGCTGGCCCACAAAGCCTGCCGCGAAGGCTACCGGGCCTTCTATGTCCGTGCCCCGGCCCTCTTCGAAGATCTCACCATCGCCAAGGCCGACGGACGCTACCGAAGGCTGCTGGCCAGTTATGCCCGCAACGACCTGCTCGTCATCGACGATTGGGGGCTCGCCCCGTTGAGTGAAGAGCAACGCCACCATATGCACGAACTCATGGAAGACCGCTACGACTTGCGCTCCACGCTCGTCACCAGCCAAGTGCCCGTCGAGAAATGGCACACCATGATCGGCGATCCGTCACGGGCGGACGCCATCCTTGACAGACTCGTGCATAACGCACACAAGATCATCCTCAAAGGTGACTCCCTCAGAAAGAACCGTAAAAAGATCCAAGAAAGCTGAACCGGTTCGTCGCTACGCTCCGAGGGAAACCGGCAATCCCGCGGTTTCCCTCCTGCACTCCCCCGATGCCATACCCCAAACCCTTCCTGCGGACTTACCGCTCGCGCGTCCCGTATTACCCGCTCGCGCTCACCCGAATTCACTGCTCGCGCTACGCCGTATTCGATGGCCTACTCGTGCCGAAATATGCAATTGGGGCGCCGTGCCCGGCATCCTGCTGGGATTGGGCATATTCGGCAGCTTCATGGGATTGACGTTAGGCATCAAGGGTGTCGATACCAGCTCCTCGGAAGCTATTCAGTCTGGCATCCAGACGCTGCT
>CAIYET010000933.1 GCA_903925285.1 Candidatus Hydrogenedentota bacterium | reverse complement strand
ACCTGGCATCTCGTTTGTTCGTCTTGCTGGGATCGTCTTCCACAGGATTTACGTGATGAAGTGTGGCAAACCTACCAGGCGCAAAAAGGCAGCGTTCGCCACTTATCCGCGATCCGCGAGTGTGTGAAGTGGCTGATGAATAACAGGATTGCTGTTGTCGTCTCAGCCCTGTTCATGACGGGGTGTGATGACTTTGGACCTAAAAAGGTACCGATGTCTGTTGCGCAAGCTGCAACACGTTTCCACGTGGAGTCCCAGGGGAACTTCTACGCGGGGTATAACAACCACTCCAGAGAGATTCTGATCATCACTGACAACACGACCGGCAGAAAATATCTGGGGATCAGCGGGGTAGGCGTCACGGAGTTATGGAGTCAACAGACGGGCAAGACGAGCTACGTGGAGGAGGAATAGGACCATGCCCTGCGTCAACTACATGGAGCGCTTTGTGCCGCGCATCCTCAACGGAACCAAGGTCCACACCGTGCGCGTTCTGGGCGCGCGTCCGCATCGAGCAGGGGAGACGCTATACATGCAAACTGGATCGCGGTTTCGCCCGAGGCGTTTCATGACGCGGACATGCATCCGCGTGCGCCCTATCTTGATCTACGAGACCACGCTGTCCATCTGGAACGAGGACAACTCCGGTTTCATCGTGCCCCCGCTCGACGTGTTCGCACAGGCGGACGGGTTTGATGACTGGTCGGATCTGCGTAGGTTCTTCAAGAAGACGCGAGAGCCTGCACAGTTGGTGCAGTGGGCACCGGCTCCCTGGGAGATCGACACGGTCGTCAAGACACGTGAAGGAAGCACTTCCATGGTTAGCGATTGCTGCGGCGCCAAGGCGCATGGCGCAGGCTGCATAGAAGTTGGCAGCGGAATCTGCCCAGGCTGCCGTGAACACTGTGAATTTGTCGAAGCTGAGTAAGTGTCGATGAACAAGAATCGGGACTGCGAATCCCTCAAACTGAATGACGCCTGCCAGCGCCAAACATCGTGCCGCGACTGTCCACCGACGTGGCGCTCAAAAAAAAGCGCGGCACCATAGCAGAGGGAGAGAGAGATGCATAGTCCGTTAAATTACCTGGGTGGGAAGAGCCGTTTGGCCGACAAGATCGTCAGCGCGATCCCGGCGGATCACATTTGCTACTGCGAGGCGTTCTGCGGGGCCAGTTGGGTCCTGTTCGCGAAGGAACCGTCGAAGTGCGAGGTGATCAATGACATGGATAATGAGCTGGTCACGTTCTGGAGGGTGATTCAGAACCATCTGGAGGAGTTCCTGCGCTACTTCAAGTACGCGGTCACCTCCAGGCGGATCTTCGACCTGGAGACGATGAAGAACGTCGAGACGCTGACCGACGTGCAGAAGGCGGTCCGGTATTTCTACCTGCAGCGCCTCGGGTTCGGCGGGAAGGTCCACGCGAGGACGTTTGGCACCACGGCGACCGGGCCGGCCAGGTTGAACCTGTCGAACATCGCGGAGCGCCTCCTGGAGGTCCACTGGCGCCTGTCTAAGGTCGTCATCGAGCACATGGACGCCTGCGAGTGCATTCGGCGCTACGATCGCCCTGAGACGCTGTTCTACCTGGATCCTCCGTATTGGGCCACGGCCGGCTACGCGGTCCCGTTCGGTCCGAAGGATTACGAGCGCCTACGGGATCAACTGAGCGCCATCAAGGGACGGTTCCTATTGTCGCTGAACGATGTGCCGGACGTCCGGAGCATCTTCTCCCCCTTCAAGATTCAGAAGGTCACCACGAAGTACTCCGGCTCGAATGCCCACGTGGATCCGTCCAGCCGGGCGAAGGAGATCTCCGAGGTTCTGATCCGGAATTTCTGAGGATGAGAACCATGCCCTGCACACCATTCAGTCTCAAGGTATACGATGGATCCACCATCAGAGGCTTCATCTGCACGCGCGAACGCCGGATACTTCCATGCGTGGTGTGTGGGGCGCCTCACACAAGACTTTGCGATGGACCGAATACCATGGAAAAGCACTGTACCTGCAGCGCTCCCCTCTGCAGTCGTCATGCCTACCGTGTCGGAGACAAAGACTACTGCCCGAAGCACAATCCGCTTAAGCTTCCCATGGAGGTGGCCAGTGAGAGTTGACGTCTACCAGCAAGATTGGATGCCTGGGTTTGCGGCGTTCCTGGACGATGGATCGGTAAAGGATGGTGCTCCGGCGAAAGTGGGATTGAACATTGGCGCCCTGATGGCAGCTGTAGACACTCATGACATCGAGCCAGAGCACGTTCCATACGTCGTGGCAGAGTCCATTATGCACGAGGTCATTCACGCGCTGGAGGCGTGGGCCGGTGTAGAGTTCAATGAGGATCGAGTGGAGGAACTGCTCAGAAAGTACAGATCGGGACATCCGTGAGACTTCTCTACATCCATGAACACGATGGTGT
>CAIYET010000932.1 GCA_903925285.1 Candidatus Hydrogenedentota bacterium | reverse complement strand
CCTAATCATGTCGCGCCTCCGCTCCACTCGACCTGTTTTTGGGCTCCGCATCCGCGAAACCAGCCGGGGTGCTTGGCCAAGAGCGGCGGAAGATAGGCGAACATTCTCTATTGACGGTGCGTCTGCCATTTGTTAGCGTTACAGAAGGCTTGGTGAGCCGAAAAAACAATTCTTCCTCAGCCGTGCGGCGCTCAGTACAGGCGCGCGCGCGAAAAGCAATTTCCTATCATTATCATTTTATTTGAAACAGCAACCTAAAGCAGTGGCGCTATTTTGTGGAGCAGGTGGTCTGTCCCTTGGCTTCAAACGGGCCGGCTTTGATCTCCTTTTCTCAACGGATATTGATGCTGACGCCGTTCAGTCCTACAAGAACTTGTTCCCGTCTGCAAACGTCCGGCAGGAAGACATTCGGCAACTTGATCCGGCGACACTACCTAACGGTGTGGACATTCTCCTCGGTGGCCCACCGTGTCAGGGTTTCAGTAGTGCTGGACAGAAATTCTGGGACGACGAGAGAAACAAACTCTTAACTGAATACATCCGAATCCTCGACGCATTGCGCCCAAAATGGTTCCTTATGGAAAATGTTGAGGGGCTTTTGACGGCGTGGGACGGTCAGTACATTTGCGAGACTGTAAAGGCATTGTTATCGCTCGGCTACAACGTAACCCTTGAAAAGATATATGCCCATGCATATGGCGTACCCCAAAGGAGAAAGAGGGTTGTGTTGGTGGGCAATCGACTCGGTTACATATTCCGATTTCCTCCTCATAGTCATAACGTCAGCGGGGCGATCTTCCGCAAATCAGGCGCGACATTTGTTGAGGCCACTTCCGATCTACCGCCAGCAACCACAGATTCCACTTGCGTCATGAAATATACGCACCCTCCACAAAACGATCTGCAAAAATGGTTGAGATCCGACCAAACTGATGTAGCGCAACACTTTTACTTCCCCCAGGGTGATGATCAACGGGCGCGAATTGCTATGCTCGAACCCGGCCAGACGATGAAAGACCTTCCGGAAGAACTTCAACATGACTCCTTCAAACGTCGTGCAAATCGTCGGGTCTGCGACGGAACACCGACAGAAAGAAGGGGCGGCGCACCTTCGGGAATAAAGCGATTCATTGCAGACGAACCGGCCTTAACAATCACAGGGGCAGCAATGCGCGAGTTCATTCACCCATCAGAGAACCGTCCGCTCTCGCTGCGTGAGTGCGCGAGACTGCAAACGTTTCCTGACAACTACATTTTTTCCGGCACGGCAGCTTCATGTCTTCAACAGATATCCAACGCGGTCCCGCCTCTTCTTGCCGAAACCATTGCCGCCCACATTGTCACGGAATACGGTTTTGGCGTTGTGTACGAACCTAAGCGACCCCATTTCCAGTTTTCACTCACGCAATCGAACGGCATGAGTCCCGCGCTAAGGCAGACCGAACGAATGCTCAAAGAATTCATTGATGATGAAGACACCCAACTCAAATTGTTTGAAGAAACCAGGAGGTATGTTCTATCATGATTTCAACTGAACTCAAGAGCCAATTCGCAAGGGTTAGGATACTTGGACAAGGCGGTGATCGCGTATCGTTGTCAGCAAGTGAAAT
>CAIYET010000931.1 GCA_903925285.1 Candidatus Hydrogenedentota bacterium | reverse complement strand
TTATTGTCCCTAAGCAACTGTGGCATCCATCGAAGACCGTGTTGGTCCGCATGGCGAAAAAGGGGCGCCGCCTCGCGGGGTCAATACGAGGCGGCTTGTGGGAATGCAAGTGGAAAGACCACGAGCAGGAATAGCTATTGGGCGTTGCCCACGAAATCGTTCAGGCGTTTCTGAACCGTGCTCCATGTCTTGTCGATGTTGCTGCTCACGTCATTGCCCATGGCATTGAGAGCGCTCAGAATACTGCGAGCCTCCTTGATGCCCTGCTGGACCGCGGCTCCGATGAAATCCGCGAACTGCTTGCGTGCGTCAGTGTCGGCGACATCCTTGTGCTGCGTGCGCCATTTGTCGAACGCGCCCAAGGCGAAATCCGCGATGCGGTTGCCCGTCGCGTCCGGCGACGTGTCGATCGGGGCATTGTCCGTCATTCCGAGGGCCTGGCGCGCGTCGCTCACGACGCTACGGAGCTTGTCCATCGCCCGTTCGAACACTACGCCCATAGCCTGGTCCGAACTAAGCGGTTTGCCTTTGCCTAAAATCAACGTGTCCTTGGGAGATTCAACTTTCAAATCGCGCGGGATGATTCGCGGTTGTTCCTGCTTGTCCGCGTAAACATTTGCCGAGTAAGAATTGCCTGCTATAGCATTTACCATGATCGACCTTTCCATTTGTCGTGCGCGAGCGCACGACCTTTGTCCACCCCACGTGGATTTTATCCGTCGCTGATGCTATTATCGGCAGACGGATCGCGGAACTTTAGCCGCGCACACATTCCGATGCTGGAATCGAACAATCCACCAAGAGGAGATGCGGATTATGGGAAAGACAACAAGTTCAGTCTCTTGTTTACTCGTCCTCATTATTGCGTTGCCCGGCTGGGCGGCAAACCCGAACCCCACCAGTCTGCGCGATGCCGCATTCCCGGCATGGTCGCTGAGGGCGTCGCAATATGAAATGATCGTGTCCGTGTCGCCCATACGGCAGACGCTACAGGTTTTCAGTTCGAGTGCGATCATTCTTGGCGCCGGCATCGACGCCATTGTCAACGAAAAGTACCTGAAGACCGTGCGAGAAGTGCTGGGCGATTACGACGCCGGCGCAGTCTTTGAGGAAAGGCTCGCAACCAGGTTGTCGCAGGTATTGCCGCAAGGGGTAAGCCGGATTGCGCCGCTGACGAGTACGGCCGGTTACAACAGCGAATACGATGCGCAAAGTGCCCGTTACCAGGGCGCTACGAAAGGGGGATGCGATGTCCTGCTCGACCTGAAAATGACCTATGGCATTTTCGGTTACGTAGGTCTGCTCGCGGCTAAGATCGAAGGCCGACTGACGCGCGTGGCCGACAATCACAAACTGTGGTCCGGCGCAATCGTGGTTTCCGCAGACCCGATCCTCGCGAACACCAAACTCAAAGATCCTACCAAGCAACTCGGCTCGGATATCGTCCATCTGCGGCTTACGGTCGAGAAGGACGCCGTCGAGCGTTGGACCGGCGACGGCGGCGCGACGATCCGCACGCGGTACGAGACGGCGGTAGACGGCGCGATCTCGGCCCTATTGTGCGACCTGGGACTTGCCGAAGAAGCGAACGGCGAATACTATCTCGGCATCGCGTCAATGGGCCGTAAGCGGTTCTCCGAAGCCGAGAACCATTTTCGTAACGCCGTCGCGCTCGATCCGGCATGGATCGAACCCGGCAATGCACGCGCCGTGAATCTCGCACACAACAATCAACTCGACGACGCCCTCGCGCAGTGCACCGAAGTGACGAAAGCCAATCCCGATTTCGGCCCCGCGTGGTTCAACCTCGCATGGTGGTATGCCACGAAAAAGCACGACGCCGAAGCGGCGCGTCCATGCTACGAGAAGGCGCTCGAACTTGGTATGCCCAACGACGCGAAAATCGACCGGCTGTTGGCGAAGTGAGGGTTTGTCCGCGTCCGTCCGTGTCCGTCCATGTTCGTCTGCGCGCCCACTTGTGAGGCCTATTCTTCCACGCCCTACTTCCAGCGGATGCCGAAGGGGCGGTGGGTTTCGGGCACGGCGACGGGTTGAGCTTCGGGCGGATCATCCATGGGCAGCGCCGGTTGCGGCTCCTCGACGAGTTCGAGACGCGGCACGATGCAAGGCGCTTCCGACAATCGCGCGCGCATGATCCGTTCGGGTTGCTCGAAATCCGGCGTCGGTTCCTGTTTCTTCTTGGGCTTGTTCGGAATCAGGCTGTAGCCGATGATGTCGCCCAGGTCAAGGAAGAACGCGATGATGACGAAGAAAATCTCCTTGATGCCAATATTTTTGTAGTCGAAAATCTTCGCGAATACGACGAACAGAGGACTCTCGATCTTGACAATTTCGGGCATGGGCACGACGGAATGCGCGCCAACGTCTTTGATGACGACACGCAGTTGGTTCTGGAGTTCAGCGACGTCCTCGATCTTCGCGGGACGCGTCGCCTTGAGCAGCGTATCGGCTTCTTCCTTCTTCTCGATCGCCGCCTCGATGGATTCGAGGTCTACCGCAGCCGTCTTCTGCAGGACCGTCAGTTTGTAGTCTTCCTCTTTGGCCATTTTACCGTACCCCTCGGGCGCACGGCGCAAGCCTTTGACCTCCGCGTCCAGCTCGCCCTCCTGCTTGGCCACCTCCTTCTTCAGTTTCTGTTCCTTGGCGAGCAGTTCCGTCTGCACATTGCGCAGGTAGTCCTCATAAACCGCCCGCATCTTCTCCGACGAATACCGCACGAAAAAGTCCCGGTCCGCCGTCCGATACAGTACGTCCAGGTTGAACGAGATGCTGATAAACCCGACTACCGTCAAACCGAGCAGACCGAGAACGTTCAGGCGCTTCTGCTCATCGATGATGGCCACCTTCAGTGCGAACAGCATCATACCGATCGCCACCGATAGTCCCAGCGCGAAGATCGAACAGTCCCAAACGACGTTCGTCCCCAAATGAAGACGGATAACCGGTTCCGGCAAGATCGAGTCGTGCAGGCTGACGTACGTCGTCCACATCGACACGATGCCAAGCAACGTCATCGCCATATACATGATTAGGCGGGTGATAATGACCATCGTTGTTCTCCCAGGGGGTGCGCCACAGCCTCTCCCCAGCCTTGCAAACATTCATCCCGTGGCGGGCGAAAAAGTTCCGCAGCATTCGCCCTCAAGCCCAAGATTGCCATTGTACCACGTCTCTGACGTTCACGCGAGATTCCGAAGTGGATAGCCGCATTGGAACCCCATGTCCCCACGAAGAGTTGGCGTAGGCACTTCAAACGCCGAGTAAAGGCAAGGTGCTCAATCCGGAAGAGGCGTATTTCTGGCTCTTCCGGATTTAGCGTACTTCATCGGAGCTTCAATCTTTCGAAAAGTTGTTGCCTCAACTCAATTTCCCCGGAGGGGAGAAACATGAATAGCCGTGGGTGGCAACCCACGTGCACAAATGCCTAACCATCGACCCTTAAAGGGTCGAACAAGGAGTACGAT
>CAIYET010000930.1 GCA_903925285.1 Candidatus Hydrogenedentota bacterium | reverse complement strand
TGCTGCGCAGGTTGGGAAAGGGCAGCAGATAGCCCTTGAAATTGGTGTTGTAGTGCCAGATGAAGAGGTTATCGGCCTTCTTTTTCCATCCCGCCATGTCCTCGCAGAAGGACCGGTTCGACGCGCAGGAACGATCGTTTACGGCGTGCAAATCGCAGCACTCGATACTGCACAACTGGATGAGCACGTTGTGCCGCGCGCGGAGCGTCTTGGGCGGTTTGCGCGTGTACTGGTACGCATAACAACTGATGAGCACGCTGGGATGCGTCTTCTCGATTCGCTCGGCCACGGCATTGACGAGCGCCAGGTGGGCGCCCGCATGAGACTCTTCGCGCGCGTCGATGGCCGCACAGTTCTCGCACGTGCAGTAGCTTGCGTTGTCCATCTGCGCGATGTTGATGTTTTTCACCGATGGGTTCTTCTCGATCTCATCGGCCACAGCCCGTGTGACCAACTCGAGCACCTCGGGGTTGCTCACACACAACTGCGGGCCTCCGCCTTCCATATCGAGCTTGCGCTGGCCGTCCACCAACGCGTAATACTCAGGGTGCTCCTTGCCATATTTTGCCGGCGGCACGAGGTAGGCGACATTGTGACTCACAAGGCGGTATCCGGTTTTTCCGCCAAGATCCGGGGCGTCGCTCACGGTGTTGGTGTGGAGACGCGCCGCGAACGCCGGATACTTCGATGTTTCGCCGTAGAAGGACCAGCGAAACGCAAAGGCGGGGTTGTAGCGGTGAGTACCAAAGCATATTCTTGTTTCAATCACATTGTCAGGAAAGTAGGTATGGTCAAACGTAAGGTAGCGTACGCCGCACAGTTCCTCAAAGAACTCGTAAACCCCGTAGAGCGTGCCGCGCGGACGGTCCCCGTCAATATGCACCGCCTTCTTGCCGACACGGATTCGCAAAGCCTCCTCGCCCAGTTTCTCCCAATCGGATCGTTTGCCGGAACACGCCACCGCGTCCGGGCCAATGAACACAGCCCCCACTCCGTCCAGCGCCTCCGCCACAACGGGCAACTCGCTCCCCGTCATCCCCTTGAATAGGCGCTGGAATTCGGTGGCGGCGTACCGTTCGGACTCCGTCGCGGACGGGTCGCATACGATTCGCCAGGAAGTCATCTCCGCAGGCGTGATCGCCTTCGCAGTCATCCCCGGCGTTCCAATCGCACAAAACAACACAAGTGTCGAATAAACAATCTGCATATGTCATTTCTCCTTCTGTTTGTCGATCTCGTATGTGAAGATTGCGGCGGCAGGCTTTTGCGCGAGCGTGATCGTGAACCCTGTGTCGAGCAGGGCGCTTGCTGGAATGTGTGCGGTCTCTTGCGAATCGAGGTCGGTGACATCGTAGACGGATTTTGGATTTTTGCAAAGATCGTGGAGGACGCAGTGAATGGCGGTATCGGGGCAGTCTTGCCGCCGAAAGGCTTGAATAAGCCCTTTTTGGTGTTCGGGATCGTGGAATTGCCAGGCCATCCATGCATCGTTTTTCGTTGAATAGGGCGTGAGTGCGTAGAAGTCTTTGCGGAACATCGGGGCGAGCGCCCTGCATTCGTCGAGCGCGGCGCGGACGGAGTCCCACAGGGCGTCGTCGTGCGAATAACAGTCGAAAGCGAAGGAGAAGTGCGAGCCATATCCTGACCGGCACTTGTAGCGATCGGTCTCGGCTGACCCGATTCCAGTGATGGGCAGCCACTGGGCGAGTCCGTAGGTGTGGCATTGCTGGCCGGTCGGATCCCAGAGATAGTCGGAACGCGTGAGTATCAGGGCGCGCTTGAGCATCTCGATGTCGATGCGCCGCCCGCCGCTGGCGCACGTATCGAGGAGCAGTTGCGGATGTTGTTCGCGGAGGGCGTCAAAATAGCGGTAGAAGGCCTGCACGTACTCGACTTCTTTGATGCCCTGCCTATCGGGCGGCTCGTTGTCGCGCCAGTAGAACGAGGGGTACATATTGAAATCGTTGCGATACGCGTCGATGCCAACATCGCGGATCGTGTTCGAGATGGTTTCAGTGAGCCATGCCGCAGCCTCGGGGCGGGATAGATCGAGCAGATGAAATTGGTCTTTGAACTGGTATTGCAGCGTGACAGGCATTTGGGAGGTAGGTTTCAGGAGCCAGTCGGGATGTTGCTCGAACAGGAACGTCCCGGGCATGACGCGTTCCGGCTCGAACCAGAGCAGGAACTTCATGCCGGCTTCGTGGGCGGCGTCCGCAACGGGTTTCATGCCGCGCGGGAAACGGGCCGGGTCCGGCTGGAAATTCCCGACGCCCCGCGCCCAGTTGTTTTCAGGCGACGTGAACCAACCGGCGTCGATCCAGAAGTAGTCGACCGGGAGGCTGTGCGCGGCGATGTTGTGGATGACCTCGAGCATATTGGCTTCGGTTGTTTTCTCGAACGCTACGACCCCGTGCGGCGAGACCGCCAACAGGGGCTTGACCGGCGTGCCGTCGTAATGCGGAACGTAGTGTTCGAGCAGGAGACGCCGGAAACGGTTCTGGCCCACCATGCGGTCGTTGCCGTTCCAAGACAATACCAGCACGGAAGGCGTGCGGACGCTTTCGTGCGGCATGAGTTTGAATCGGGTCTTTTCCATGCCGGCTTGAACCCGAACATGGCCGTCGCCCCGGCGCGCGCAAGGCTTCCGCGCCTGTG
>CAIYET010000929.1 GCA_903925285.1 Candidatus Hydrogenedentota bacterium | reverse complement strand
TTCATCTTTGAATCCTTCATGCACGCAGGGACAGAACCCATCCAGCCAGAGCTTCCAAGTATGGAACTCCGGACTCGGTACCTTGAGTTACAGCTTCTCCGACGATGTTGGCTGGTTGTCGGTCAGCCCGACTAGCGGCACCTCAACCGGCGAGTACGATACGATTACTGTCACGTACAGTGCCTCCGGGCAGTCTACGGGCACCTACTACGGCACGATTACGATCAGCGCGGCGGGCGCAAGCAACACGCCACAGACGATTCCAGTCACGCTGACGGTAAACCCTGCGCCGACGCCCTCTATCGGACTTAATCCGTCTGCATTGAGCCCGAGCTGCGTCGTGGGACAGAACGCTGGAAGCCAGACGTTCGACCTGTGGAATGCGGGTTCAACCACGTTGAACTACACCCTTTCGGATGACGTGGGGTGGCTGTCAGTGAATCCAACAAGCGGCTCATCCACCGGCGAGCATGATTCCATTACGGTCAACTACGCCACGACCGGATTAGCCATCGGTTCATACAACGGCACGATCACGATTTCAGCGGCGGGAGCATCGAATTCGCCGCAGACGATAGGCGTAACGCTGAGCGTCACCTATCCGCCGCCCACCATCAACTCAGTTTCACCGACCAGTGGATTGAACGAAGGCGCGCCGTATACAGTCAATGTTTACGGCAACAATTTCCGTTCGGGGGCCAGTGTCGTGCTGCGACGTGCTGGCCAGTCGGATATTGTTGGTACAACGGTGAATGTAGCTGCTACTACGCGCATCGTCTCCAACTTTGCCCTCAGTGGAAAGACGCCCGGTGCCTGGGATGTTATTGTGCGAAACTCTGATGGGCTACAGTCGACGCTGGCGGGGGCGTTTACCATAAGAGGAAGAAGTACCACGGGCGCCGTTGATGGATACGTAAAGTCAACTTCGCTGGGATGGCCACCCATTGACAAGGCTCGCATATATTACTCTGGGGGCTCCATTTTGACTGATAGCAACGGGTACTACCGAATCGATATAAAGCCCGGTGAGATTGGGCTTCAGGCCGTAAAGTCCGGTTTCATGCCCGATACCAAGAGCGCAACCGTAGTTGCTGGTGCAACGGCTCGTGTGAACTTTGATATTACGCCTCAGTATATCTATGAACAGGACCCTCACAATACCCCTGTTGTGCTTGTGAGAGGCATGGGGGGTGACACAAACTGGGACACGAGCACCCAAGACCCGAACAAGAATTTCGGATATTGGTATACGTTGAGGGAAGCATTAAAGACACTTGGGTTCAAGCAAGTGTGGGACTGTAATGAAGTGCCGCAGGCGGGGGTTCAAAACGAGGGGCACGTGCTGAATGGCGAACAGCTAGTTGCCTACAACAGCGCGCAACTCAACACGTACATCCTGGATAAAATACGGCAAGTATATGGCCTCGGAAACATGCCGGCCCGAATAAACATTGTTGCCCACAGCATGGGCGGGCTCATTACGCGTGATTTTATTGCAAATAACCGGCTGGTCACCATTGGTAAGGTAATCATGTTGTCGACCCCCAATGCTGGTTCTCTTGGAGCCGACGCGCTTATGATGCAAATGTGGTACAGTTTCGCGTCCCGCTATGACTGCAGCACCGGCGTGGTCCGCTACAGTTTTAATCCGGTCC
>CAIYET010000928.1 GCA_903925285.1 Candidatus Hydrogenedentota bacterium | reverse complement strand
GGTGGCGGCTTGGCCGAACGATGTTGAGATCAAGCAGGGCGATGTTGAGATTAAGCAGGGCGATGTTGAGATCAAGCGTCTCGCCACGGAATGGCTGGCAGAGAATACAACCCACCCGCAGGCTTACCACGTGATTGCCCCGCTGGTGGCGGCTTGGCCGAACGATGTTGAGATCAAACAGGTCGCCACGGAATGGCTGGCAGAGAATACAACCCACCCGCAGACTTACCACGTGATTGCGGCGCTGGTGGCGGCTAATTCCAGCGATGCCGATATGATGGACTTAGTTGGCAATTGGTTATCGCAGAACGAAGAACACCTGCACTATGATCAGGTTCTTCCGGCGATGATTGCTCGCAGCAATGACGCCGATCACTGGTTAGAGCGCGGCGAATGGTATATCAGCCAGCCAAGTTGCAGGCATCCCGGAAACATTCTTGCCGTACTCCTGACCGCTGGGAAAGCGGCACCCAAGTACATCGAGCTTGCCATCAACTACACCAAGAGAAAAGATCTGGAGAAGAAACATCGTAACTTCGTGTTGACAAATCTGTCGAGGACATTGGCGCACAATCCCGGCGGCTTCTTGTCGTACTTGAGCGGACCTTTTGACGACGGGCGTAAGCGTTTCGTCTGTAAGAGTCTCACGCTCGGGATGATATACTATTCTGCGACCATTTCCGAGGTCGTCAACACAATAATCGGCAAAATTTCCCAAGACCATGCCTATTGGGTCCTCAAGAATGTGATCGACGCAAAGGTCGAGTCACCCGAGCTTGATACTTGGATCGCCGCTTGGTTGAAGGATAATATCTACCTGCGAGCACACGGTGCAATACTCGAATCGCTCGAAAGGCACCCGGTGAGATTGGAAAGGATCCAAGCCTTGGGCAAACCGCCGGAATCGAAAGATAACGATTCCACACCGTACACCATCGGCGATCTTCTAAAAAAGAGCAGTGAGAAATGGCGAGTGGGAAGATAAGGAGGGGGAAATGCATATTCGGGTGAACGGCGCAACGTTCCTTGCCCGACATACGTCAAGGGCGTCGTACGACAATTCGAACGTATGTCGAATCCGTTAGCGCTCGTTGTCGGCGTCACGGATTGACGCGGCAGATGTGCGGGCCTTCGGTCAGATGCAGGTCCGTCGTGCGGCGTCCGTCTATTTCGACGATATCTTCGGCGTGGGCGGGTAGGCGGATTGTTGCCGTCGCGTCTTTTGGGATGGTCACTTCGAGCGTGAATGTCTTGGCGTCGCGTTTCCATGCAATGTCCACTGGCCCCAATTCGGTCACGACGATTCCTCGCGCGTATTCAAGATCGCCGGGACGCGGGTCTACGATGATGCGTTTTTCGGTGACGGGGCCTTCGCGTCGAACGCCGAGCACGTATGCGCTGAGGCAATAGGCCGCCGAGGCGCCGGCGTTGTGGCAGAGTGAGGGGCCTCCGAATCCTTCGAATACGGTGTCGAGATCGCGGCGGGCAAGGGTCGATTCCCAGCGTTGCCGTATGGTATCGAGCGCGATTTGGTCGTATTCGGGATCGCCGGCGCGATAAAGGACTTCGAGGAAGGGCGCGTGGGCGTATGGCGAACCGATTTGATTTCGGTGAGCGGCGAGCCATTTGTAGGTCCGCGCGCGGCATTCCAGCGGCACGATGTCGCAGTACAGTGCCATCGTGGCGGCGTGGGCGGTGCAATTCGTCTTCGCGCCGTCCAGGATGCCGCCGCGATAGGCGCCTTCGGACTCGTCCCACAGCGCCTCGTGAAAATGGTGGGCGAGTTCGTGCGCGACCGCGCGATAGGCGTCGCTCGCCACGGGGTCTCCGAGGATGTGCGCGAGGTATGCCGCGTCGGAAAGCGCGCCGTAGAGGTATGCGTTGAGCGTCGCGCCTTCGCATTCTTTGTAGGCGAGCGGGTTGTCGAAGAACATGAAGTCGCGGGCCTTGACGAGTCCGTTTTCGGTTCGTCGCGCCATGAACCAATCGAGTTGCCTGACCACGTTCGGCCAGAGTTGGCGAACCAGCCCGGCGTCGAGCGTGTTGTCGTAATAGCGTCGCAGTGTCTGTACCCACAGGCATGCATAGTCTTCGATATAACCGTGGATGTCCCATCGGTTCGACGGATGATGCGCCTTGAGGCGTCCGTCCGGTTGCTGGCTTTGCGCGATGTGGCGCAGCATGTTTGCGATGAGGGAGGGATCGCCCCAGCGGCGTTGGCCTTCGCCGGTGGCAAGTGCGACGCGTGTCAGCGGATACTCGATGAATGCGGAATCGCCCATCCATTCCGTGCGTTCGCGCGCCGTGCAGTCGGTATAGCCGTCCTCGCTGCATAGAAGGACGGTGTTGACCGAGCGCGTCCAGAGTTCGTTTAGGAACGGGGCGCTGGAGTCGAACTTTCCGGCCATGTCGAATGGATAGACGCGGTCGACGACGTCCACCGCGTGCAGCGCGATCGTGCCGGAAGTGGCTTTCAGCAAGAGGTATCGAAAACCGCAGACGTCGCCCGACATGTAAACCTGGCGGCCCGCCTTCGCGATGTATTGATCCGAATCGTACGTCTCGTCAAGTTTTCCATCCCGGTAGCCATGGCCATGGACCACTTCGAGCGTCGCGCCGGCCTCAGCCTCGAAATCGAACATGCCATACGCCAGCACGGACTGGCCTATGTCGATCACCGCCTCTTCGCCCGATTCGAGCTTCAACGGCAATGCCGATGCCCATGGGATCGGATTGGATGACGCGGGACTATGCCGCACGAGGGTCGCGGGCGTCCGTTTCGTCTCGCGTAACGGCAGGATAGGGCGCGGCGTAAGATTTCCCCAAAGATGTCCGTCGACCTGCGCCGCCGATTCCCATGCGGTGTCGTCGAAAGGGCTGTTGGTCCAATCACCCGAATCGAGACGTGCGTCGATTCGATCGGGAATCCATCCCCACGAGATCGGCGACGGTGTGAAACGTGTCCGCGCGTTGCATCGCCATGTGCCGTCGGTTTGGATGGTCGTCGTGTAGCCGCTCGCATCGGCGAGGTCGATGCGTGCCGCGAGTCCCGGCGCGTGCCGCATCGTGCGTCCGTTGAGCGGAGTCGGATCGTCGGCGGGCCGCCCATCGTGGTAATGATGCACCAACACCGCGACCGTATTCGCGCCAGCGTGGATGTGCGCGAGGATGTCGATGGAATCGTACGACGGGGCAACCGGGTCGAACCGGCAAGGACCGCGTTCCACGTAGCGTCCGTTCACCCACAGGATGTAGCGCGAATCCGCGAAGATGTGGAGCATGGCCTTCGCCGGCGGCGTCTCGATGTGAAACGATTTTCGGAACACGACGTACGCCTGTGTGCCGGTTGGCGCGGACGACGCCCAAATCATCGCGTCTTGAAGCGACGGACCAACGTCAGGCACATTCGCCCCAGAGGCAATCAACGTGAGCAATGCAAATACAACCATGCTTCCTCCTCGCAAATATTCGTCGTTCTACAGGCGTGCGGCGAAGAAACCGATGAGGGCTTCGGGTTCGACTTCGTGAGCGCCGTCGTGAATGGTCAGGAGGACGTTTTCGGGGTGGCCCAGATCCTCGTATGCAGGCCGGACTTGCCGCATCGCCTGCTCGGCGAGGAAGGGTGGGAACTGGTTGAGCGGCTCCTTGTGCCCGTTCTGACATTCGAGCGCGCGCGGCGCGATGAGCGCGTAGATGTCGGGGAAATCCACGCGTTCGCGGAGGCCGTCGAATTTCCAGCACATGCAATGGTTGCATTCCATCTGGTCCATGAAGGTGAGGAAACCGCAACTGACGGTGGCGCGAATACGGGTATCCATCGCGCCGAGCCACATGGCCATCTCGCCGCCGAGGGATAACCCGGCGCAACCCACGCGATCGGGATCGCATTCGGGCAGCGTCTGGACGTAATCGACGCAGCGCATCAGGTCCCAAAGCCGCTCGCCCATGAGGGTGTGGCCTTCTTCGCGGACGGCGTGTTGTCCGACGTCGGTCGCAATCGTGATGAAATTCTTGCGTGCCAGGAGCGTCGCGAAACCTTTGTATATCGTATCGGGGTCGTAGACGACGTAACGACTGCCTTGATGCCCGTGAATGCAGACGACGGCGGGCGTGGCGTGCGAGACGGCGTTGGTGGGAATGGTCACGACGATTTTGATGCGCTGCTTCGGAGTCGACGCGATCGCGATCTCATGCCACGTGTAGCCGTCGCGCGCTTCGGATTTCTCTTCGTTGGCGTCGAGGGGATTGTTCGCCTTGTTGGCGAGCAGTGCATCGATTTTGAGTTGGGCCTCGAGTTGCGTGCGGACGTTGGTCTGCCAGGCTGCGGCGTCCTCGGCGGACTTGCGCGTATAACGCATCGCGCGCAAGGGCGCGGTGTTTTCGGTCGTCATTTCGGCGGCATTCTCCTTGTTTTCCGGTTGAACCGCAATGCGGGTCGTTTGGCCCGGCGCCAAGGTTAGCGCATAGTCGCGCAACGCTTCACCCGCGACCTTTTCGGCGGGCGCGCCGTCGCGCGACACGAGATACGATTGGCCGGGATCGGCGGTGAACCATTCCGGGAACTGGTTGATGCGTGGGTAGTCGATGGGCATGTGCGAGAGGACGCGATGGCGCGGGAGATCGAAGCGCAGACGGCCGCTCCACGCCCATTCGCTCGCGAGGTGGATATGGAGCGTTCCATCGCTCGTGCGCACCGCGCCGAGCCGTATGTCGTCGCGCCATGGTGCGGGGGCGACGCCTTGCGTTTTTTGCAGGACATACATCCATGTCGTGCGCGCGGAATTGCCGTCGCCGTGCCATGCTTCGATGATGCCGTCGGGCCGTTGCTTGTTGAAGATGTACCGAATGGAATTGTCTACCCAGTCGAACGCGCTTTGAACGGGGATTCGCGCGAGGAGATTGAGTGCGCTTTCGATGCTGTCGGCGTACCCGTCCGCGCTCCCGTTTTCCCAATTGGCGCCGAGATATTTGTGAACGTTTTCGAGAGCGTGCCGGACTGCGTCGCGATAGCGCGGCTCGTTATCGACCATCGCGACGGTCATAAACGCGTCGTAGACGTAGCCCCAACTGTCGTTGAACATCTCCCACGAGGCTTCGCCGGTCTGGATATCGAACGTGTTGGGCATCATCCCGTCCTTATTGACGCCTTTTTCGAGAATACAGTCGAGAATCGCGTGGAGCTTTGGGCGGTATGCGTCGCGGCGGGCGGGATCTTCCTTCGACGCGATGACGTATGCTTCGGACAATCCGCCGAGGATTTCGCAGCCGTGGTCGCGAAGGTGAAAGCGTTTTGCGGCGAGGAGATCGTAATGCAGCAGATAGTAATCTGCGAGACGGAAACTCCAATCCTTGAAGCACGGCTCGCCGGTCATCCAGTAGAGGCGGCTCATGGATTCGAGTAGGTCGCCGGCCACTTCGAGGTTGTCGGTGGGCAACGGTCCGGCGGGGGTCTGCACGTCCGCGTGTTTCCAGATATCCTGCGCGATGGATTTCATGCGGTCAAACCATGGCGACGGCCCCATCCATTCCGCGACGGGCATCAACCCGTCCTTGATGTACTCCGATGCACCGAAAATAACGTCCGGCATTTTGGGTTTCGGATCGAGAAAACGTTGCGTGGCGAAGTCGAACGTGTCGGGCAGTGCGCCGACGCGCGACGTGAGCTTAATCTCTTGATCGAGGATATGCCGGACGGACTGCTTAAGGTAGTAGTCGTCGAGCAGGTACGCGGTCAGTACGAGGAATGGGTAGTTGTCTGCGGCGCAGTCCTTGGCGTTCCAGAAAAGGTCTTCTTTCAAGCGCCGCGGAAGGAGTCCCGTAGCGGGATCGGCCTGCGCGAGCCATGCGTTCGCGTAGCGTCGGCAAAACGCGACGGCCTCTTGCGTTTGCGCGGCGCAATGCTCCGCACGCGCCCACGTCTCATCTTGGAATGTGGCCAAAGGCGCGAGCAACAACAGGAACGGTGCAACGGCGATCATGCGAATCTCCTCGAGCGCGCCATGCGCTGCTGCCTCTGTTATACCTCAAAAGGCGAAGCGGAATCCGTTCGCATGAACGGATTCCGCTTCTTCAGGAGAAATACGCGAGGTCAGGGAGCTGTTTTTCCCCCCGACGTGTTATACGATGTCAAGTCGCTGGGAACGAAGTCGGCGGGTGTCGTGCCTGGCCCGTTAGACAATCCGACAATGCCGCTCGATGCTATGACATCGAGGTAGGTCAAGCGAATCGTACCGTCAAAGAAGAGTTCGACTTGCACGTTGACGATGTCGCCTGCGGCCTTGCCCACGGCGGGAACGTTCTCATACGTGACCGCTACCCGCGTCGATGTCGTTGTGATCGAGACCTTACCGCCGGCGCGCGCATCCATCGTGGACAGCGCGGAGATTTGCGGTACGGCGAAGTGTTGCGCCAGCGTGTCGGCGGAGGCGTTCTCCGCATTGGCGCCGAAGCTGATGATACCGCTACTGCCGACAAAGAAGCTGTCGTACTCAACGCCATAGAAAGAAATTCCCGATGTGCTCCGCTCGACGGGATCCGTTTGGGCAAACAACGACGTGATGTTGTCCCCGGCAGCGGGCGTGGTCAGAAACGCGGTAACCGGGTCGTTCATCGCGGCATCGAAGAAATTGAATGAGTTGTCCGGGGTAAACGTCAGACTCTTGAAGCCGAGATCGACGCCGGCCGTGTACTCCTGCGTGAAGTAGTCCTTGGTGAAGGTCACACCTGTGGTGAAGGTCCACACGTGGTCACTTGCCAATCTGTTGCCAGCCAGGTCCTCGGCCCCGGTCGTAATCGTGGCGGTATACAGGGCATTGGGTGCGAGATCGCTGGCGGGTATAAACGTCGCGGTGAGGTTCACATGGGTTACCGTACCTGAAACGGGCGTCGTCCCTTGATCCAAGGTAAATGTTGCCGTGTTGATCGTCGAAGGGTCCATCGCCTCACTGAAGGCGGCGGTAAGGTTCCCGCTACGCGGCACGCCGGTGGCTCGGTTTGCAGGCACTGTGGAACTGACCCACGGAGCGGTGGTGTCTGGGAGCGCACCTGTGGTGAAAGTCCACACAAAGTCCTCTGCCAGCGAACCATTCCCTCTAGAAGAAGCAATTGCATTTCCTGCAATTCCTACAGCAAGAATGCCCGCTACTAGTGCTGGAATAACCCATAGTCCATTACCGTCATGCGCAGAAACAACGGGAAGTTCATCAGGACACCCGCCGCATTTGCGCATTTTATTCAGGGCTTCGGCTGCGGTGGTAATCCTAGCCGTATACAGGGTATTAGGCGCGAGCTCGCTTGTGGGGTTAAAGATCGCGGTGACGCTCTCATAGGTCACCGTCCCTGAAACCAGCGTCGTCCCTTGGTGCAAGGTGAATGTTTCCGCAGTGATCGTTGCAGGGTCCATCGCCTCACTGAAGATGGCGGCGATCTGCGTATTGACAGGTGCGCCTATCGCGCCATCCGAAGGGTAGGTGGAACTCACGGTGGGTGTGCTGGTTGGGCATCCGCCTAGAACGACAATCAATGCCGCACATCCCAAAACAACCACTCCAAATCTCAGTGCGCCAGGTGTAAACATATTACTGACCTTTCTCGACGATTTCCGCCAGCTTCCCTATTAGCGATTCGCTATTAGGGCCTAATACCGAGCTTTCCCGATGATGCTTGCCTAATTCCGCAATTTTGCCCGACTACAGCCAATTCATACGCATTATTTGAACACACGCAAGTAAACATAGGGTAAACAATAGGTAAATCTTTGGTAAAGTATTTCGAAGTCCGTATCATGACAACACCTCGACCATACCATAGTCGAAAACCGCGATTATTCCGATGTTTTTCATTCTGTACCCTGTGAACGGTTACCAGAAAAGCCCCTCTTTCAACCGCTGTGTAAGGAGTTCCGTAGCGGGATCGCGGCCTGAGCGAGCACGCGTGCGCGTACCGTTGGCAGAACGCGACGGCCTCTTGCGTTTGCGCGGCGTGACGCTCCGCGAGCGCCCAAGTCTCGTCTTACGGTGTGGCTAAAGGCGCGGGCAACAACAGGAACGGTGCAACGGCGATCATGCGAATCTCCGACAGCGCCGCCATGCGCTGCCGCCTCTGTTATACCTCAAAAGGCGAAGCGGAATCCGTTCGCATGAACGGATTCCGCTTCTTCAGGAGAAATGTGCGAGGTCAGGGAGCTGTTTTCGCCCCCGACGTGTTATACGATGTCAAGTCGCTGGGAACGAAGTCGGTGGGCGTCGTGCCTGGCCCGTTAGACAATCCGACAATGCCGCTCGATGCTATGACATCGAGGTAGGTCAAGCGAATCGTACCGTCAAAGAAGAGTTCGACTTGCACGTTGACGCTGTCGTCCGCAGCCTTGGCCTCAGTGGGGACGTTTTCATACGTAACCGCAACGAGCGTCGGCGTCGTCGTGACTGAGACCTTGCTGCCGACTGCGGTCGCATCCATCGAGGACAGCGCGGAGATTTGCGTTCCGGCGAAGTGATCCGCCAGCGTGGCGGCGGAGGCGGTTTGTGCATTGGCGCCGAAGCTGATGACACCGGTACTGCCGACCCAGAAGCTGTCGTACTCGACGCCATAGAAAGAAACGTGCTTAGGCAGCACGATATGCTCGACGGGATCCGTTAGGCCAAACGTGATGTCGTCCCCGCCTTCCGGAGGGGTCGGGAATTCGGTAGCCGCGTCCTTCGAGGCAGCGAAGAAACTCGACGACGCGTCCGGCGTAAACGTCAGACTCACATCGCCGAGCGGGACGCCGTCCGTGTAGTCCTGCGTAAAGTAGTCGGCCGCAGTCGTGATGGGGATTTCCATCTCGCCGCCGTTGGACTCGATCTCCAACGTGCCGGACGTGAAACCGACCGGGATCACTACAGTGACGGGCACCTTTTGATTGATGTCGATGCTTTCCCCGGACCCGGTAACCGTGACCCCGGTGTCGGCTGTGACGGTGAACTCGAGCGTGGCCTTCGCGTCGCCGCCATTCCACACATGAAACGTCCATTCGGTTTCACCGACGCCAAAGTGGTGCGTCACGGCATCGGTCGACAATAGAGGTTTATGGCAGCCGGTCAACACCATACTACTTGCCAACAACAGACCAGCGCACACGAGCAATGTAAAACGTTTCATCGAGACAAACTCCTTAAACCCTAATTTGCGCCGCAAACGGAACACCGAAACAGCGCCACCATTAAATTCTCTACACCCCACAAACGAATCTACTTTCGCATTATCTCACAATCGATCCCGTTTTGTCAAGTACCTCGCAATCGATTCTTCCGTGCCTATTATCTCGCATGCAAATCTCACTCGCATGATTCCAAAGAGGCACGAATCGCACAAGAAATTCCTACGGGGAAATCATATCACATGCGATTCTCAGGTTTCAAATATCCATGCACGTTTTTCATGCTTCGGGCGGGCGCTCAGTTCGCGGAGTTCGTCCCGATCTTTCGATAAAAAAGGATTGCCGAACCGGGGGCGGTTGGGATTTCGATTGTTAGAGCGCGCAACGTGTCCGCGTCGGCGATTCGAGTACCGGTGGAATCTTCGAATGTCACTTCGTAGCTTGTGTGCGGCTTGATTCCTTGCAGGTTGATTTCGATTCGCGGGCTTGGGCATTGCGGTCTGCGAAAGACGATTGCACAACCGGCATCGAGATCGGGGCGGTGGAATTGGTAGCCGTACCACGCATCCGCCGAAACGTTGTGCGGGAAGAGCGGATAGAAATCGCCGAGCATATAGGGGCGGATTTTTTTGTATAGGGCAATGGTGCGGCGGATAGCTTCGTCTGCCTCCGGGTTGCTGCCGTCGAGCAGGGCGAACACGCGCGGGTCGACGAGGATGTTGCCGGAGGTCATCGCGCTACGAAACAGGTAGGACGGTTCGAGTCCGAAGTTGCCGCAACCGTGCAGCGGCAGCCAGCGGTTCAGTCCGCCGTTCTGGAGTTGGTCCGCTTCGGGCTGCGGACCGAAGCATTGCATGTCGCTGTGCCAGAGCGGGAGACCGTAACGGAGCGTCTCGAAATCGATGCGGCGTCCGCCGCTGGCGCAGATGTCGACAACGAGTCCGGGATGCCGCCGCATCAATTCGCGCCACATCGCGTACAATCCTTCGACATGGCGCATTTCGGACATGCCTTTGCGGTCGGTCGCGTCGTTTTGCCGCCAGTAGTTCAACGGACACATGTTGAAGTCCCAGCGGATCCAGCCAAGGTCCGCGGCCGTGACTTGCCGGTCGATGTAATCCGTGAGCCACGCACGCGCCTCGGTGATATCGAGCCGGAAGAGACCGTTCGCCTTGGGATCGTCCTTGGGATACGTCACCCATTCGGGATGGAGTTGGTCGACGCGTGTCCCTCGGACGACACGTTCCGGTTCGAACCAGAGCAGGTATTGCAGCCCAGCCTCGCGGGCCGCGTCGCCGACGGGTTTGAGTCCGCGCGGGTATTTTACGGGGTCCGGTTCCCATGTGCCCGTACCTTCCGGAAATCCGAGGGGATACCATTGCTGCGGGTCCATGTCCGACCAGAAGACCTCGAAGCCGTGCTTGGCCAACGGCGCCATGATCCCGATATGCGCGCGCTCGTACGATCCATCGGGATCGACTTTTCCCACCGAGCCGCAGATCGGACTTAGAACCAACTCGCCGTTGCGGCGCGGCAGGTCGCGCTCGAGCATCCATTGGCGGAACAGGTTGTTGCCGCGAATGGGATCGTCGCCGCGCCAGAATTGCAGCAATACGCGCGGTGTCCGAATGCGTTCGCCGGGATGCAGCCGGACACGCGAGTCCTGTTGACCGCACGCGATGTGCAATGCGCTCGGCTTTTCGCGTTGGAATCGCGCTTCCCATTGCCCGGCCCAACCGATC
>CAIYET010000927.1 GCA_903925285.1 Candidatus Hydrogenedentota bacterium | reverse complement strand
GGCGCGGAAGCCTTGCGCGCGGCGCGCTGGGTGAATCCTATTCTCGTCCACTCCGTCCATTTCGTCCACTCCGTCCATTTCGTCCACTACGTCCACACTTTCGATGAGCGTCCATGGACTCCAACAGCCTTTTTTAGGTTGATTGCAGGTGGCAGCACCGGTTAGGTACCATGCGCGTATCACTCTCGGATCGTCATTTTCTTGGAAAGGATGTTGCTCATGCCCGTAAGTCCGTTGCGTTGGGAACAGGGCGAATTGTATCTATTGGATCAGACGTTGTTGCCGGAGGCGCGCATCGAGATCAATCCGCGCACGTTGGAGGCGGTTCGCGAAGCGATTCGCGCGTTGCGGGTTCGCGGAGCGCCGGCCATCGGGTTGTGCGCGGCGTTTGGGGTGCTGATAGGTTTGCGCGAGAAGGCGCCGCGTGGCGTCGTCGAGGCGCTCGAGGCGGTGCGGGTCTCGGCGGCGTTCTTGGCGACGGCGCGTCCGACGGCGGTCAATCTGTTCAAGTCGCTGGACGCAATTGTGGCGGTGGCCGAAGCGGCGGCTGGGGAGACGATGGTCGAGGCATTCGCGGCGCGCCTCGAGGCGGCGGCATTGGGTTTTCTGGAGGACGACCTGCGCATTGGACGTGCGATCGGCGAGTATGGCGCGGCGCTGGTTCGCGAGGGCGACGGCGTGCTGACGCATTGTAACGCGGGAGGTCTGGCGACGGGCGGGTATGGCACGGCGTTGGCCGTAATGTATCGCGCGCAGGAATTGGGTAGGCGGTTCCACGTGTTCGCGGACGAGACGCGTCCGCTGTTGCAGGGCGCGCGGCTGACGGCGTGGGAATTGGTGGAGGCGGGGATCGATGTGACGCTGATCTGCGACAATATGGCAGCGCAGGTCATGCGCGAGGGGCGCGTGCAGTTGGCGGTCGTGGGCGCGGACCGGATTGCCGCGAACGGCGACACTGCGAACAAGATCGGAACGTATGGTGTAGCGCTGTTGTCCCGCGCGCACGGCATACCGTTCTATGTGGCCGCGCCGGTCAGCACGCTCGATGCCGCCACGGCGTGCGGCGCGGATATTCCAATCGAGCAGCGCGCGGCGGAGGAAATTACGGAAGGCTTTGGCAAGCGCACCGCGCCCGAGGGCGTGAAAGTCTATAATCCCGCGTTCGACGTAACGCCCGCCGAACTCATCGCAGGGATCATCACGGAGCGCGGGATCCTGCGTCCGCCGTATGTGGCGTCTATTGACGCCGTGGTAGCGCCGTGATTGCGGGGCCGCTCGTATTGGCGACGTGGCTGGTATTGACGCACCCGGAAGGCGTCCCTATAGGCTTGGCGTACACGCGGATCGAGGGCGCGAAGTTCGAGGAGTCGGGCGAGGACGCTCTCGTCAACTACCGCAAGGCGATCGAATCGAATGGCGGGCGCATCGTGGCGCTGCACGAAGCCCTCGATGCGGAGGAATTGGCGCGGCGGCTGGCGTCGATTCGCGGCCTGCTGCTTCCCGGCGGCGGGGATATCGACCCCAAATTCTACGGTGAAGAGCCGAATGAACACCTCGGACCGCATGACGCGGCGTTCGACCAGTTTCTGTTCGATTTGTTGAAAGATGTCGAGGGCCGGAAGTTGCCGGTTCTGGGGATTTGTCTCGGCATGCAGGTCATCAACGTGTTTCACCGCGGCACGCTCTACCAGGATCTGCCGAGCCAGTACACGGGGCCGGTTGCGGTCGAACATAAGAGTCTCAAACCCGGCTTTGATCCCATTCATTTTGTGACGCTGGCCAATCCGAGCACGATGTACGCGATGTTCGGCGTCGAGCGAATGCCGGTGAACACGCGCCATCATCAAGCCGTCAAGGCGCTCGCGCCAGGATTCGTCAAGACGGCATCGAGCGACGACGGCGTAATCGAGGCCATGGAACGGCCCGGCGAACCGTTCTATGTGGGCGTGCAATTCCACCCGGAACGGATGATCGAGAAATATCCGGCCACAAACCGACTTTTTGCGCGCTTCGTCGATGCCGCACGCGGAATCAGACCGTGACGGGTCCAAAGACCGGCGCTGCGAATAGGTCGTCGTGCAGGTTCGTCGTTGGATTGCAGCCGCGTCCGTACCACAGTTGGACTGGCCCTTCAATCGAGCGCTCCAACTTCAGTACGACGTTCGAGCCGTCGACTGTCGCCGACGCGATAGGAACCCGGCGTACGGATTCGTCTTCGACGTAGAACCCCATCACGCCCGAAGCCGGGGCGAGTTTGCCCTGGATGTTCCGGTATCCGACGCGCAGTTCCGACCGATCGAGGTCCGCGAACCGGATGCAGTCGGGGACGAGCGGCATCGCGCCCGTTTGGCCGTACGCCATGCGCAGGGCCACCTTGGCCAGCCGCGCACCGAGTCGTCGCCCGGAAATGGCGTCAATGTGAATCGCGTCGGACAGGGTGCTGTCGATTGCGGCCACCATCGCCACGTTGTCCATCTCGTTAGCCATTTCCAACTGAAGTTGCTGGATTCGGTTCCATGGGGCAGGCGGAAAGACCAGTTCATCCGTGAAGAAGCGTCCAATCTGGACCGTCAGGAAGGGCAAGCAGGGCGCGTCGAGCGCGGACCGAACCGCTGTGATCAGCCCGCGCATGCGGTCCTTGTAGGCCTCGCACATTTCAAGATTGGCGTTCGACTCGCCCTGGTACCAGAGAAGCCCGGCGACCTTGCCACCGCAGACGTGGATACGCCGCATCATCGAGCCATAGAGCGACCGTCCGCCCTGATCTTCGAGCGCGGGGTCCCACTGTTCGATGCTGGTGCCGCCGTGCGAGCAGACGAGCAGGCCGATCGGGACGCCGGACGCCTTGTACACTTCTTTTCCGAACCGAATGCCGAGGCCGGCGCCGATGTCGCGGAACTTGTGGTCCTCTTCGCGGATTTGGGGTAGATCTTTTTCCTCGCAGGGCCAGTGGACCGGATCGATGGAATCTACCACGACGCACAAAGGCTCCTTCGCGACGCCCCATGATTCATTATAGTAGAAAGCGTTCACTTTCGGACTGGGCGTTTCTACGTCTTGCAGCTTGCCGCAGCCGTCCATATTCGATTGGCCGGCCAGCACCCACAAGTCGCCGACCAGTATGCCGCTGATTTTTCTTTTCTTACCTGACCGGCTCTCGATTTCGAGCGTGTATGGCCCACCCGTGGGCACCTCGCGAATGCAACCCTCGGCATCGTGCCAGGGGATGATGACCTGCCCCTTTTCCAGGACGCGCACCTTGACGGACTCGGTGTTGGACAATGGGATCGTGGCTTTGCCCGACGCGTCGCGCTGATACACGCGAAAAGTAAAGGATGAAGGGTGGATCTGCGCACCCGTTATTTCATTCTTCATTCTTCATCCTTTCATCCTTTATCCCTGCAATGGATAGTAGTCTCTTGGAAGGCGCACGTCAACTTGGCTGTCCGGCGGTTCCGGCGATTTGCGAAATAGAAGAAAAGTGTGTCCTCGAAAATAGATTAGGAAGTCCTTAACCTTAAGTCCCATTGAGGATTGCATCGACTTCTTTGTTGACACACAGGGTTTTGTATGTTATAAGGACGCTGGTGTATTGTGCGTGGTTCGTGACGGTTGTGGATTGTAGATTCCAGATTGCGGATTGATCATTTTAAGGACCATCAATCTACCATCCGCAATCTACAATCTATAGTACCGCAGTTGATGGCATAGCCGGAGGTAGGGAACGTGAGAACACAGTACGGCGTTATTCTGGGGATCGGACTGGCGGTAACTCTTCTGGCAGGGGGCATGACCTTCTTGGATCATGCCAGCCACGAAGTGTTGGCAGGCTCCCCCGACACGGCCCTGCCTGCCGTTGCATCGAGCGCGCTTGGAGCGATGTCGCCGCCGACGGCCCAAGCGGCACTCGTGGGCAACGCTCTCGTTGGTGGGTCTGCGGAAAAAGCGGAGGTGTATGTCATTAAAACGGACCCGGATCCGCCGTCCGGCGATCTGGCGCCCGATCCGCTCGATCCGCTTGCGCGGGATAGGTTCAAGGTGACGTTCAGCGTTGTCACCGCTACCGGCGAGGATCCTAACTTTCCGCCTGCCACAACATTGAAATGGTTCTTCACCGTTAACAGTATCGATAACCCGACCATCCCTTTAGAGCCATCCGCCGACTGGTACGTAATCAACGACAATGTTATCGAGTTTAGAAAAGCGCCGTTCTGGTACATGGTCGTTGCTACACTCGAAATCGATTTCTTTGGCGTCGTACAGCCGCAAATTGTGGGTCCCTCGCAGATTCCGGTTCGGGTCTGTCCGATTGGCGGTTGCGGAGGCACAGGCGGGCCGGTCTCGCCTGCCAAGTTCGAAGCCAAGTCACTGATCCCCGACTCTCAGGGCCTAGTCCCTATGCAGGATTGGCAAGCGGTGTTCGAGGTTGTGCTGAGTTACACCCCAGAGAAGGCGGCGCCACGCGCTCTGTTGGAACTCTACTTCACACTCACTGGCGATCCCAAGGCAGGGCTACGCCCCTACACCGTCTGCCGCGGGCCGCTTCAGGACGAAATCTATCAGATTGCCATCTTCCGGGACTATGGCGGCCCCGAGTGCGAAGGCTATACGCCGGACGGCATACTCAAGGTTGCCCCGCCCGAACTCGATCCGCATGTGACGCATATTCCGGTGCGTCCGCAGTATGACGAACTAATGTATCAGTTCGACGCCCAAGGTATGGGAACGGACGGTGTGTTGTACGATATGTACGGACAAAATGAGTTCGAGAAGAACGACGAGAACGATCTGACGTACTACCTCAATCTCTATGATGCCGGTCCAACAGTGCGATCTCCCTATGAGGGCACGCCTGGAGTTGACTACGATCCTAGGGCCGTCTTGCCGACGGCGTCGGGATGCAAAGGGGGATTCGGTTACATCATCGCTATACGCACGAGTTCCCTTTGGCAGACGGGAACTGGGCTTAGCTTCCGGTTGGATCCTGCACCTTATTACTTTAATATTGCCAGCGGTAACGCACAACAACGACATCTCCTCGACCCGGCGTTCATTCTGCCCATGTACCTGTACGATCCCTTCACCCATGGCCTTCCGGATTACGTTCCCTACAATGTTGCCAGACCCGTCGACTCCTACACGCCCAATTTCGCCAAATTCCCGCGGGAAAGCCTGATTGCGAAAGAGGGCTTTAGTTCGAGTTTCAACGTCGTGGATATTTCGGGGTCGTTCATCGGCGATTATGTGCCTCTGGTGGACGCCAACGTCTGGGCGTGGCCCAACAAACTCTATTCGCCCGTCAACGAGCGCGCGCGGCCCCGTTGGGACTCGCTTACCCGAACGATCGACATGGGCCTCGGCGAATGGCTCGATTTGCGCCGTCTTTTCTCGCTCGAATCGTGGGTAGCCGTACTCGGCCTCAACGCGCACGGCGCAGGCACCATACAGCCCAGCGAGATCAACCTCATCTTTACCGATATCGGCGCCGACCCATACGGCCCGGAAGGCAACGGTGGCTTTTTCCCGCGGCAGATGCTGGACACGAACCTCTCCGACAGTTCACAAGTACAAGGGAACCCGAATCCGCTGGTGGGCGTGGATTACTCTTACAACGGCGCATGGCTGTGGCACGACACGAATAACAACATGAAGTTCGACCCGCCGATCTCGAAAGCGTCTGGCGGCGCCGATTGCAATGGCGACTTTCCGATGTATCCGGGCGCCTTTGGGCCGTCCGGACAGGTCACTTCGGGACTATCCGAATGGGAGTATTTCCCGTTTCCACCGGGCGGCGGCGACCCGTGGTGGAAGATCAAACTCAAGTTCGGCGATGTGGACAGGCGCTACCAGGACGTGCTCTCTGGCGGCCGTCGGCGCAACCTTATCAAAGACACGCCAACCGGCTATCTCGATCCAACGCCCGAAGCCACTCCCTTGATGCGTTCGCAGGATTGGGTCGACTATTTCATGGTATTTCGCGCGGACAGCGGCTCGCGCGACGCGTCGACCGCCCCGCAACGCGAAGACGGCGTCGGGATGCGTTTGGGCGCCGATTTCAGGGTATTCGTCGAACCGCGCCATTGGAACGACCGAATCGGCCACTGGGACGGCGGCATCCAGTTCTCGAATTCGTATATGGGCTTCGGGTACGACTACTGGCAAGACGACCCCGTCTATGAGTATCCGGTCGAGACATACAACTTGCCTTCTGGCACACCTCACTCAGAACCGGCATATCGCGATTACAATCCAGACGCCGTTCTCCCATGGTGGCCGGAGCGCTCGAACAACCAATACGTGGTGAAGCCAGTTCGCGGCGGACTGGAAATCCACGATCTC
>CAIYET010000926.1 GCA_903925285.1 Candidatus Hydrogenedentota bacterium | reverse complement strand
GGGCACTACAGCCCGGGCATGCGGATGCTTGGTCTGCTTGAACCTCAGCCACGGGTCATTTACAAGCGCATTCTGATTCGCCACCGCCGCACTACCCTCTCTGCAAGAAAGAGTAAAAACCCCCCGCCCCCTCCGCCGCCGGCCAACATTCACGAAAAACAAAATTCCTATCACTGATGGACGTCTCGGTGATGTTGACGAGGAGGCCCGTGTACCCGGCCGAGCCGCTTTGATTGATGGTGGGCGTGATGGCGACCGCTTGCTGGTAAACATCTCCCCCCCCAGTTCCGCCAACGCCCCCAATCCTTCTCGTGCTTGCGTTACCGATTATTGGGGCGGATAATTCGCAATATAACAACAATGGGAGGTTCCGATGCCAACCACGGCCATGGGGTATGCGTATGACAGCCACTTGTCCTATCTCGACCATTTGCGCCTAAGGGATGCGGCAAGAGAAGGGGGTGCGGTAGCGGGTGAAGCCTCTAATCGCGGGGCACGGCGAGTCGAAGCGGCAATTGCCGATGCGGCCTCGCAAGTCACAGTCGCGGTGCATGAGGCATCATCGGAGGTGCGTGCGGCACGCGAGGTGATGGAGTGGGGGTTTTCCGCGATGCTTGACGAGATGGCGGAAATGAAGACCACGCTTCAGGCGTTGCTGCGCACCGTCCGCGAGCCGTCGCAAACCTGGGCCTACGAGCAGTTCGAGATCGCCCGGGATAATTTTCGGAAAGGGAATTACGAGGACTGTCTCAAACGCTTGGACTATGCGATAGACGGCCACCAGGCCCATCTCGGTTTTCCCGAGGAGTGGCGACTTCACCAACTCAGCGGCGACATCTACCTGCAATGTCCGAATCGTGCTTTGATTGATTTGCCGAAGGCGGAGAAGTGCTTCCTGACCGCCGCAAAGTACGCGGGAAACGATAATCTGCACGCGAAAGCGCTGGCGCTGACTGCTGCTGCCGTGGCCGCGTATAACCAAGGGCATATGGAGAATGCCGAAAGGTATGCTCGACAGGCTTGCGAAGCTCAACGCGAGCTAGCTGACGCCCATTTTCAATTGGCGCGCATCAGACTGAACCGTCGCAACTTCAAAGAAGCTTGGCCGGCGGCGTTGCAGGCCATCACACTAGACCATCGTTATGCGGCTCGCCTCCCTCTCGATTCCGAGTTCCAACGCAACGCCGCACAAATAAATCCTGTATGGAGGCAATTTGGGAAGGAGCTGATGACTCGGGTAGAAACGACAGCGCAAAGTGCTTCAACCGCGATGCGCGAACTTGCCAAATCACGAGAGGAGGCGGACCGGCCGCAATACGCCCGCGCGCTTGTGTTGCTCCACTATGAGACGGGCCAGGGACTTGCGACAGCCGGGGCGCGCTTCCAGAAGATGAAAGAACTGGTAAATATGCTTTCGCCGGAAGCAGAGAAGTCCCTGAAATTGGCCGCAGATGGTCTGAAAGGAAACAACGTCTTCGCGTTTCTTGAGGCGGAACTGCATGCACAGAGGGCAAACGATTTGGCGGTTGGCGCATTTGCCGCGTCGCGCGAAGCTGAATTGACCTTGCGGAAGATTGAAGAGCTATCGCATGGTCTGCCTCCGAAACCCAAGGTCTTTCTGCCCGAAGGAGTGCTCAACAGCTTGGGCTGCGCCAGCGCGATCGTTGGTCTCTTTGTATTCGCAACGTTTGTCGTGGGGATTGTGAATATTATGGGATGGAACGGCAAAGATCGTGATATTGGCGGTGGGATAGGTGCCACGCTTTTTTCTTTGCTTATGG
>CAIYET010000925.1 GCA_903925285.1 Candidatus Hydrogenedentota bacterium | reverse complement strand
GGGTTCTTGAGTATCTTTGCCGATATGAGAGACTCCTGAATCCTCTGCTGTGCCACCGCTTCCGTATCGCCTGCCACATGTAAAGGGCCAACAAAAGGCAATATCAATCTGCCGTCGTCGCCTACACGGAATTCACCGGAAAGATCCGGTTCACCATAAACCGATACAACGAGCAGAAATCCAGGGGCAATCTTCAGTTTGGAAAAGTCCTCAGGGACGGCTATCAAGCTGCTTGCCCCGCCGGACCTACCCGTAGATGAGGCATTGCCGCTCCCGCCGGGGCTGAATGCCGTCGTCCCTCCCGATTGCGCATGGAGCGCAAATGATAGCGTGCCAACTATCAACGCCGACATAGAGCAGGAAACAATTTGAAGCCTCATTTTATGCCTCCTCGCCGTAGTACTTATTGTCGCCGTAATAGCCGTAAGAGTAGTAGTACTCCACCGATTTCGTATCCATACCGTTTACCACGAATCCCAGTTTCCGGCCATAGCTGTGGGAAAGAACTTCAACTACCCGTTTCAGCACTGGCTTGGTGGTCTTCTGCGAGCGTACAACAATGATTGTGCCATCTGCCTTGGTTGAGAGAATTACGGGATCAGTAACCATCAGCACCGGCGGACTATCGATCAACACCAGATCGAATTTACTCTTAGCTTCTTCAAGCATTGCGTCAAAGCGCCGCGAGTCGATCAGTTCTGCAGGATTCGGCGGAGTCGTGCCGGACGGAAGGAAGGCAAGGTTCTCTAAAGTTGCGTGGGGAACTAGAGCGGCCTCCAATCTTAATCCGCTCGTGAGCACTTCACTTAGTCCAGGAGCCTTTTTGACGCGAAAAAGAGTGTGCATACTCGGCTTCCGCATGTCGCAATCTATCAAAAGCACACTCTTGCCATGCTGCGCAAACGATACAGCAAGATTATAGGAAATCGAAGTCTTGCCATCACTTCCCAGGGGACTGGTCACAAGCAGGACACGTATCGGTTCATCTGCGGAAGAAAGCAGGATCGCCGTTCGCAGTGCCCGATAAGCCTCCGCGGCCGGGGCATTCGGGCGGGATATGAGGAGGCTCTGCTCTTGCTGCTCCGATGTGGCGCTGGCTTCCTCGCCTGGTGATTTGCCCCGTAATTTCTCATCGGGCCTGATAAGTGGAATGTAAGACAGCACAGGGAGCAACCCAACCTGCTCTACCTGCTCGGTTGTCACGATCGAGTCGTCCAGATTCTCGCGTATAAATGCAAAGGCCATACCTAGAAAAAGCCCCGCCGCCAAACCCACAGCTGGATAAAGTATCCATCTCGGCCTCGTCGGCGTTAGTGTTGGCCTTGCCTCATCCACCAGACTTAGATTTGTGGCACTCACTCCAGCCTGTATGTTGGCCTGCTGCAACTTTGTATACAACCCGTTATAAAGCGCCCGGTTTGATAGTGCTTCGCCAGCCAGCACTTCGAGTTGAATCGTATTATCATTCAGCTTATTGACTTCCAATTGTTGTTGGTTATAAGAATCCCTAATGGCCCCTTCAGTCCGCCGTGCCAATTCAACGTCATTCTTGGCACGCTCGTTAATCCGCTTCAGTTCGTCCTTAATTGACTGATTCAGCGCTTCCATCTGGCCCTGCATCTCTGCCAGATGGGGATTATTCGCACCGTACTTAGTCATATAGTCGCCGTACTGCACACGAAGGGCTGCCTCCTGCGAGCGCAAACCTTGCAGCGCCATGAGACCCTGCCCCGAGTTCATAACCGCCGAGCCACCTGAAGTTGCGAGACTACTTGAACCAAGCCCAATAACCACTTCGGGACTTTGAGTCTCAGTGAGATGGTAGATTGCCTCTTTGGCAATCCGGTCCATTTCGGCGCTGGTCAACTCTTGGTTCAAAGCAGTCAACTTCTCCACCGCTGGAATCTGCGAACTTCCCGCAGAAGCCCCTCCTCCCCCACCACTAGACTCTCCGCCACCAAGCATTAGGGCACTTAGCCCTGTTTTGCTCTCGTAATCGGAGAGCTTCTGCTGCGAATCAGCCACACGCGCCTTCAGATCGTCCAACTGCCCGTTGAGCCAATCAGATGCTCTCGCCGTTGCCTGAAAATGGCTTTGCAGGTATTCCTGAACGTATTCATTTACATATGTATTCGCTATATCCGCTGCGCGTTGTGGGTCCGAGTCCGTGTAGGCAACAGCTATAAGGCGAGTATCTTGCTGCGGTTGGATCTTCAGCCTGCGCTCCACGATCGCAAGAAGGCGCTCACGCGTGGCCGTCGCCTTTTCTAATGGGAGGCCAAGCTCGGCTTTGAATCTAGGATTCCCGCCAGAACGTGGCGCCGTATATTTGTAGGGTGCCACCTTATCCAGACCCAGCCGATGGACGACCATCAAGGCGGTCGTATCATTCTTCAGGATTGCAGCATGCGTCTCCATATCCGTCTTCGAATCATCAGTACCGGTCACGGCCGAAGCAAGACCTTCGAGGCTGCCCGATCCGAGGCCACTGGAATTCTGCTTATCAACAAGGAGCGTGGCGGTAGAGGTGTATTCATTCTTCATCACCACACAAACAAGCACGCCCATGGCTGCCGCTAGCAGCATGCATATGATGATCAAATAGCGACGCTTGCGCAACACTCGGATCACATCGCGCAGCGATTCTTCTTCCGACGATTCAAAGCTTGCCTGTGGAGTTGCATGCAAGGGGACCTGCGACTTCTCCCCTTGAGTATTCTGGCCTGAACGATCGGAAGGCAGGCTCATTAAAATTGCACTCTCCTTGGGCGGCTGAGGTCCATTTCGATCCTACAGTAGGGAAACCACTATCAATCAGATGCTACCATAAGAGTCCTGGCCTAGGATGCTGCAAACTTGAGAGTTCAGGCATGCCGCAGCAGTTCCGCTTGGTAGCGCAAGTCGCAGAATTGCCGATGGTTATTTCTGTACCTGACCGACGAACTGTCCGTAGGAACTCCGTAGCCTGACGATCATATCCGAAATAGGTGGGCATGGCGCCGTTGCCTGACATTACCACTCCCGATCAGTCCTTGATCCGCATTCTGGAGATGCTCGGAATTGAGGCATCGTGCCCTGGGATGGGCCCCTCCTACTCCGCTATTCCCGGTAAAGATGGCCCACGCTGGCTAATCCCAAATCGGAACCAATTTGCGAGAACGATCCTTCGTGAGTGGCGTCCTTACAGCCTGGCAGGCCGCTTGGGTTGGACAGCCATTCGCGTGCTGGTGCGCTTGGACGCCCTGCTACTCCTTCCCGGCACTCTGCAGATAGAATTGCCCACGACGGCAGGAAGGCATCTGCTGCGCCAGTTTGGACTTGAAGCCGATGTGCACCCTCCCGTCATTCTCGTCGGAAACCCTTCGCCAACGCGCAAGGTAATCGTCTTTCTCGCCTGCCCCGGCAAGAGACTAAAAGCGGTACTCAAGTTCCCCTTTACCCTTGCTGCCCGAGCCAGCATTCGAAACGAGGCGGAGACACTCAGAAAGCTCGACGGCCGGCATCGCACTCCTCGCCTGCTTCATTACTCCGAGCAGAGCGGCGCCGCAATGCAGGAATACCTACCTGGAAAGCTTGGATCCAGGCTTTGCAAACAAGACTACCTTCGCCTTTTGATCGAACTCGCAAGCGCCGATGAGGTTGAGTCGATCAGAGATCGCGGCCTTCTGCTGGCAGAACGATTGCGCAGCCAAGCCGTCTACAACGAGCACGCATACAATCTCGATGCTGCGCTTGCCTCATTGCATCAAGATGCTGTTGTTCCGACTGCCCTCGTCCACGGCGACTTTGCGCCCTGGAACATCCGCGAGTTGGATAGTGGATCCTGCACACTAATCGACTGGGAAACAGCGGAATGGAACGGCATGCCCATGCATGACCTTTGCCATTTCTTCTATATCCAGACCAAATTGTTCTCTCCGGACAAGTTATTCTATACGGCCCTTCTGCGAGAAGGTTCATGGCGCAAATATTGTCATGCACTTAATCTTCCACTAACCTTGGTCCCACAGCTTGCTGTCGCCTTCCTGCTCGACACGCTGGCCGGATGCTGGGAAGCTGGCAACATTCCATCGGCCAGTTTCTGCCTCAGCCAATTGCAACTGCTTCTAAGACGTGCCGGCAAGACTGCCGCCTGAGTTCGTGATCTTTCATCCCTCGCGCTGGGCGCAGCCCACAACTATCTAGTGCGCCACTTGGCCATTGCCTCAATGGGAAACAGCAGTTGCGCGTTACTTCCCAAAGCCACAATCGGCGTTTTCGGGTAGGTCCTGCCGCCTTTTGGCTGAGCCTGCAAATAACACGGATACAGGATCATTGACTCCTTAAGGAACCTCTGATCAAGTGCGATCTCCACAGCCAGTTTGCATAAACTTGTAGTTGGGTGGAGATCACGATGCGCCAGATAACATTTGCTTGCCAGCCGAGTTTTGAGAAGTTTGCCAGAGCCAGTCGCAGGGCGCAGT
>CAIYET010000924.1 GCA_903925285.1 Candidatus Hydrogenedentota bacterium | reverse complement strand
GGGACCGAAATCTCACGCGAGACGGCATCCACTGATTCACCGCGCAATAGGCGCAGGACAACTTCTCGCTTCCGATTTGTCGACCAGCGCCCCACGATGGCGGCCGCGCCGGGGTCGCCACCCGTCGGGCTTCGCGCTCCGTGCAGCAACCCCGGCGCAACCCCCGTTTCATCCTTCTCTTTCAGCATTTCAAACTCCTTTTTCCAGACACGGTTTTACCCCAAATTCGTGTCCAGAAAAATAGGGGCCGGTTCACGTGCGGAATTTGAAGGGCGGTGCAAAATGCCGAATGCAAGCGGTCAACCGAAGCTCGGCTTCAAGAGCCGGTTAGCAAATGACTTAAAGCGAAGATTACATAGTCCCGAAAGCACTTAGTCGGCCCAGTGAAAGCAGCAGAACTAAGTACTCTCAACGCTAAACGCAAGGCCGTCTTTCGAAACGGTCTTCACGGAATACATCGTGGCATCAGCGGCCGCGAGAAGTTCGAGGATTCCGGTTTCATTGCCAGCGGGAATAACAACTGCACCAATGCTTGTACTAGCGTTCTTGTCGAATGACTGGAGCAACATTCTCAAATTGGTATGCAGCCGCTCAAGTACCAATCTTGCCGTCTCGGAATCGGTCTCTGGCAGCAAGACCACAAATTCATCACCGCCTAGACGCGCCACAACGTCTACTTCCCGAAGGGTTGCCACCATACATCGACTTATGGCGACAAGAAGGGCATCTCCAACCGAGTGTCCCTGGGTGTCATTGATTTGCTTGAAGTTATCGAGGTCTATATGGAAGCTGAGGATATCTTGGCTCAAATCCGGTATCCCGATACAGGCCAAACATTGCTTGAAATCGTCAATGAAAGGAGTCATCGGAGAAGGTACTGGGGAGAACCAGACTACATAAGCGCTGACTGGCTGCTTCAATACCTCTCTAAAGCGTGGGACACCGCTTCAGGAATGAACTCATTCGCCAAGAATTAGCTTCGCAAGCACGATGATGGAGGGCGACTCTGCCTATGGTTGATCGCAGACGGCAAACGAGTCAGGGTCAATGGCTTGCCAACGATTGAACTTAGAACAGAGTGGTCGCGCCCGAGCAGCCGCAAACTAAGTGGTTGGCTTTGAATTATGGTTATTCGGCGAAGCCTGTTTGATTGTCTTAATCTCTTATATATATAAGAAAGTATCAAAACTTCTACAAGCGTTGTGCCGCAAGGGTTACAGCGATT
Organism: Candidatus Hydrogenedentota bacterium; assembly: GCA_903925285.1. Lineage (GTDB taxonomy): Bacteria > Hydrogenedentota > Hydrogenedentia > Hydrogenedentales > SLHB01 > DSVR01. The sequence continues at coordinate 396 of CAIYET010000924.1, read as the reverse complement.
AAGAAACCCACAAAATAATCAAATCATTGTGGGCTATTGCTCTGATGCCGGAAGGTCCAATCGGCCCATTGCCTTAGCAGGTATTTTCTTGAAGGCGTTGCACTGATCAGTTGCTGCATAATTACCTATCCAGTCAGGCTGAATCGGGCGACCCAAAGCGCAAATAAAATACGGCTCGCAATGAACGCACAACCGGCACAGTTCTTTGCTGACATCGCCTTGATGCCACTCCCTGTCCTCAACGACCTTCTGCTGTTCAAGCCAGGTCAGCGGATCGGATTGATTTTCAGCGGGAATTTTCGGCAGCGCCAAGAAATGAGCAGCCTTGACCAGAAGCCGATGGGCCATGCCTTCAAAATTCCAGTCCGGCACGACAGGCTGGCAGGGATCAATCCG
>CAIYET010000923.1 GCA_903925285.1 Candidatus Hydrogenedentota bacterium | reverse complement strand
TCCCAGTCCGCGTCCTTCAGGGGTAACCTTTCCAAGCAGTTTGGCTGGGACTACACGCATCCGACGCTCGACGTCCAGTTGGATCACGGCGTCCGCGGCCTTGAACTCGACGTCTATGCGCACCTTGGCGAGACGCTTGTGATGCATGTTCCCGTTTACGACACGGGCACGACCTGCAAGACGTTCATCGCCGGCCTCAAGGTTGTACGGGCCTGGTCCGACAAGCATCGGCGGCACGTACCCATCGTCATTCTCGTCGAACTCAAGGTCGACAGCATCCCGTTGGCCAACGTGCTTCCATTCGACGAAGCGGCGTTGGACCAGTTGGATGCGGAAGTGCGCGGCGTGTTCCCGCCAGACCGCCTGGTGACGCCGGACGATGTCCGCGGGGATATGCCAACGCTTGCACAGGCGGTGGAGGCAAAGGGATGGCCAACGCTGGGTTGGGCACGGGGCCGGGTCATGCTGGTGTTGCACACGCGGGGTAAACCGGCGGAACTATACACCAAGAACCGTCCGTCGCTGCAAGGGCGGACGATGATGATGGAATCTCAGGAAGGTGCCCCGTTTGCAGGCGTCTTCATCCTCAATAATCCCCAAGATCCGCGGATCCCGGAACTGGTCAAGCGCGGCTTTTACGTCCGGACAACCGGCGATGGGGGACGGAATGCCGAGGGCGCCACGGCGGCAAAACACATCGCGATGGCTCTTGCCAGTGGCGCGCAACTCGTCACCACGGATTACCCGGAAGGGGAAACCGACGCGAAAACGGGGTATACCGTAAGACTGCCGGAGCGGACGCCGGCGCGCTGCAATCCGTTATTGGCGCTGGATAAGATTCCTGCGGCGGACGTGGATCGTTAGAAGAAGAAGGGTACAGGTAAGGGACGGACGATGTTTGTGGGTGTTGCCATCTTGCTGGTTGTTTTGTTGGTATTGACTGGCGCAGCGACTTATCTCTGCACGCTATTCTGTAAGACAGGGGCGTTCTTTGAGGCCAACGGTGTGCGGCTGCATTATGTGGAGGCCGGGCAAGGAACGCCGGTGATCCTGGTGCATGGCCTAGCCTTCAACCATGCGACCGAATGGAAGCTTCCGAGGGTATTTCAGAAGTTGTCCAAGCGGTATCGCGTAATTGCGTTGGACAACCGCGGCCACGGCAAGAGCGATAAGCCGTATGATCCTTCACAATATGGGCTGGAGTTGGTAGAGGATGTCGTGCGGCTGATGGACCACCTTGGGATTGCGAAGGCACATGTGGTGGGATATTCACTGGGCGGTTTCATCACGCTAAAGCTCGCGCTGACACATCCGGAGCGGCTGTTGTCCGCTGCGCCATGCGGCGCGGGATGGACGGCCAATCCCGCCGAGGAACTCAAGCTGCTGTACAGCTTGTCGGATGACTTGGAACAAGGGCGTGGCATTACGGCCCTGTTGAAGTGGTTGCAGGCGCCCGAAAAGCCACTCCTCGCCCCGATTCTGTGGTTCGGCAATTTCGTGACGTGTTCCTTCAATGACATGAAGGCGCTGTCTTGCCTGTTGCGCAACGTGGCGGCGCTCGTGGCAACGGAAAACGAAGTTCGGGGTAACGTGATTCCGTGCCTGACCATCGTGGGGGGATACGACCACATGAAGGTTCTCGCGGAACAGATGGCGGGCGTGATGCCAAACCTCGATTTGCTGGTTATCCCTGGGTGCGATCACCACACGACGCTCATGAGCCGGAAGACAGTGCCCGCGTTGACGGCGTTTCTGGATCGGCACACGCCCTGATTGTGGCGAGTGACGATAGGCTAACCATACCGCACTGGCCGAGCACATTGGCATGTTGCGAATGAGAGTTGGACAGTTCTTGGTACTGGCGGAACTGCCTATGGGAATTGCGAGGGAAACAGGGTCGATTCGCGGAATTATCAGGAACCTTTCGTCAAGACGGTATGCGATTGCTTCAACTGCGCAGGTATGTCGATGTGCTGCGGGCATTTTGGCAAACATTCACCGCACTCGATGCAGGCATCCCCCCCGTGGCTGTCTTTTCCGTCATCGGGTTGCATCAACTTGGCATAGTTTCGACGCGCATGATCCCATAATCCATACACCCGCGCATCGTTATACGCATCAAACACACGCGGGATATTGACTCCCGCCGCGCATGGCATACAATAACCGCACCCGGTGCAATAGAGATCGGCCATTTTCTTCAAGCGATCCAACTGGTCGTTGATGGCCGCTTTATCGTCCTCGGTCAGCCGATGCAGATTGGACACAATGGCGACATTTTCCTCGACCTGCTCCATTGTCCCCATCCCCGAAATCGCCATGTCGACATTGAGATTGGCAAGCACGAAGTTCAGGGCCAATTCAGGAATTCGCTTCACATCGGGAATAAGCGTTTCCAGCACCTTGTTGACGCCCCCCAACCGGCCGCCGCCCACGGGGCCCATCACGATAACGCCAATCCCTTTCTCGTGAGCGCGGGCAATGCCGTCTTCCAGTTGGCGATCCAGCAAATTGTATTGCAGCGTGATGACGGCGGGATATCCCGAATCGACGATTTCGCACAACGCGTCATTGTTGTCGTGAAATGAACAGCACACATGCCTAATGAGTCCCCGGTCCTTGGCCTTTTCCATCCACCGGCTCATCGTGGGCAACACGTGCTTCTGAAACGATTCACGATTAACCCCGTGATGGTTGTAAATGTCGATGGAATCGATCTGCAGCCGTTCAAGACTCTGCTCCAGCAACGTCCACCACTCTTTTTCATTCTCGCCGAAGTAATGGTTCTTCGTCGAAACCACCACCTTGTCCCGCCAACCTTTCAGCGCTTCTCCAACGGCCCGCTGACTGTCGTCGTTGCAATACATGACGGCAGTGTCGATGTAGTTGACCCCGGCTTCAAACGCCCGGTGAATCATGGGAATGGCGAGGTCGAGATCCACAACCGAACTGGGACCTTGCCCCTTCATTGGCAGGCGCATCGCGCCAAATCCCAGTTGAGAAACGGTTAATCCGGTTT
>CAIYET010000922.1 GCA_903925285.1 Candidatus Hydrogenedentota bacterium | reverse complement strand
CGCACGAGCAAGACCGGCGTGACGGTGATTTACTCGAATGACTCGCTGGGACGACCGGTCTCACAGATGCAGGTCTCCGCAGGCGGGGCGCGCACCGTGGGCGCGACGGCCCACTACGACTTCCGCGGATGGGTGGACTCGGTGACCGATGCCGCGGGCAACCAGACCCAGTACCTCTATGACGACGCAACCGGCCGGCGGATCGCCGTGAAAGACCCGCTCCAGCAAACAGTCAATACGGATTATGATTTGATGGGGCGCCCGGCGCGCGTCTGGGGCGCGACCTATCCGGTGGCATATGAATACGACACCTTCGGCCGCATGACCGCGCTCAAGACCTACCGAGCGGAAGGCGGCCCGTCGGACGTGACGACGTGGGTCTATGACCAAGGCACCGGCCTGATGACGCGCAAGCTCTACGCAGACGGCAATGGTCCGGCATACAACTATGATTCGCTGGGTCATCTGACGCAGCGCACCTGGGCGCGCGGCGTGACGACGACCTATGCCTGCGATAGTCTGGGACAGTTGATCGGCACGACCCATTCTGATGCCACACCCGCTGTGTCCTTCACTTACGACCGACTCGGACGCCAGACCCAGGCCATCACCGCCGGCGTCTGCACCAACGCCTTCGCCTACGACAATGCCACTCTCGCACTAGTTAGCGAAGCCGTTATAGGCCCGATGACCCCATCAGGCGTCTCGTTGGCTCGTTCCTCTGACGTATTCGGCCACCCCGCTGGCATATCTCTGGGCCCCGATTGCGCAGTCGGCTACGGCTACGACGCCTACGGCCGGTTCTCCTCCGTTTCCTCATCCGTTCAATCCGTGTCATCCGTTGCCAACTATTCATATCTCCCTGGTTCCGACCTGCTGTCCCGAATGACGAATGACAAAGGCCTAATGAGTGTTCGTTCTTATGAACCCAATCGCGACCTGATCACTTCCGTCGTCAATACTTTCGGCAACAACCCAATCTCGCGCTTCGATTATGTCAACGACACCATTGGCCGCCGGACGGCACGGATCGATTCCGCTTCCGTGACGAACGTCTTCGGCTATAACGACCACAGCGAATTGACAAGTGCTGCTATGGGCGCAAATAGCTATGGCTATCAGTACGACAAGATCGGTAATCGCCAGACATCCGTCGATAACGGCCTCGTTTCCACCTACACGGCCAATGCCTTGAACCAATATGTCTCCATCACCGATGCGTCCACTTCGTCCACTCCGTCCTATGACTTGGACGGCAACATGACCACCAACGGCGTCTGGGCCTATGCGTGGGATGCCGAAAACCGGCTTATCTCCGCTGCTTCCAACGGTGTGTCCGTGGTGCAGAACCTCTACGACCACCAATCCCGCCGCATCGCCAAAATCACTGCGGCTTCCACGTTCGCCTTTCTCTATGACGGCTGGAATCTGATTTCCGAAACTCAGGTTTCAGGTCTCACATCGCATGTCTCCTATTACGTCTGGGGAATGGATCTCTCCGGCACGCTCCAAGACGCTGGCGGCGTCGGCGGGCTGCTCTGCAAGAGTGGAACGGGCGTCCCGCCCGTGTTCTATACGTACAATGCTAGTGGCAACGTCACCGACCTCCTTGATGTCAATGGCGTTGTCACCGCTCACTGCGAATACGACTCCTTCGGCAACACCACAGCCCTGTCAGGCGACTTGGCCGCAGCCAATCCCTGTCGCTTCTCGACGAAGTACTTCGACGTCGAGACTGGACTCTATTACTACGGCTACCGCTACTATTTGCCGTTGTTGAGCCGTTGGCTCTCTAGGGACCCGGTGGAGGAAATAGGTGGCTCGGTTTGGATTGATCAGAAAAATAATACCTTGCGTAAGTTAAGGTTAATTCTTGATGCGTTTTTCGTGATGAATATTAATGCTCAACCATCATCGGATTTAGGCAGATCCGCCCTCGTCGAGTTTCGTGACTCGCTTTTCGCACTTGCGGAGATGAACCAAGATGTTGACTTGAGTTTGGAACTGAACCTTTACCTATTTTGTAAAAATAACGCTCAGAACATAATTGATCCTTATGGCCTGCAAGGTTGGACGCTTCTTCTTGAAGAACCTCCAATGATGCCAAGGCTTCCCTTAAACTGGCGGCCAGGCGATACTATTCCAGAAACATTCAGACCTCCGCCTAATCCTAAAGGTAATTGGTATGATCCGATTACCAGGGAATGCCTTAGAGATGATACCCAGCATCCGCCGCCTATGCGGCCTCACTTTGATTACAGAGATCCATTAGGAAGCTGGTGGCGTATTTTTAAAGATGGAATAAGAGAGGCGAAAGAGTTCTTTACGCCGCACTATGATCGCAACAGCATCGTTTAGAAATCTGTCATGACCAAAAAACTTTTTCTTGCGGCAGCAGGTATTGAATATGT
>CAIYET010000921.1 GCA_903925285.1 Candidatus Hydrogenedentota bacterium | reverse complement strand
GCATGCCACATCGTTTCCAAACCGCAGGTCGAGGTAATTTTTGCACTGGACGGGTTTGCGTTGCGACCGCCAGAAGATATCGAGCTTGCGGGCCTGTTTGTCGAAATTGTCGCGTCCCCAACGGATCTCGAAATCGAGTTCGTTGCAATACATACAGATCCGGTTCTCTTGCGCGGCGGAGATTTCCGAGACCGTCACCTCGCGCGCCATGGCCGTCTGGCTGAACGCGCGCCAGACCGCCAGCGCGCACGCCACCGGATGGTTGTCGAGCTTCTTGCCCGGCTCGACATAGCCCAGCGAGTCGGCGTTGGTGATAAACGGGCCGACGTGCGGCTTGTCCGGCTCGATTTCGCGCAGCACATTGCCGGCATCGTCCACCTCGAACAAGCGGTTGTTGACCATGAGCGTCGCGAGCGCCGTGTACTCATCGACGGTGATCGCTACGCAATCCGGAAAGTGCCGCGTGACCTTGCAGTCGCGAACGTAAGGTTGCGCCATGATGCGCTCGCGGATCGCTGCGGAATCGAGGAACAACGTACAGTCCTGATTCGTCACGCCGGATAAACGGATAATTGCGTCGTCCGACAGTTTGTTGGCCCCCTCGACCAGGATGGTCTTCACGCGGAATTCCGGCGCGGTCTTCAGGCAGTAGACCGCCCCCGCAACGAACCCCGCAATCACGCCCAGGCAAACCAGCGTCTCCATCAGCCGGAATGGCCAGCGTGCCGCCAACGGTTTCGGATTCTCCTTGGTCAGACGCTTGCGTTTGGGCGTCGTCGGTTTCATATCGGCGTCCCTCGCCGCTTGCTCGAGCGCCCCAGCTCCTGCAACAACGGTTCGGCGATGCGGTCGATATTGCCCGCACCGAGCACGAGTACGACGTCGCCCGGCTCGAGATCCGGCGCGAGTTGGCGCGGCACGGCGTGCATGTCGCGAATCAGCGAGACGTTCGACGCCCCCTGTTCGCGCGCGGCGTCCACGATGATGCTCGAATCGACGCCTGGCATGGGTTCCTCGCGCGACGGATAGATATCCGTCACGATCGCGCGGTCGACCGAAGCCAGCACGCGCGCAAAATCGTCGCAGAAAAACTTCGTCCTGCTATACAAATGCGGCTGGAACACCGCCACGATACGTTTCGGCTCGGCCCATCGGACCGCTTCGAGCGTGCTGGCGATCTCGGTTGGGTGGTGCGCGTAATCCTCGACGACGATCACGCCGCGCGCCTCGCCGCGCACTTGCAGCCGCCGTTGGACTCCATCGAACAGTTTCAGTCCGTCGGCAATCATCCCGAATCGCATCCCGAGGCACAGGCCAACCGTGCATGCGCCCAGCGCGTTGCGCACGTTGTGTGTCCCAATGGCGTTGACCTCGATCGATCCCAATCGGCCCGTCTGCTCGAGGCGCTCGTCGCTAACCTCGACATCGAAACGCGTCCGCAGGTGCGACAACTGCGCCGCTTTCGGTTTCGACGGATCCGGCACGGTCAGTTGGATGTTCGAGCCACGCACCGATGCGCCCTCGTCCAGTCCGTACGGAATGCAAACGCTTTCGATCTCCCGTATCACGGCGCGGACATTCGGATCGTCCCAACAGACGATCGAGTAGCCGTAGAACGGAATCCGGTTGCAGAAATCGACGAACGCGCGCTGAATGCGGTCAAGCGTGCCATAGTATTCGAGATGCTCCGCATCGATATTCGTGACGACCGAAACAGTCGGGTGCAGCCGCAGGAACGAGCCATCGTGCTCGTCCGCCTCCGCGACGAGATAATCGCCCGTACCCCAACGGGCGTTCGTGCCGCTACGATGCAAAATGCCGCCCACGATACTCGTCGCGCCGATATTCGCGCGGTCGAGGAATGCGCTGATCATTGAAGTCGTTGTCGTCTTGCCATGCGTCCCTCCGACGGCGATCGCATTCGGTTTGAGACGCATCAGATCCGCGAGCATGTCGCTACGATGGATGACCAGCGTGCCACGCTCGCGCGCCGCGACGACTTCCATATTGTCAGCCTTGACCGCTGCGGAAACCACGACAATCCCCGCGTCGCCGATGTTCGACGCCGCATGCCCTTCGCAAAAACGAAGACCGTACGTCTCGAGGCGGTCCGTGATTTCAGTTGCCTTCAGATCGGAACCCGATACGTCATAACCGAGGTTCAGCAAGATTTCGGCAAGACCGCTCATGCCGATACCGCCAACTCCGACGAAATGGACCCGCCGTTTCAAGCCGTTCACCTGCGGCACTCCCCATGAGGCGCAAGGCTCCCGCGCCTCTAGCAAGAGGATCTAAGGGCGCGGAAGCCTTGCGCCCCATATATTGTACCTTGGCAAAGTATAGCACATACCATACCACAAGATAAAGGGGTTTCTTATATCCACAATCCGCACTTAAGAAATCTGTACAACGGAACAAGATCAACAACCACGGCAGAGAACGCGTGTGACGTTGGAAACGTCGCGCTTGTATGATCCAGTTGGAGTCCATGGACGCTCATCGAAAGTGTGGACGTAGTGGACGAAATGGACATAGTGGACGAGAATAGGATTCACCCAGCGCGCCGCGCGCAAGGCTTCCGCGCCGGTGGTGAGTCCCATTTGTGTCCACTCCGTCCACAAAGTCCACTACGTCCACACTTTCGACGAATCCCCAGAGATCCTACTGCCGAATTTAGGATGAAGTCTTTAGGCTCTGTTTGCGTAGCGAGCCGCAGTCGCAGCAGGGATTTTCTTTTTCGTTCTTTTTCTTTGTGGAAGGCTGTGGATAAGTGGATAATCGGCATGGCCGGAGGATCATTTTCCGCGAACGTGAAGATGAAGTATGGTAAATCCGGATGAGCCGATTCATGGATAAGGGCGTCGCCTGCATTGCCCCCTCTTGATGATGAACAACTCGAAACATACTGAAACCCGCTGGGCGGGGATGCGCGAAGTGATGGGGATGTCGGGTCCGATCATCCTCGGTTCGCTTTCGTACACCATCATGCAGTTCGTGGACCAGGTTGTGGTATCGAAATTGGGACTCGATGCGCTGGCCGCGATGGGTTCGGCGGGCATATGGTCTTACGTGCTGGGTTGCCTGCTGTTCGGCATCGTCGGCTGCGTGAGCACCTTCGTCTCGCAAAGCTACGGGCGCGGCGAAACGGAGCATTGTGCGCGTTATGCCTGGCAAGGCATCTACCTTTCGTCGGTAGCGGCCCTCATTGCGCTGGCATTGTGGCCGCTGTCGGGACCGCTATTCCACGCGATGCATCACAGCCCGGAGGTCACGCGGCTGGAACTGACGTTCTTCCGGGTACGCCTGCTCGGTTACGTGCCGATGGCGTGGTCGATGGCGCTGGCGTCATTCTTTCAGGGCATTGGCCGTCCGGGCGTGCCGATGTACGTGGCGATCGCTGCGAACGTGGTCAACTTCATACTGAACTACGCGCTCGTGTTTGGCCATTTTGGTTTTCCGCGCATGGAGATCGCCGGTTCGGCTACGGCGACCGTCCTGGCCATGGGGTTCCAGGTCGTATTGCTGCAGGCCGTGTTCTTGAGCGGACGCGTCCACGCGCAATACGGCAGCCGTCGCGTCTGGCGCTTCGATTTCGTCCGCGCGCGCGAACTGTGCCGCATCGGATTCTTTGCCGGCCTGACGATCTTCATGGACGTCGCGAATTGGGCGATCTTCACGAGTTTCATCGTCGGCCACTTCGGCGCGGTATCGCTCGCGGCCCACAACGCCGCCATCGCGTTCATGCACCTCTGCTTCATGCCCGCGCTCGGCATCAACCAAGGCATCGCGTCCATCGTCGGGATGTACATCGGGCGCGGCGACCGGGATACCGCCGAATCGCGCACGTATACGGCGATGCGTATCGCGAGCGTGTACATGTTTCTGATGGGACTCGTGTTCGCCTTGTTCGGCAAGAGCCTGATCGGAATCTGTTTCACCGACAACGCCGAGGTGCTCGCGCTCGGCCACAGACTGCTGATCCTCGCCGCAGTATTCCAGGCGTTCGACGCGGTCAACATCGTGACGCTGGGCGCGTTGCGCGGCGCGGGCGACACGCGCTGGGTGTTCTATCTGACGCTGACGTTTGCCTATGCGTTCTTTCTACCCTTAGCGCTCATCCTCGCATTCCCCGTGGGCTGGGGCGCGGTCGGCGCATGGATAGGCGCGACCGCCTACATCATAGGTCTGAGCGGACTCTTATTGCGCCGCTTCCGAGGCGGCCGCTGGCGCGAGATGGACATCTTCCTGTAATGATAGGCTTTAGGCTTTAGGCTTTAGGCTGTAGGCTTCGGGCTCTTTATCCTGAAGCCTGAAGCCTGAAGCCTGAAGCCTAGGATCACTAGGATTGTGAGAGCGCCCAAGCCGGCCAATCCAACGGCGGGCAGGCCGCCTGACTTGACGGTCAGTTGGGCTGGGTTGGATTGGATGACGTCGGTGTTGCTGGCATCGGAGATGGTTACGGCGTACGCACCCGTGTCGTCGATGTCGAGATTGGACAGCGTCAGCGATGATTGGGTTCCATCTCCGAGGGAGTGGCCGTCCCGTGTCCAGAGGTATGACAGGGGCTGGAATCCGCCGTGGGTTACGATGGTGAATGTGTACGTGTCGCCAACGATCTTGACCGCGTCTTGGGGCTGTTGGACAAAGCTCAGCGGGTCTGCCACCTGCAACGACGCCGTATTGGATGTCACCGCGAGAACGTCGTCGGTGGCGATACAGGTATAGATCCCGCTGTCGGATTCGGCGACGGGCGCGAAGGCGAGCGCCGGAAGGTCGGACGATTCCGCGATGGGCGCATTGTTCAATTTCCATTGATAATGGACATCGCCTATGGCGTCCGCGACCGCGACCTGGAATGTGTGTGCCTGGCCGGGGCGTTTCATCGCGCCTTGCGGCTGTTGGGTGAATCGCATCAGGTCGATCCGATACGTCTGTGCGTCCGTAAACGATCCCGCTACGGGGAGACCAGCGGAGTCGGTGATTGCAGGCCCCACATCCACGATATCGATGCTAAGCGTTCCGTTTCCCGTGCCCACCGCCACGCGGATAATCCAGCGATAATCATGGCCGGATATCGAGAGCACCTGTGCGTCGATTTGGCCGCCCGTCGCGTCGATGAGAATGTCTTCAAGGCCGAAACCGCTGCCGATGGGGCGGCTGAAGATAACCTCGAATTCGACCACACCGCCGCCGGTCGCAGCATCGCCGATCCGCTCGATGCTCAGAATCCGCGTGCCTGTCGGCGCGGCGCATTCGTACGCGCCGAGGTCCACGACGCCATGCTGTATGCGTGGCTCGCCGTCGAGATCCGTGGCCGGGACGCTTGTCCCGTCGCCCGCGTCGACGCAGGGCGAACTGCCCGCGAGATGGTAATCGAGGATCGCAAACGCGGCGTCGTTGTCCACATAGCCGAAACGCCCGGAAGCCATCGTGATATCGCCGGGCACGCGGATCGCGTCGCCCGTATTGTCAACGATGAATGCCTGGCGCGTCTGAGACGTATCCGGGTTGATGAGGCGGCCAACCAGCGCGCCGGGCGTGAATCCAGCGCCCGCCGACGTGAGCGTGGTCAGATTGGATACCGCGTCGTACGTCGGCGCTTCGGTCCATGCGCCCACGATGGACGCCATGAACTCCGGATTGGGATTGCCGGGCACGTTCGCCACCGCGCCATCGACGTGACTGTCGATCGCGTCGCCGCCGGTATAGAACGACTCGATACCATTTTTCCAATCGCGGAAATCCGCGAACGTGTTGTTGAAGAACAGGCAGTAGCGCACCGTTATATCCGACTCGTTTTCCGGCAGACGCGGCGCTGGGTCTTCTTCCCATGCCGCGACGCCATTCATATTCTCGATGATGCAGTTGACGAGAACTGGCGCGGAACCGTTATTGACCGAGATGCCGCCGCGCCTCGTGGATTCCGGATTGGCGTTATCCGAACGGTTCGAACTGAGCGTGCAATTGGTCAGAATCGGTTTCGACATGCCTTGGCAAAACAGCGTCGCGCCATCCCAGTCTTTTGTTAGATTTCCGCTGATCACGCAATTCGTGAGAACCGGACTCGAATGATCATGCGCGAAAACGCCGCCCCCGCCCGCGCCGCTGGTTAGGCTGGCCGCCCAGTTGCCACTGATGATGCAATTCGCGATGATGGGCGACGATTGGATGCAGCCAATGCCCGCGCCATGACGGCCATGGTTGTTGCAGACGCGGCAGTCGCGGATCGTCGGGCTTGATTGGTAGCAGCCGATCCCGCCGCCGAAATCCGAGTCCGTGTCGTTGCCGATAATCGTGCAATTCTCGATCAGCGGGTCCGAAGCGCTTGTGCAGGAGATGCCCGCGCCGCGGAGTGCCGCCGCGTTGTTGCGGATGAGGCAGTTGGCGATGAAGCAGGACGACGCAGCCGCCGTGCAGCGGATACCGCCGCCGCTATTGGCCGGTGCGGCGTCGTGGGCATTGCCGTTCTGAATCGTGAAGCCATCGATGCCCGCGTTCGCAGTGTTGTCCATCGTGACGACGGAGCCTTCTGCGTTGGCATCGATGACGGCGACATTGACGGCAGGATTGCGTTGGGACAGCGTCGCCTCGCCGCCGGCGAATCCGCCGTAGACCTCGACGCCGTCCGCAATCGCGATTTGTTCGGTATAGACTCCGTCGGCAACCCAGACCCACGCCTTCGACGGCGCGGCGGCATCGATACCTTCCTGAATCGTCTTGAACGCCGTCATCCAGAACAGACCGTTACCGGAAGACGTGACGCTCGCGTTCACGAACACCCTGCTCTTAGCGCGCAGGAACACGTCACGCGCAAGCGCGGTCCCGTAACTCAGATTGTTGAATGTAACGACGCCGGCATAATCGGCCTTCGGCAAAGCATTGGCGCTGGCATTGACTTGCGCCGTCACATCCACGCCGACGCCACCCGCAAGGCCGATTCCGCTGCTTGGCGTGAGGGTGAGCCAGCTCGGTGCGGTGGCCGACCAGTCCACGGGCGCAGCGCCCTGGTTCGTGATTCTGTATGTCCAACTCGAAGGCACGAACGGCCCGCCCCGTAATCCCCGCGCGACCATGCGATCCGTCGGGGTCACGGCAAGGCGCTCGCTGACGCGAATCTCCATGGATCGCGTCTGAACGGTGTCGAACGTGGCGTTATGAAACGTTAGCGTGCCGGTATACGTTCCCGGCACAAGAGCAGCGGCCACGGCGTTTGGTAAAGAAACAACTTCCGCAGAGATGCCTGCGGCGATTTGACCGCTGTCCGGCGTGATATCCATAAACGTGGGCGGAGCGGCGCTCCATTGAACTGCGAGGCCCGTTCCGTCATTCGTCAGCGTATACGGCACCGACATGGGACTGAAGGGCCCGCCCTGGAATCCCGTCAGAACCGCCGGGGCCGCCGGGGCAATCGACAGGCGATCGCGCACGGTCAATTCGATATTGCGCACGATATCCACGCCGGAAATCAGATTACGAAATATCAACGCGCCATGCTGGATGCCGGGCGCGAAATTGTTGGCATTCGCGTTGATCGTCGTGGTCACGGCGATGGCGCCGGCTGGGGCGAACCCGAAGCTCAGGGCGATCCACGCGGGATTATCGATGGACCAATCGAGGGCGTCTGCGCCGGTATTGCGCACGAGATAGGTCCGCGACGCCGGCGTGAATGGGCCGCCCTGTTGCCCAGACGACGTAAATGGGTCGGCGGGCGACACGTCCATTGCATCGGGGACGTTCCAGTTCAGGATCGGGCTGTAGTTCGCGCGGATGGCCTCGAGTGCGGGATCCGGCAGCGTGTCAAGACGTTCCGCCGTAGCCCGCGCCGCCGCGTCATTGGCGTTCTGCGCAATGAAATACATGACGACGACCTGCATGCCGGCGGGAACCGTCACAGCGGCGTACGCGACATAGTAGTCCTGCTGGGACGGCGGCAGATCGACCGCGCCCGGCACGATGGACGAAGCGGGTCCACGCCAATTGAAGCTCAGGCTCGGATCGCCGCCCCCATTATTGTTGTCGTCCGAGGCCACCCAGCGGTCGTCTGGCGTAAACGCGGTATCGCCGCTCGATGACGTGGTGACCGTCGTGTCGTTGTCCGAACCGATGTTGCCGAACAGGCGCAACGCAACGGTGATATCCGCCGTCGTCGGATTCTGGAGGTATTCGAGAAAACACGCCCAACCCTCGCCCGTCGCTTCGGGGACGTACGCGCGCCGGGTGACCGTCAGACCCGACAACTGGGTCGGGCCCGTCACGACCATGCGGTCGTTCATTGCGGTGGTTTGAGGCGCGTTCGTCGGGAACTGTTCACCATTGATAGACAGGCGCGCGGCTTCGTCGAAAGCGTCCGTGGTCTGCTCGATTGCCGGGCTGCCGTCGAGCACGTTGCCCGACGAATCGAAGTCCCACCAGTAACCAGCGCCATCCTGTAAGAAGATCACCGCCCCCGCCGTACCATTTACGCAACAACAGAACCACGCCAGTAACAACATCCCGCGTTTCATGACCTATCCTCCGCAGCTCTGAATAGCCTATGATCACTATAGACCTATAGAAGGTTACGGTCAAGGAGATTTTTCGCCAGGCTTCAGGCTTCAGGCTTTAGGCTTCAGGATAAAGAGCCTGAAGCCTAAAGCCTAAAGCCTAAAGCCTTTGAGCGTTTCCTTCGCCGCTTCGATAACCGCCTCAGGGGCAATATTGGTCATGCAGCGGTGATCGGTCTCGCAGACGCGTTTCCGGCACGGCGCGCAATCGACGTCGACGTGGACCATTTGCCCGCGTTCGTACGGGCTGGCGCTGAGTTCCGGCGGAATGGCCCCGCCCATCACGCACACCACGGGCACGTGGAACCCAATAGCGATTTGGCGAGGGCCGCTATCGTTGCCGACAAGGATATCGAGTTGCGAAATGACGGCTTTGAGATGGTCGAGCGGCGCCGTATCTTCAAACCGGACGACGGGCCTTTTCGCCACTTCCATAAATCGTCGTTCGAGTTCCTCTTCGCCAGGTCCCGTCAACAACACGCATTCGGCGCGCATGTCCTCGTACAAGGCGTCCGAGACTGCCGCGAAACGTTCGATGGGCCACCGTTTACTTGGACCGAACGCGGCGCTGGGCGCGATGCCGACAAGTGGACCGCGTCCGCTGAACCGCGCCCTGACTTTCGCCACCCAGTCGGGATCGGCGCGTAATTCGAGTCCTTGTTCATCATCCGTACAGCCGAGTACGGATACCAGGCGCAAATATTCGTCCGCGGCATAGATAAGCGTCCGTTTGCCGTTCTCGCGCGGAAAATCGGGGGCATCCGTGAGCAGAAATGAGCGTCCGTCACAGGCGTACCCCGCTCGGCGTCGCGCACCGGTCAGACGCGCCAACATCGCGGCGCGAAACGAGTGGGGAAACACAACCGCCATATCGTGCGCCAGCGGCTTGAGACGAAACGCAGTCCGCAGCAATACGGACAACGAAGCGCGCTTGGGAAACGGCACGATCTCGCGAAACCACGGAAGCCCGTTCAGCAAGGCACACGCCGCCGGTACACCGGCAATCGTGAATGTCCCGTAGCGCCGATACAACGCCCGCAACGCCGGCGTGCACATCGCCACGTCGCCCAACCAATTCGGCACGAGCGCTACGATATTCT
>CAIYET010000920.1 GCA_903925285.1 Candidatus Hydrogenedentota bacterium | reverse complement strand
TGTAGTAGAATAAAGACATCATGGAGGGGTGCTAGAGCGGTTTAATAGAGCGGTCTCGAAAACCGCGGTCTTAACGGGCCTCGTGAGTTCGAATCTCACCCCCTCCGCACTTTGTGTACTATTCTACACATTCTCCCATCTTGTCAGTGGGCATGTTTTTGACGTGGATTTGAGTCTCGTCTTTTTTTGTTATGTCTGCACAACTTGGCGGTCTTGAGCATCTCTGACTGTCGGTGTCATACGGCTGCCTTGTTGGAGAATGTTTTCGTGAAAGGCGCCGGGGTTGTTGTAGGGTCATTCCAGACCTCTTCAAACGTTTTGAAGAAGGGCTCAAAGACTGTGGGTGCAGATCCATCTCCCTTCGTGAACTCGACAAGCGGGCGTTCGGCAATACCGCAATGGGGAAGAATATAGTCGACTTTTACGCGCGAGTCGTCCACGATCACAAAGCTGACCGTGGGATAATACATGTGATAACGGACTGCGACATTCGCAGTATGCATAAGTTGCTCGAAGATCTTCAAATGTTCGACGTACTTATCTTTATCGAGATCAGGAATACCTCTTGCCGTCGCCAATAAGTCGAGATGAACACGAAACGACGCAGAATCGGGGCTCATCAATAATATGCGCATCTTGCCATGCAGTTGCATGCCGGCTTTGCACATTGAATCGATCTCTTTGCCGCTCTTCTTTGCCGTTAAACCCATAATGCTGTGCCACAAAGTAGGAGCGAAGATGCTGATGTTTGTCTGCGCGTTGTCCCAATATGTCTTGGGGAACTGTGAATGCTCTCGGTCCGGCGACGCATAGACAAAGCCCCCAGGTGCCAACTGCGGCAATGTGGCCGTCTGTCGAGGCTTATCCGTAGCCCAGACGGCGACAATTGGGAGAGCTACAACGACCACCATTCCGCAAACAAGTAAGACCTGCGAGACACCGGTGGCTCTATAAGCCAAGACGATGAGAATTCCCTCTAGGATGATCAGGGCTGCAGTATAGAATGTGAGTCTGTTCTTAACTGCACCAATGACCGATGTGCGGGTGCTATCCTTCATATTTCATCCCTTTGTCTAATTTGTTTGTTAAATCGATCTACGAGTTGCCTTCAGTACGCCATTCCTGGATCTCCCCCCCCCATTGTATGTTTGGCTAGCAGTGTGTCAAGCTCCCTTGCGTGAGCCGGTTGCGGCGGCCTTTCATAAGTGCCTCACTGTGAAACAAAAAAGCCTCCAGCGAAAAGATTTCGCTGAAGGCTCAAGGGTACAAAAGGAACAAATCCTCAAGACCTTAAGGTTCAGTCGGTTTCCGAACGGACGAGATACCCAGGTGGGGGCCATAGTTGCAATCACTCTCACAATTGATTTCGAGAGGCTCTTTAGCGAAGGATCCGACAAGAACACGAGTGTTGGCCGAACTAATGCTCGATGTGCGGACCATCTTTTCGAACAGACGTTCGCCAGTGTTAAGGTAATGTCCAATGATGGTATAGATTACTACCCGTGCCGTTGGCGTTTGTTCGTCCTTGCTGAGGAGGAGCGATTGCTGTTCTGACCAGTCCTTGTTAAAAGAGTCGGGGACTTCCGTCTTACGGACGAGTTGCCAGCCAACTCCACCCATTTCTTTGGCAAACGCTTGCTTGTAGAACCAGTCACGTCTGTAAAAAAGTCCGTTACCCTCCACCTTCTCCTGAATCTCCAAGATGGAGATGGGGAACAAGACAACAAGTACGTGGGTGTCCTTGCACCGTTCTAGAACTTCCTCGGAGAATGGAATCTCCGAGAGAATTGCAAGCTGCCGGCGCCTCGGCTTGATGCCGAAGTGCTTGGTCGCCTCCCTGATGCCAAAGAAGTTCTTGCCCATGATTTTCTGGGCATACTCCTGAGACGTGCCCGACTTGAAGCCACCGCAGATGGCGAACTTAGCCAGACGTTCAACAAAACTGGAATCGGAATTGATCTGAGCCACGACGGAATCGGCGTTATCGCCCAGGGCAGTAAGAAGCTGATGTCCTGCGGCGTAAACGCTACCTGCTTGAATCTCGGTCCACTTCATGATAATCTCCTTGCCGTTAACTCTTGCGAGCGATCGGCACAGGCTCTCTGCAAACGTGCAGCACGATCTTATCTCGGAATGAGACAAGTGCTCTGGAAACCAGATATCTGGCATCCACAACACTCATCTCATTCATCTGAACCTGTTGTTAAAGAACCATTATCTAATAGTTATACTTATCATGAATGCAAAACTAATGTCAAGGTTGAGAATTACCCGCGACCGCCTCGGGTCTTAAACATCTCTAACTCTCGCTGACGGATCTCGTCTTCGGTCGAGTTTCTCATGTCTGTGTATAGTATATGCGGCAGCGTGCAGTAGATCGCTGCCAACCGAAATAATGTCTTGACTGTCGGGAAACACTTGCCGCGTTCCCAGTTAGAGAGTCGATTGTGGTCGTGCAAGCCAAGGATTCTGGCAACCTGGGTTTGGGTCAGACCTCTGGCTTTGCGGCATTTTCGCAGATTGTTGGATGGGAATGTTGTTTTCATGTTTGTGTTGTTTTTTAATTCATTATCGCTTTGCCTCCCGAAGATTATAAGGCAGGAAGTGTTGTCGCTTGCAACAAGAAGGGGAACGGATCTTCGTGACGACAGAGCGAAGGCGATTTGACCGTCGCTTCACTCCAGAGCTACAATGAAACTATGCAACCCGTTGCATGATTTTCAGCGAGGTCGCCCTGGAATGCTTTGATTGCGGTCAGCTTTTTGCGGAGTTCATTCAGATAGGCATAATCGGGAAGAGTTATATTAAGCGTCGGGCTGGCCCGCT
>CAIYET010000919.1 GCA_903925285.1 Candidatus Hydrogenedentota bacterium | reverse complement strand
GTGCCTACAGCCTAAAGCCTAAAGCCTAAAGCCTAAAACGGAACCACTTCTGTTTTGCCGACGCTTTCGAAGAACTTGCCGCTGGGCGTCTTCATGTTCACGCGGATGATCTGCGGGCCGGTTTCGTCGAAGGTATAGACCAGCTTGATTTCGCCGGGTCCCTGTTTGACCACCTGTCCATTCACGGTCCAGACGTACTCGGCATCGAGCGGTGCGTCGAGTTTGCATTCGAGCGTCGCGCCCTTCTTGAACGACGCGTCGATATCCAGGTGGGCGGGCAGTTCGGTCCGCTCGCTAACAGGCGCGCCCGGCACAAGGTTCACGTAGACCTCGACGTTGATTGTTTGGCCGCCAGCCACGACTTCGAGTGTGTAACTGCCGTCCTCGACGGTGTTGGGATTCGTCGCGACGGTCACCACACCGGGATCGGTCTTGGCCTTGGTGACCTCGAACATGTACCCCTTCAGTACAACCGCCGCCTTCGAGATGTGCGCGGCCTTGGCGGGGGTCTCGTCGAAGAAGAGCGCCACTTGAGCCGCCCCGTGGGTCGAGTCGAAATGAACCTCGGCCGGCACGGCCATAAGCGTCCCTGACGGCACAGGCACGGGCACGGGTGCGGGCGGTGCGGGCTTTTTAACGGCTGGAGCGGCTTTCGGTTTGGCTTTGACGGCCTTCGCAGTTCCTGCCGCCGATGCGCTCGAACATACCCCGAAACAAACAGCCAGAACGACCGCCGTTCGAGCGAGATTGCGTAAACGTACCATGATGTCTCACCTCCGTCTATTAAATACCGTTCTCATCGGCCATTGTACCGCATCCGGCCACGCGCTCGCCTCTATCAATGACCGAAACGCCTCGGAAGGTTTCCGGAAAACCGGCGCACTTGCATTTAGATGCCTCGCGGTTTACGATCCATTCATGCAACGGCGCTCTACCCTCGCGGCTCCAACTAAAGCCAGCGGTACTCCTGCGCTGAATTTTTTCACAACCTCTGGCTGTTGGAGGTGTAATGAACGATCCGCAATCGGCAATCGGCCTGTGGTTCAAGCGGATCGCGCTTGCGGTGGTCTGCGCGGCATTGGTGTTTGTGTTCGTGGTCGCCGCGCTGTCGATCTATCTGGTTCGGCTCGAAGAACCGGTCTCTTTCGATAAGCAGGCCGCGCAAGGCATCCTGCAATCGCCACCGCGTCCGTTTGCGCCAGGACCGAATATGCCGGGCGATCTCGCGTTGATGAACTCGACAAACAATGTCGATGTGGCCGCGTTCCGGGACCGGTTCTACGCGGCGTTTCGGACGGCGCCGACGCATTTCGCATCGAAGCGCACGCGGATCGTCGTCGTGAGTTCGACCGACCGCAAACGCTGGGAGCACGAAGCGGATTTCACGCTGATGGATAGCGACCTGCGCGAGCCGCGTTTTCTCGTGTATCGCGACAAACTGTTTCTGTACTTTTTCCGAGGCGGCAGCAACCCGCTCGCGTTCGCGCCGCAGAGCATTTACGCCGTCGAACGCACCGGTCCTCGATCCTGGACCGAGCCGCGCGCGATTTTTCGTCCCGGCTACGTCGTCTGGCGTGCGCGGACCTTCGAGGATCGCGCGTACATGTCGGTCTACCTCGGCGCGGGCATCTACACGACGCGCGACCGCCCCGGGGATCTGCGATTGCTGACGTCGACCGACGGCTTCGAGTGGACGCCGATCTCGGACGCGCCGCAGGTGAGCGACGTCAGCGCCGAGGAGGGCGAGTTCGCGTTTGACGACGACGGCAACCTTGCCGCTACGGTCCGTCTCGAAACCCACGGCGCGCTGGTCTGCAAGGCCGCACATGACGACCTCGCGCATTGGCAATGCCGATACACGCCGTACAAATACGATTCGGCGCTCATGTTCCGCCAGGGCGGCGCGTACTACGTCGTCGCGCGCAGGAACGTCGCCGGACCCTTCGACGCCGAACCGTATTGGGCGCCGACGCCGTTGCACCGCGCGTGGCGTATGGCCCGCTATTCGCTGACGCGCAAGCGAACCTGTCTGTACAAGGTCGATACCGATGCGCTTCGACTGACCCCGCTGTTCGACCTGCCCGGGCGTGGCGACACGGCCTATGCGGGGATGGCGCAACTCGATGCGAACCGCTTCTACCTGGTCAACTACTCGAGCGCCCTCGACGGATTCGATTGGCCATGGCTGGGCGGCCAGATCGCAGGCAGCGCCCTGTACGAGATGGAATTGACGTTTCCGTAGGGCAAAACTTCTATTGTGCTACAGCGTGAACGTCTTCTTCACGAGCGTCACGTTGCTCTTGAGCCAGCCATGGTTCAGGTCGGGTGTGTTGGGCTTTACGATCATGTACGCGGGACTCGGCGGGAGGGGGTTCGGCTCTAACGCCGGCAATTCCGGGGAATGCTCGACCGCCGTCAGTTGGAACGGATCGTTGCCCTCGATGTCGAGAGTCAGATCGATTCCTCGCGGCAGAAGGATGTCATAGTTCAAGAGCCATCGACCTTCGACGGGCAACAGCGCCCTGCCGTTCACGGTCGCGGCTCGCACCCGCACGCCAGGCTCTGCGAACAGCACGACCCGTGGCGCATGCCGTGGCGAGGTGACCCGGATTCGCAAACGGCGCCCGTTATCGATGGGCGTGCTTTCGAGCACCTCGATGGACGCCGGTGTCAGATCGATGACTGTCGCGGGCGCTTTCAGCACCTTCTGGGTATCGTCGCTCAAGAATTCGGCAAGCGGTTCGGGTTTCACATCCTTCGGAATTACCGCAGAAGTCCATTCGTCGGACTTCGCATCGCAACTCAGCCAATACGCCTGGTTCGTATCGGTGTCGAGGGCGTATGACAGGCTTGTGAGTTTGGGCTGTTCGGGACTGAATCCCGGCCAGAACACCGTAGCCAGCAGCAAGGCAAGTCCCAGCGTCAGCGCCGCCGCGGGCAACAAGCGCCGGTTGGCCGCGACGAGCCAGTAGGCGGGTTGAACGAGCAGGCCGAGAGTCAGTACCAGGATCGCGATGGTCGCGGGTGCGAAGACGACCGTCAACGTTGTATGAATGTCGTAAACGACGGGGGCGATGATTAGCACGCCGGGAATGGCCGTCAAGCCCAGCGCCGCACACACCGAGCAGGAGGCGCGGCGGCCTTGCGCCTCAGACCACGCCGGTGGGCCGTCATCCGTACTCTTGCCGAATACCAGCAAGGCGAGACCTGCCGTGCCGAACGCGAGCGGCCACAGAAATACGTAGCTCGCACCGGGGAATCCGATCGATGTTGCCAGTAGAAGCGCCGCCCATACGAGCAATGCACCCGCGTTCAGCGCCGACATCATGGCCGGCCTCAGCCGCTTGATCAAAAGGAAAAAGCCCCAGACGGCCAGACAGACCAGAGCCAGCATGAGCACATCGCTGCTGTAAATGAGGTAGTAGCCGCGTCGCATGCACCCGGCTCCAACCACCGCGAGTGCCGCGAGCGATGTGACAAGCATATAGGCCAGATACGTAGCGAGTCCGCGCAACAGGTCCATCGCGGTGAACGCGCCGCGTTTGATACCCGCGCCGAGTAGCGCCCCCAATGCGAGTAACGCCGCAACCGCCAAGGGCAGCGCCCACGCCACGGGATAGGCTACCATCGCCGCGCCGAGCGGGTTGAAGAAGATTACGGGCGACGCCTCGGGATTGTCGAGAGGAAGGTCGCCAAAGCGGCGCGTGAGTTGAAGCGCGTACTCGCCGTGATGTTGCAGCGACCGCGGATTCAGGTTCGCGGGCGAATCCAGACTCGTATGATAGCGCATGATGTTGCCGACAAAGGCAAAATCCAATCCGGGGATGCCGGCTTCGAGGAACGCCGAGAAATCGCTATTTGTCGGCATCAGGCCCGAAAGCGTGCCCATGCACGAATTGGCGATTGGATGGCAGTCGGCAGCGATCATCTGCCGGATCAGCCACCCGTTTTCCGGGCTGGTCCGATACATGTACGATGGCCCGGTGACTCCGCGCGCGTCGAAGTTGAGCACGACGCCGATCTCCTTGGCCCACGGATGCTGCACGAACCCATACGCGCCACGCAACCCCTTCCCCGGTTGGACACCCTCCTCGCCGTCCGTAAAGATAAACATGACATCGTTGCGCAACGGCGGTCCGGCTTTGAGCGCCCGCATCGTTTCGAGCAGCGCCGCTACCCCCGAACTGTCGTCCGCCGCACCCGGCCCGTACATCACGCTGTCGTAATGCGCCGCCAGCGCCACAGCTTTCGTATTCGCCGTACCCGGCATACGCGCGAGAATATTGCGCACCGATGCGGCCGAGCCGGGCACATGATTGACTACCGTTTCCTGCATGTCCGGCTTGATGCCGCACGCGCGGATATCCCGCATGATCGTCTCGCGCACCGAGTCGATGGCCATTGATCCCGCCGGATGTGGCTGGTGGGCGATCGCCTGGATGTGCTTCATCGCGCGCTCAGCGGAAAACGCCGTGAGCGGACCCTTCTCGCGGACGATGCGCGGCGGCTGATGCAAATAGATCGCCGCACCCGCCACGCACACAAGCAAGACAACCACGCTCTGGACGCATACGCCTCGTCCGGACACCATACGCACCTCCTGCATGAATTATGAATTATGAATTATGAATGTCGAGCGGCAAACGACCTTCGCTCTTATCCATTCATAATTCATAATTCATAATTCATAATTGATGCGCAATCATACCCAAGCGTCACATGCAACGCAATGGAACGACGATTGCCCCTTCGGGTAGACTCGTGGCGGAGATCGTACGATGGATGCCTCTGAAAATCGATTCATGGTATTGGTATTGACGCCGGGAAGAATGGAAAGGACGAAAAATGAAGAATGAATTGCCGCACCTCGCACGTCGCGCTTCCTACAGCCTACAGCCTACAGCCTTTTTCATCCTTCATCCTTCATCCTTCATCCTTGTTCTGTTGACGGGTGTGTTGTGCGCCGCAGGATGGGCGCAGGAGGGTGCGAGCGTGAAGGGCCATCGGGCGGATTGGTTTCAGAAAGCGCGTTGGGGCGTGTTCACGCATTACATGGCGGACACGGTGCTCAAGGACGCGACCGTCGAGTCGTGGAACAACACGGTGGACAGTTTCGACGTGAAAGCGCTGGCCGATACGCTCGAGTCCGTGGGCGCGGGATACTACGTGATCACGCTCGGCCAAAACTCGGGGTTCTACTGTTCGCCGAACGCGACGTATGACCGGCTGGTCGGGATTTTGCCGAGCAAGTGCTCGAAACGCGATCTGATCGCGGACTTGTATGACGCGCTGAATCCGAAGGGTATCCGGCTGATGGTCTATCTGCCTGCCGGCGCGCCCGACCGCGACCCCGTGGCGATGAAGGCGCTCGAATGGAAGGCCGGCAAGCACCCGCATTGGGACAAATCGGCCGTCAAGCCGGGCGAGGACGATCCGCGTCTTGAAGCGTTCCAGAAGAAATGGGAATCCGTGATCCGCGAATGGTCCGAGCGCTGGGGCACGAAGGTCTGCGGCTGGTGGTTCGACGGCTGCTACTACCCCGACGCGATGTACCGCCATCCCGAAGCGCCGAATTTCGACAGCTTCGCGGTGGCGGCGCGTGCGGGCAATCCCGGCAGCATCGTGGCGTTCAATCCCGGCGTAGTTGTTCCGGTGATCACGATGACGCCGGCGGAAGACTACACGGCAGGCGAAATCGACAAACCGGAAAATGTCGTTTGCACCGGCGGTCGCGTCGAGCAGGCGCAATACCACATGCTGAGTTATATCGGCAAATGGTGGGCAGGCGCGCCGCCGCGTTTCACACCGGAACAGGTCGTGACGTTTACGAGGAATACCGTCGACAAGGGCGGCGTCGTGACGTGGGACGTGCCCATCAAGGCGGACGGCGCAATCGACCCGGCGTTCATCGAGCATCTCCGCGCCGTGGGCGCCGCGATCAAACGATAATGTGAGCACAATTGGCGCGAGGAAGCAATGCACGCTTTGGAACGGGAAACCAGCTATAGCCTGAATCTTCTTAGGTCATACGGTAGCGAGAGACTTCCTGTGGACTGGAGTCTCTTGTGAACAAGACATGCGAAAAAGCTAGCGACTGCACGGATGAGCCGTCACGCCAGTCACGCGCTTCGACCTTTCGCTGGACACGCATTTGCCTAGCCCTCGCCGTGTACATCGCAATTCTGATCGCTAGCCCCCTGACGTTATTCTTCGGTGCCAATTTGATCTACCGCATGGTGCACGATACCGTCATCCCTGTGATCGCATATTTAGCCGTTCCTGCGGTACTCGTTCTCTACTTGTTAAGACGCTCTCACCCTTGGCAGGCGGGTTTGGCGGCTGTCATGTTCGTCGTTTCTTTCGTTATCTCCGGATACGACGCACAATGGTATTGGGTGGTCACGTTACCACTCGTCTTCTTCGTATGGCAACACACACGTCCTTGGCGTACGGCACTGGTCTTTCTACTCGTGGTTCTCACTTTCTGCATGTTCGAGCCATGGAATTTCTTTGTATGGACGGAAATTCGTGGTGAGTCTTCGACTCTGCTCTGGGTGGCCCTCCTAACATTCCCGTTGCTAATCGTGGCAAGCGCTATGCACGAAGGGGCACGTTGGGCTATCATCGCCGCAGTCGTCGTTTTAGAAGTCGTCTCGGGTAGCACCTATGGGTATGTCCGGGTAAAGGAATCCGTCAAGGCCCGCGCCTTCCTGCAAAATATCGAGCAACTCTCTCTCTACTCCGTGGAAGGAGATACCGAAGAGTCGAATGGCAAGGTCTCAATTCCGCACGACTCCAACACTCGACCCTCACAGAATCCCAATTCTTCTACTGGCGCCTACGTGGTGCCGCCAAAGGAGACAAAGTCGCTCTTCTCACATGCAACTTTTCACATGGACACGGGAAACCTCTGGAAGGGATCTCGATTGGGAATCGCAAAAATGCGCGATGGTACGGAGAGGCATCTCAAGATCGCGTTACATGGCTCATTCTTCAAGGTTGCAGGATTGGAGTTCCTCGTCTTTGAGTTCAATGGGGCCGAGATTGGCAAGTGGAATGCTATTCAATAAAGCGGTTACGAACTATTATCGAGGAGATGACCATGACGGAAGAGGCGGCATATGGAGCTGCCTGAGGCACTGGCGTCGATTTGCTTCGATTTCGACTGGGATAACCGGAAGGTGTGGTCCCTCGCTACGCCAGCCGAGTTGTGGCCGATGAGATCCCTTGCGTGGCATCTAGATCTGCCCTTCTGGTCTACGCGGCCGCCAGAGCCCCTGTTCGACCTGTGCCCTCGAGTCGTCCTCGATACTCCGGCACTACACCCGTACCACGATGCAAGGATCGACCGGGCCGAAACGCAATACCCGCTTGAGGTCATGTGGTCGGCGGACCGCCCTGTGATTCTCGACGGCTTGCACCGCCTCGCGCGTTTGCATCGCCTCGGTGCAAAGACTGTCCAAGTACGCCACCATTCACGCGATTTGATTCCTTTGATCCGTCGGTGATCACCGAAGTAGCATACTTGCGCGAACGAATGAACGTCCCTCGCTGACGATGGATCGACGATAGGTAAACGGATGATCTCTCTCTTTCTGGCAGCATCGACACTGTGGTTGGCGTGTGCGGCGCATGACCCGTCGCACAGCGACTGGCTAATCGTGCCGCCGAAAGATTCCGCGCGTGTCGAGCAACACGATGGATCGCTGTTGCTGACGAACGGACTTGTTAGCCGAACGATCCGTCTTGCGCCAAACGCGGCGACTATCGAGTTGCGCAATGACATGACTGGTACGCCGGTCATTCGCGGCGTGAAACCCGAGGCCCTCGTCGAGATCGACAAACAGCGGTACGCGGTTGGCGGTCTCAAGGGGCAGCCGGATTATGCGTATTTCGATCCGGCGTGGCTGGCTGAGATGACTTGCGATCCGGACGCGTTTCAGTTCACGGGTTACGAAACGGGGCAGCCGACTACGCTCTTCGACTGGAAACCGAAGCGGCACGCGCCTGACGCCCCGTGGCCGCCGAAGGGCGTTTCGCTGACGCTCAATTTCAAAGCGCCGGAAAAACTCGCGGCGCAATATGGTCCCGTTACGGTCGCGGTCCATTACGAGATCTACGACGGCATCCCGGTCATCGCGAAATGGGTTAGCATCGCCAACACCGGTAATCGAGAATTCACCGTATCTGGTCTCGAATGCGAAATCCTCGCCGTCAACGAGGAGGAGAAGGAACGCATCCACGTCGAGAGCAACTACAATTTCAACACGATGGTCACGACGGCGTGGGGCGTGGATGCCGACTATTCGACGCAGGTCAATTACGAGTGTCAGTCGCCAATCCTCTTGACGAGCCGTTATCCGAAAGGCCCCGGCGTGCTGCTGCGTCCCGGCGAACGCTTCGATTCGTTCCGAACGTACGTCGTGCTGTACGACAGTTACGACAAGGACCGGCGCGGCATGATCAAGCGGCGCATGATGCGGACGCTCGCGCCGCAGTCGCTCGAAAATCCGATCTTCATGCACGTGCGCGCGTCGAATACGAAGGCATTGCGCCTCGCCATCGATCAGTGCGCGGACGTGGGTTTCGAGATGGTCATCATGACTTTCGGCAGCGGCTTCGACATCGAGAGCGAGGACCCGGCGTATATCGCGCAACTCAAGGAAGACATCGATTACGCGCATGCGAAGGGCATCGAAGTGGGCGGGTACACGTTGATGACCGCGTCGCGCGACGTCGGGCCGGAGTTCAACGTGGTCAGTCCCGATACGGGCAAGCCGGGCAGCATGTTCGGCCAGAGCGCGTGCCTCGCCAGCGGTTACGGCGACAGTTATGCGCGGCGCGTGCTGCATTTCATGGACGCGACCGGCCTCGACATGATCGAAACGGACGGGCCTTTTCACGGCGATGTGTGCGCGTCGACCGTCCACGCGCATCACCGCGGTCTCGACGATTCGCAATTGCGGCAATGGGAGGCCTGCTGCAATTTCTATCACGAATGCCGCACGCGCGGGATCTTTATCAACACGCCCGACTGGTATTACCTCAACGGATCGAACAAGTGCGCCATCGGATATAAGGAAACGAATTTCAGTCTCCCGCGTTGGCAGCAGATCTTGATTGCCCGTCAGAACATCTACGACGCGACTTTCGAGAAGACGCCGAGCATGGGATGGATGTTCGTGCCGCTGGTCCAGTATCACGGCGGCGGCGCGGCGGCGACCATCGAGCCGCTGTCGAAACACCTCGTCGAATACGAGTGGTACCTCGCGCAGAACTTTGGATGCGGCGTCCAGGCCTGCTATCGCGGCCCGCGCCTGTACGACGCCGAAGAGACGCGCGCCGTCGTCAAGAAATGGGTGTCTTTCTACCGCAAGCACCGCGATATCCTCGATTCGGATATCGTCCACGTACGCCGTCCCGACGGCCAGGGCGTCGACTGCATGATGCACGTCAACGCGCAGACGCATGAGAAAGCCCTCGCGATGGTCTTCAATCCGACCGACCGCGAACAGCGCACAACATTGACGCTCCCGCTATACTACACGGGCTTGACGAAGAAGGCGTCGATTCGCGAACAGAAAAACGCGCCGCGCGACTACAAACTCTCGCGCGATTACAAAGTAACGATTCCAGTGAGCCTGCCCGCGAAGGGTATTACGTGGTTCCTGGTCGAGTAATTAGGAATTAGGAATTAGGAATTAGGAATTAGGGTATGAGTGAGGGTTCTTTGCTGCTCGGCATTCCTAATTCCTAATTCCTAATTACAGAAAGAGGAGTTTGTATGAGAATTCTGTGTACGTCAATGGCGTTGCTTGTTGCGATTGTAGCCGTGGGTTGCGGCGGCGGGGCGTCGAAGGACGCGAACGTCATTCGCGTTACGCGGAACATCGGCGGGCGCGAAGGATTTCGCAAGCATTTCGATGGATGGAAGGCGGCGTTCGAGAGGAAGAATCCCGGGTGGCTCATGGAGCTGATCGACCTCGGCAATACTGAGGGCGCAGAGTATTACAAGTCGCGTATCGCGACGGGTGATTTGCCGGAAATCGTTATGACGTGGGAAATGACGAATTTTCTCGCGGACGGCGGGCATCTGGTCCCGCTCCCGGACAGTTATTACGACAAGTTCGGCATCGAGCTCCCTGCCCCGTATAAGGGCAAGCGCTACAACACGCAGGGCGGCCTCCAAATTCAGGGGATCGTGATCAACAAGAAGATGTGGGACGACGCCGGCGTGACCGAGCCGCCCGCGACGTGGGACGACCTGTTTGCCGCGTTCGACAAGCTCAAGGCGAAGGGCTACAAGCCGTTCGTGTTCGGTGGGCGCGAATGGTCGGCGTCGGAACCGCTGTTCTACGCGATCGCGTCGGATTTGTACGAGCGGCTCGCGACGCCGGAGACTTCGACACCGTCGTGGACCAAGCGCCGCGACAAGGGCGAGATCTTCTTCGCAACGGACCCGCTCATGCCGAAGATCATCCAAACGATGATTCGACTCGTCGACAATTACGTCGATAAGGGCGCGCTCAGCGATGGGTACAACGAAGAGCAGCGTGCGTTCTATGGCGGCAAGGGCGCGACGTGGTTGATGGGGTGCTGGATGGCCGGCGACATCGAACCGAACAAGGTCGATTTCGACATGGCCTACTGGCCCGTGCCGTCGCTGGTTGGGCGTCCGCCGATCTTCTTGCGCACCTCGGGGATGCAATCGGGCTGGGCCGTCACGACCGCCGCGACGGGCGCGAAACTCGACAAGGCGATGTCGGCGATGGAGACCTTTTACGATACGGATGTCTATCAGTTGTTCCTCAACGGCGAATGCCAGTTCGCGGAAGCGGCGAAGGTCCCCGTCAAGGGGTCGCAAAGCAACTGGCCGCCCGCGCAACGCTTGATCGACAACATGGGCCAGAATCTGAAGAAGTACGGCACAACGCTCGGCTTCCATATCGCGCTCGACGACATGCCGCCCGCGACCATGACGATAATCCTGTCGCGCGTCATGCAGGAGATTGTCGCCGGCGAACGCAACGTCGAGAAACTCCTCAAGATGATCGACAGCGAATGGGACAGCGCGCGCAAGGGAACTTGAGAATTATGAATTATGAATTATGAATTATGAATGTCGAGCGGAAAACGACCTTTTGCTCATGTTCTGTCATAATCCATAATTGCAGAAGTAGGAGTTCGTATGAGATCTCTATTTTCGATACCTGCATTTCTTGCGCTGAGCGTTTGTTTTTTGGCAGGAGCCGAGTCCGTGAACGAGAAACAGATCACCTTTTCGCCGAAACATCATTGGATGGACAACAACGACAACTTCTCGGCAGACGGACGATTTCTGTGCTACGACACGCGTGAGATGATCGGGCCGGGCATTGAGAACAGCCCGTCCATCGAGAAGGTCGAAATCGCCACGGGCGTCGAGACCGTCCTCTATAAACCCGCCGAAGTCGTCACGGGCGTCAAGGCCGCGCCGGGCGTTGGGGCGTCGTCGTTTTCGCCGGTGGCGGACGCGGTTGTGTTCATCCATGGCCCGCTCGTCGCCGACGTACCCTCGCGCGGTTACTACGCGAAACCGAACCGCACCGGCGTCGAGGTCGCCGCCGACGGCAGCGGCAAAATCGCGTGGCTCGATTGCCGCGACATCGAGACATCGCGCGATACGTTGCCCGGCGCGCATCGGGGCGGCACGCATCGTCACGAATACACGCTCGATGGACGCCGCATCGGATTCACGTACGACGATTTCCTCTTGACGCAGTTCGAGCGGACCATCGGCTATATGGAACGCAACCCGAAAGCGCCCGGCGGCGCGTTATGCTGCTTCGCGGTGCTCGTGCCGGTCGTGCCGAAAGGGACCTCGAAACCGGGCGCGATCGAGCGGGCGCTCGGCGATTCGTGGGTCGGACGCCACGGGCTCACGCGCGCGTTCATCGGCACGGTCCGCGCGGACGACGGCGTGAACTATGAAGACTCGTTGTTCGTTGTGGACGTTCCAGCGAACGTCGATATCACGACCGCCGATTCGGGTTCCGCGACGCGCTATCCCACGCCGCCGAAGGGCACGCATATCCGCCGTCTCACGCACGCGTGGGCCAGCGGTACCGTGCGCGGCACGCCGGATGGCGACCGCATCGCCTACTATGGCCACGCGGACGACGGCTCGACGCAGATCTTCATCGTTGCGTCCGACGGCTCCGACCGGTCCGACGACCCCGCCAAGAGGCCCGTGCAGGCGACGCATTTGCCGAAAGGCGCGGGTCCGGGTCTGCGCTGGCATCCCTCCGGCAACACGGTTTTCTGTATCGGCGACAACGGCGTCGCGGCAACCAGCGTCAAGCCCGGCCCGGATTTCGGCAAGACGGTTTTCCTGACGCCTCACGGCGATACCCCGCCGCGTGGCGAACTCGTCGTATCGCCCGACGGCCGCATGCTCGCCTTCACGAAGCCCATCCCGACGAAAGACGAATCCGGCAATCGCAAGACCGCCTACAACGGCGCGGACTGCCAACAGATATTCGTCGTGCCCTTCGAGTAATACCTGGTTAGGTTGTAGGAGTTAGGAGTTAGGAGTTAGGAGTTAGGAGTTAGGAGTTAGGAGTTAGAAGAATTTACATACACAGACGCATCAACCAACAGGGTCCAGAATATCTTGTGTAAGGTCATTCTAACTCCTAACTCCTAACTCCTCGCGAAGGTGTATACTTGCGTGCGGTAGTGGCTGGTTTTCAAGGAGTGAAATCATGGAGAAGTTGGGTTGGCATAGTTTGGGGACATCATTCGATTGTCCTTGCGGTGTCCGGCACGAGTTGCCGATCGAGGCGTGTTATTTGGGCGAGGGCGCGGCGGCGCGGTTGGCCGCATTTGCGCGCGAGAAATGCGGCAAGACGTGTCTGGTCGTGTCGGATGAAAACACGCGGCACGTTGGCGGCGAGCGCATATTGTCGGCATTGTCGGCAGCGGGCAAAACGTGCATCGAACACGTCTTCGGCGCGGACCCGTTCGAGGCTACGGAAGAACTGGGCGAACTCGTCGCGAAGACGGGGATCGACGCGGACTTTTTCGTTGGGATCGGTTCGGGGACAATCTGCGATCTCGCGAAGTACGCGGGACAAGTGCGCAAACGTCCGACGTTGCTGTACGCGACGGCCGCGTCGATGAACGGCTACACGTCGTCGATCGTCGCGATGAAGATTCGCGGATTGAAACGGACGAGTCCCGTGCAGCCGGCGCTGGGCGTGTTCGCGGACCCGGATGTGGTGGCGACCGCGCCGATCAAGATGGCCGCAGCGGGCGTGGGCGATTTCCTGTCGAAGAATTCGTCGTCTTCGGACTGGTATGCGGCGCATTTTCTACGCGACGAATACTACTGTTCGCGTCCCGGCGACTTTTTCGAGGGCACGCAGGAGAAATTACTCGAGGCGGCCCCGCGCGTGGCGCAACGCGATACCGAAGCGGTGGCGGTTGTGCTCGAAGCGTTGTTGCTGGCGGGATTCTCGATGGTCGTGGCGGGGTCGTCGGCGCCGGCTTCGGGCGGCGAACACCTCATCTCGCATTACCTCGATATGAAACATGCCACGAAGAAGACGCCGAACGATCTACACGGCGCGCAGGTCGGCGTCGCTACGGTATACACACTCGAGTTGTGGGAAAAGGTGCTGGCGCTGGATCCCGCGAAGATCGACCCGGAGGCCCTTGCCGCGCGGCATCCGGACGAGGACTCGATTCACCATTGGATCAAGATGGATTGGGGACACGTCGCGCCGGAAGTCTGGGCACAGTGGCAACAAAAGACGCGCGACCGCGACGGTCTGCGCCGCGAGATCGCGCGGTTCCGCGACGGCTTGCCCGCGTTACGCGACGCGCTGAGCAAAGAGTTGCTGCCATCAGCGACGGTGGCGGAAGCGATCCGCGCCTCGGGCGGTGCGATTGCGGCGGAAGAGTTGCTGGCGCCGGTCGAGGAATACCGCAATGCGCAGCGCTTCGCACGCTACTTGCGCAACCGGTTCACGATCCTCGATC
>CAIYET010000918.1 GCA_903925285.1 Candidatus Hydrogenedentota bacterium | reverse complement strand
CTACCATACCGAAAGCCCTTTTTCTGGCGGTCTTGGCTCGTGTAAAAAGAAAGCCTGTTGAAGTATACACCTGAAATAATTTTCAGTCAATAGCCATGCGATTCTAGTTGAGCGGAAAGCACATAATTCCACCTTCTGTTTGTGGAAGCTCCTGATTCTTGGACCCCGAAGATTATGATGCCTACAGCTTACCACCGTGATAAGACTTTCAGTCTGCTTCCCCGCCTCTTCTCAGTTGGCCCCCGCCACCACCCCCCGAATCTGATACTCATTCAAGTCGGGCATCCCCCTACGTTTCGCCTTGGTTTTCACCGGCAGTCTCTAGACATCGACGGTCTCTTCCTGTTGACCTGGGCGAAGGCCCTATCGAACCGGAATCCTGACCGCATGAAGTGGAAGCCATATGGCTGACACGGGAAAGAAAGACAAAGGCAAGAGAGAAGTACAGAAGAAGGCCAAGCTTACGCTAATGGAGAAACGGAAGCAGAAGAACGAGAAAAAGAAGGTGTGATGAGGATTGCGGCCTGTCTGTGGCGGGCAGAAATGCCCACGCAGTCGGCAATTAGGGTCTGTGCTCACTCTTGATAATGTATTTTATCAAGAGTAAATGTGACCAGGGATGTGCCGCGAGTCTAAGGCCTGGCGGCACAAACAAAGATAGGCGGAATACTGTAGAGACAGATGCCGTTGACGCCGGCTTCCGACAAGGAACAGCGTTGCGCCCATAGAAAGCAGCAGCACCATATCGCCATTCTTACCGGTCGGGCTGCCAAATGAAGTGTTGCCGGCAATCCCGCCAAAACATCCGGCCGGCGGCCCTGGTGAAACTTTTGAGCCTTGTAGCACGTATCCATAATCACCATAGTAGAAGCTCAAAATCTCTTGATAACTGTCGCCGCGTTGCGCACGCCAGTAGCTACCCCACTGCGAAAGCCCGCGCCCATGACTTCCTATGACTTGATAATCAGCAATATGAGCAAGAAGAACGTCATCTGTCTTGCAAGAAACATCATAGTGGACGATATAATATTGGCCACAGTTTTTCTGATCATCGCCAAAAGCGCTGAATTCGGATTTCACGATTGTACCCGATGAGTTGCTGTAATACATGCCCAAGGTGTCACTTACGGCCTCGCTCATCATCGGACCAACGGACGCGTCAGTATTGTAACATTGGCAGTAATCGCTATTGCAGATATCATAACTAGTTCCAGCATTGTGATAGGAGTAATATGCAGCATAAGTTCTAATTGCAATAGCGTTTGCTCTAAATTGCTCTATATATGGCTCACTTACCATCACGCCGAATCCTATTTCAGATTTCATTACTTTTCCGACGTAAGTGTCAAGTGATACAACGTCGACAGGCCCGGCGCAATTATTCAATACACCCGTACACTTTTGATAATATCCCGTGCAGAGCCCAATACTTGTTGAGGAATACGCACCTCGACCAACTCGTACAGAACTGGGCAAAGATTGAATGGATTTGGCTTGAGGGGGTGAGAACTCTTCAATAGGCGTATCTTCGCTCTTGCCGCATGACTCGCAATTACTAGTAGGTCTATAGTTGTCCACGATCCTTGGAGGCTCAGGCGTTTCTGGCGTAGCGGCCACGTTCTTGAATAAACGAAAATTAAGAAACTGAACAAGCTCACCTGTTATTCTTAAATGATCGTAATATTGCTCACTATAGCCAGTGCGTGTGAGCTTCAATGTCGCCTCGGTGTGTGAAGTCGTGTCGTTTGGAAGTGGCAACGTCGCTAGATCGATTGCAAGACGGTAATAGCCTCTGGAATTAGTTGTACATGTGGCAGATGTACCGATAAGTACTATAGATGCATCAGGTACTGGGAGCGCACTTATACCATCTACAACAAAGCCAGCAACCAGAATTTCATTGGAGGTTGCTGCTTTTAATGCGGCACCAAGGTATGCCTCTTGCAATTCTGGAGTTCGCTGAAGAGGATCGAGGTTTATTACGTACTCAGACGAACCGCCAATCAAAGCGGTCAGGTGTGTCGGTATCGTCTGGTAGGCGTCTGCTTTTGCGATCAGAGGATGGTCTCCTAGAGTCATATCAATGCTCAGATTGCCGTCAGCGTCAATTCTGTCACAAAAATCAAGGCCATCAATGAGGACATGAGATGGTGTCACTTTGACTCCGATTTCGCTGTCACGAAATGTCAGGGAAAAAGGTACGGTGGTCACGTCTGAAGAAGCAGTCGCTGAAAGACAAATGACCGTTGCAAGAACTGTGAGAGACCAGAGACTACGAAAGCTAGACTTATGCATGATTTTTCCCTTCTATCGTTTCGCATTGTTCAACATTAACGTTTCTCCATCCGCCCGAGAGAGGTGTTCGCAATATACTTTTTCACTTCCATGCCCTTGATAGTACCTGTCCGAGGTAAAGTTCCGGCAAAACTGCGGCAAAGGTTTGATAATCAAATTGATTCACGCGAGAGAAACTAGATGTGTGAGCCGTAGACATTAATGAACAAGGTTAGTGGTTATAGATTTCCTTCCGGCGAAGGAACGCAGCAGGCCCTCCTTCAAGGGTGTCTAGCACGCAAAGTGTGGTCGCCTCGGTGTATATCGGCCTCGGTTCTTTGCCTTGCCGCAATCATTTTCGCGGAATATGGGAAGGATCAACTCGGAGTCAAGCAAGACAACCCGGACAACATTGCAACGCTTTTCTTCGCCATTGGAATTTCATGCCCACTCACTCTCCAATGTCGTCCGCCTCACCCAGCCTTCGCCATCATCCCAAGCCCATCAACCGTCCAACGGCCATCCTCATCGCCGCCGTGGCCATCTGGAGAATCGCCCGTATCCCACAGCTTGCTAATAACGGTCGATATCTACATCGTGAGCATTCAAGTGAGCATATGTGGAGGCCGTAATATCAACCGTGCTGCTTCCCAGTCATTCTTTCACTGTGAAGATGCCCGACTAACACTTTATCGAGACTCTACTTGGGGGAGATACCGTTGGTAAGACTGATTCCTTCCAAAGATTTGGTGTCCAAGTGGAAGTAGGTATCGAAAGTGATTTGAACATTTGAATGGCCAACCAACTTGGATACCATTACCAGAGGAACTCCTTGTTGAAGGAGCAAACTAACAAACGTATGTCTCAGTGTGTGAAAGCTAAACCATTTCAGTCCTAATCCAGCTTTGAACTTTTTGATTGTGCATGTGTTGATATCAAAGGGATGTCTAATCTTTCTTCCTGGATAGATGATGTAACCGAAATCCTGTTTGTATTCAAGAAGGATATCTTTCAATTGAGGGAATAAGCGAATAGTTCGTTGACTGGAATCCGTTTTGACATCTGACTCTGAAATTCCTTTTGACTTCTTCCTGGGTTTGATGGTAAGAGTGTTTGCTTCAAAATTGATGCTATCCTCCCATCTCAAACTTCCAACCTCAGTGATTCTGCACCCACTATAGGCAGCTATTGCAAATGATAGATAAACATCCCGATTGGTATCCTTGGCAATCTCTAAACACTTATTCAATTGCTCTTCCGATAAAGCTCTAATCTCCTTCTTGGCCTCCCTCTTAAATATTATCTTCTTCTTAGCTTCAACAACTGGATTTGATTCTGTGTAGTAACCTTCTTCAATAGCCCACTTCATAATGGTTTGTAATGAAATCATGTCGGAATGAAGTGAGGATTCCTTGATGTCTTTCTCCCGGCGCAGTCCAACGAATCTCCGAATCGACTCCGGTGTGATTTGTGAAAGAGTGTTTGGATGGATGAGAGTGATGAAGTTCTTCCAGCATACTCCATAATTCTTAATCGTTGAATTACTGACTCTATCTTCTCTTGCTGCCGAAAATGCTGTCCAAAAATCATCGACTGACATATTGGCTGTCTGTGTGGTTCCTGGTACCTTCTTGCTCTTACCCAAAATTAACGGAGGAGTCCACTCAGTTTGGAGTTGAACCGGAGCCACCTTTCTTGTGAAGTGCTCTAGCAACTCCTCCCGGGACATGGCTTCAACAGGTTTATCGGGTTCCGGTTGAACAACGAGTTCCGGGTGATGGAGTATCAACTTCTCATACATCTCGAAAAGTTGCTTCTGTTGTTGGTTGTGACCGAGAACCTCAAGAAGTTCCTTGAGCTTTCTCTTGGCCGCCCTCTTGTCTTCCGTCTTCAGACTTTTGCCCATATACTTTTCATCTTCATCGTAGTAGTAGGCATACCAGACTTTGTTCCGTTGGACTAGGTAACCTTTTGGATGCTTCATCTTCCCATCTCATCGTATGTTGTTAGCAACTTTATACTAACATGTTAGAAACAAAAAATCAAGCATTATTTTTGATGAGTTGTAAGTTGAATAAACACAGTGTGTTATGTGTTATTTGAAGAGTTGGAATTTTGAGACCAACTTATTACCGCAAGAAGTCCGATAATCAGTATGGGGCACAGGGCCGTAACGGCGAGGCCCATGTTTAGCCGACTGTGTTCGGCGACGATGCCGATCACCCATGGCATGACGATACATCCGCTGTTCCCCAGGCCCGCCAACAGCGCAAACATCGACGCGCCGCCGTGCGGGAATCGGTCGGCCACGAGTCCCAACGTCGTCGGCCAGAGGCAACTTACGGCCCATCCCGTCAGAATGCATGCCGCGAGCGCCACGCCGCGTGGCGCGAAGCAGGCAACGAGGATACACGCGGTCAGAAGCGCGCACGCGCCGCGCATGAGCGGTACGGCGCGGATATGGCGCGCGGCGACCGCGGCCAGCATGCGTCCGGCGATCATCAGGACGGAGTACGCGGCCAGCGTCATGCCGCCTGCGGCCTTGCTGTAGCCCAGTCCGCGCTCGGTGTAGGCGGGCAACCATTGGACGATGCCTTGCTCGGCCGCGCCGGCCAGAAAGATGACCGCCAATCCCGCGAGAAAACCTACCGACACGAGCAGATGGCGCAGTGGCGTGCGTTTGGCGTCTTCATGCACGAGAGCGGGTACGCGCAATGTAAGAAATCCCGCGAATACGATGACTGGCCCGGCGATCATCGCGAGCGTTATGGCGCGCCATCCGAGGCCAAGGTACAGGCCCGCCGAACACAGCAGCACTGTTGCGACGGAACCGACGCAGTAAAACGCGTGGAGCCAATTGAGCGCGGCGGTCCGCTTGTCCGGTTGCAGGGCGGACACGATGGGACTGAGTACCATGTCGAGCACGCCCGCACCGAGTCCGAGCAGCGCGCACGCCGCCAGTAGCGCGCTGTAATCGCGCGTGGCGGCGAGCACGGCGAGACCGCCCGCCGTGAGTGCGGCGCCCAGCAGCGCGAACCCTTTCCCGCCCCAGCGATCCGCCAGCGGTCCGCCGCCGAGAATCCCCGCGACGAATCCTACGAACATCACTGCGGAGATGCGGCCCAGTTGCTCGCCGGTCAAACCGGCGACGCCCCCGAAGGCGTCGCTGAAGGTCGTGAGAAAGACGGGGATCAGGCTTGTACCGATCGCGATGCACATCATGCCGCCGTAACATAGGGCAAGCGCGTAACGGTTCGACGTGGTTTGGGTGGGTGAATCGTTCATGCCATGCGTTTTCCCTGTTTGCTCCGCGATACCGCGTCCGGTGTAAACTGTGTCTCATGCATACGCACCGCGACGGACGGAAGAAGGCATGGTATAGGAAGGGCAAGCCGCAAGCCAAACGACGGCGGCCCGCGCCTATCTCGCTG
>CAIYET010000917.1 GCA_903925285.1 Candidatus Hydrogenedentota bacterium | reverse complement strand
GGGATTGATTCCCGCCGATTTATCGTGGCGGGAATCAATCCCGCCCTACGAGAACATACGAGAATCGAGGTCTGTTTTCGTCACCACATCGATCGCAGAAGTAACGCGCGCGAACGAATTCATCGAACTGTTGCGAGGGCGCGTGTCGGACCGCACGTTCGAGCATTGCATCGGTACGGCGGAATTCATGTCGGTGCTGGCCCCGTATGCGGGCCTCGATCGCGACATGGCCGTCACGGCCGGTCTGCTGCACGACCTGTGCAAGGGGATCGACGACGACACGATGCTGGCCGAGGCGGCGCGCTACGGTATCCCCGTTAGCGAGACGCAACGCCATAAACCGGGATTGTTGCACGGCCCCGTGGCGGCGGAAGAGATCCGGCTGACGCTGGGCATCGAAGACGCGGCCATCCACGAAGCCATCCGCTGGCACACGACCGGCCATCCCGGATGGTGTACGCTTGGGCTGGCGTTATACGTGGCCGATTTCGCAGAGCCAACACGCGATTTCGACGACGCCGCCGAGGCGCGCGAGATTTTGCGGACACAGGGATTTCGCGAGACCGTGCTGTTCGTATGCCGCCGAAAACTCGTCCATATCAGCCGGAAACCGCACGTCGACCCGATGACGGAAGCGTTCCATACGTGGCTGGAGACCGAGTGGACATGAACGGTTCGTATGATGCGTTCGAGGACTTGGCGCCGTATTACGACAACATCATGGAACACGTCAACTATGGGCGCTGGTTCCATATTACCGAGGCGCTTTCCGCGATGCTGCCGCGCGGTTTCACGCACGTCGATACCGCGTGCGGCACCGGCGTCCTACTCAAACGGCTACGAGCGGCGGGCTGGCGCAGCTTCGGCGTGGACTTGTCGTTCGCGATGATTCGCGCCGGAAAACGCGGTCCGAAGACGTTGCCCGCCGCAAACGGGGATCTCCGCGCGTTGCCCCTGCACGGCGGGGCCGACTACGTGACGTGCTTGTTCGACAGCCTCAACTTCCTCCTCGAGAAGGACGACGTGTTGCGGGCGTTTCAAGAGGTCTATGGCGCTTTGTCTCCGAACGGGCTGTTCTATTTTGACATCGTAACGGAACGCATGGTACAGGACTTTTTCGACGGCCAGGAATGGACCGAGCAGAACGGACGGTTCTCGACGACATGGCGTAGCGCCTATTCGCGCAAGACGTCGGTCGTAGATACGCGCATCCGCGTAAACTCCGGTGCGTCCGGCGCGGTCCGCGAACGCGTCTACAGCCAAAAAGACATCGAGCGCGCGTTGGGCGAAGCCGGATTCCATATCCTGGGCGTGTTCGACGCGCATTCGTGGCGCGCCCCGGGACGCAAGAGCATCCGCCTCGATTTCGTAGCGGTCAAAACGGTCAGCCGCGCGCTTCGCAAACAGTTCGACGGCATCGTCTCGGAAATTCGCTGCCGCTTGGTCTAGTTTTAGTAGACTTTAGGCTTTAGGCTTTAGGCTGTAGGCAGTGCCTACAGCCTAAAGCCTAAAACCTGAAGCCTAATTTGGAGAAATATTTTGAGAAGACTCGTAAATTCACATAGCGTCCTGCTCGCCGCGCGGCTCGTCATTTTCGCGGCTTGCTTTGTACTGTTGCCCCTGTACGGGTGTGCGACGCACGCGGACCTGCCCGAGATTACCGTCGTCGCGCGAATCGCGGATTACCGGCCTGCCTGGCAACCCATCTTCAAGGGCGTGGACCTCGCGCAAGGGCGCAAGGCCGCGCCGGACCCCGTGGCCTTGTACGCCGCGCGCGTGGATTTGAAAGCGTCAGACGTCACACTCATGGTAACGCCGTCCAACGGCGACAAGCCGCTCGAAACCGACGGCGCCAAAACCAGCACGTTCCTCAAACAGTTCCATTGCCAGGTGGCCGTCAACGCCTCGCCGTTCGCGCCCGTCGAGGAAGGCGAAGGGAAGCCGAAGGATATTCTGGGCCTGTCCGCCTCTCGCGGCGACGTTTATTCGCAACCTCACGGCAGCCACGCGGCGATGCTGATCTCGAAAGACAACAAGGTCACGTTCGTCGAGCCGCCCATCGACACGAAAAACGTGTACGATGCCGTCAGCGGCTTCGGCATGCTCCTCAGGAACGGGCAAAACGTCGGCGACGACGGCCCACAACATCCGCGCACCGCGGCAGGCGTATCGCAGGACGGACGTTACCTCTACCTATTGATCATCGACGGACGCCAGCCCAATTACAGCATCGGCGCGACGACCCGCGAGACCGCCGAATGGATACGCCAACTCGGCGCATACACCGCGCTCAATCTCGACGGCGGCGGCTCGACGGAAATGGTCACCGACGACGGCCAAGGCAACCCCCTAATCGTGAACCGCCCCATCCATAACAAGATCCCCGGCATGGAACGCGTCAACGGCAACAACTTAGGCGTCTTCGCCAAACCGTAGGCTTTAGTACCTTACCTTCCAGCATCTATAAAGAACAACAAGAAGTTTCATGCGGCGATGTCCATAAGTTGTTTTGTGGAAGCGGCTAAGAGTGCATCGAGTACCGTAGTCAATTCCCGGCCTTTTTG
>CAIYET010000916.1 GCA_903925285.1 Candidatus Hydrogenedentota bacterium | reverse complement strand
GCCAGCCGCGAGGCCAGATTCTGCCGTACGCTACCGATCGTGTCTTCGAGCAATTTGATGCCCTTGAGTGAGAAATAATCCGGGCATATGGGGATCAACACCTCGTCGGCCGCCACCAGGGCGTTTATGGCGAGCAACCCCAGCGTCGGGGACGTATCGATGATACAGATATCGTAATCCGACTTGATTTTTGCCAGACGGCGGGCGAGGAGCCTTTCGCGCCCTATCATGCTCGCCAAGCGCAGTTCGGCGCTCGATAGCATGATGTCGGACGGTATCACATCGATGCCGAAATCGACTGATTTCTGGATTATCTTGCTCGGCGATACATCTTCGAACAGTAAATCGTAACAGGAAAGCTCGATTTCGACGTTTCCGAAGATGGAACTGGTAGCGGAACGTTGCGGGTCGAAATCTACCAAGAGCACCCGTTTGTTAACGCCCAGTTCCGCGGCCAGATTGACGGCTGTGGTGGTCTTTGCCACGCCGCCTTTCTGATTGACGATCACGACGATTCGCATGGCGCTTAACCACCTCTCTGTTGCTGTTCCATTCCG
The DNA here is from genome assembly GCA_903925285.1 of Candidatus Hydrogenedentota bacterium. Lineage (GTDB taxonomy): Bacteria > Hydrogenedentota > Hydrogenedentia > Hydrogenedentales > SLHB01 > DSVR01. The sequence goes on along the minus strand of CAIYET010000916.1, from coordinate 1,817 downwards.
CTGCCAATGGAAGATGGATGTCCGGCTTCTTCACGCCACCAACGACGCCAACGCGCCACCAGGACCGCTCGTTCGGCATCGTTTTCGGGGTAGCGGTCACCCATTTTCTTGCCTGCGATCTCTTGGAGGACGGTAAACGCTTTCCGCCGCACGGAACTGACGGGATCGCCAAGACGTTCGAGCAAGGCCGGAATGGCCTGGTATCCGCGAAGGTTGCTAATTGCTTCAATGGCGCTCAAGCGTACGTGCATCGAGTCGTCGTTCAAGAGCGGAGCAACCTGGTCGGACAAGTCCTTTTGGCGCAACCAGCCGATGCAAGAGACGGCCATGCGCCGAACCTCGGCGTCCGAGTCGCGAAGCATTCGAGCGAGCGCCACCGCGCCTCGGGGGCCACCCAAACGGTATACGGCTATTACCGCGGCAACGCGAACGGAGGCGTCCATATCCCGCAACGCATGTTCAGCCGCCGGGAAGCCTTCTTCCATGCTAAGCGCAGCCAAGGCAGCCAGACATGCTCGCCGTACCTCGGCCGATTCATCGCGGGACAATTGGGCTGCAAGCACACGCATGGACAACGGATGCGGAATTCCACTCGCCGCAGAAGCGGCATGGACTCGCGAAGCGGCGTCTTGGAGAGAAAAGTCGAACAGTACCCTCTTGAAAACGATCTTCTGCACGCTCGTGGCAAATTCGGCGGCGTCTGCTTCTTCGGGGCGCACCTCGGAGAATGTGGTCTTCTCGCTCCGATAAGACGGCAATGGTACTTCCGGGCTGCGAGCTTTGGCTGCCGCGGCTACTTGAGCGACAACGGGTATTGCAGGGGCGGGGAAGGCCTTCTCGCGCGGACGAGGAGGCAATAGCGCCTCCTGCTCTCTCGGCACGGTTCGCGTTATCGACGGCTCGACAACGGGTCTTGCAGGAGCAAGGGTGGCTTGGGCGCGCGGGGCCACCGGTGCACGTTTCAGCTTTGCAGGCAGGGCGCCGACCATCTTAATCGGGTAGAGAGTGAGGTTGACGAGGCGGGCAGCGCTAGCCGCAAGCACACCGCTGGATTGTTTTTGCGTGCGGTCCTTCTCGATGACGTTCTTTGTGGCCGTCTTCCTCGGACGAACGACCCGACTACACACCCCGCCCACCGTTGAAACGCCTGAGCCGAGTGCGCCGGTAATTGTCTTTCCGACGAGCACAGTGCTACCAACACACAGGCCCGCATACCAGGACATCGACCGGGTTTTAGTCTGATTGTTCTTTCTCATTAGCTCCCATGGTGCTGCCCGCCCAAACAGTACAGGACAACCTACCCGCGCTATTGGCAGGCACTGTACAAAACAGAACGCCTCTAAATATCGCAAAGCGCCGCGGCCATAAGCTCGCTCGAATTAGGCGAGGCCGCCAACGCTCAAGACGATGCCTCGGCAGATTCCGAAGGCGTGCATCCCTTGGATACGCTACAGTATCCTTCATGGAACCCTTCCTTGATTCCGGCGGAAAGGCTGTTCACTTTTGCATAAATCTTTTCCAGCTTGTCGGGACATTTCGTGCGGAGAATCTCCACGGCGACGGCGCCCACAAAAATTCCACCGACTATTGCACCTAGGGTTTTCAGCATTGCACTTCTCCTTTTCTCATCAAGACAACATGTTCTTGCGCCAACTCTACTCTCTCGAAACTCAAGAGAAAACTCCACGCACCAAACACTCCGAAATCAGACGTTGCATTTGCGAATCTCGTACTTGGCAATAACAGTTGTAACCTACTTCTTGGGTGACTCGCCTGCCGACGATTCGGACGCGACGAGACGATTGGCGAACTTCTTG
>CAIYET010000915.1 GCA_903925285.1 Candidatus Hydrogenedentota bacterium | reverse complement strand
ATTTCGGAGTCAAGGTGAATCGTGAAGGGGCCACGTACGAGGAGAGCACTCTGTTTACTGGTTATCCTGCCAAGCGCCCATGGTATCCGTTTACCGGCAACCTGTACCAGGAAGTCATCCCATCAGCGAAGGACGGATATCCATATCCCATAAAGGTATTATTTCTGCATATGGGTACGCCCGTCCTTTCTACGCCGGCCGGACACAAGCAAATCGCGATTCTAAGAGACACCAAGAGTGTGCCGCTGTTCATCGCTTGTGACATCCTAATCGGCGAGACCAGCATGTACGCTGACTACATCTTCCCTGACACAACGTATTTGGAGCGATGGGGATCGCCTGGAGGAGGGTCTCCGGCCATGCTCGCCACTTTGAGCAAAATGCGTCAACCTGTCGTGGCGCCTTTGCCAGAGACCATCAAGGTTGACGGGATCGAGATGCCAATCAACATGGAGGCTCTTCTTATAGCGCTCGGCAAGAAGCTGAGGCTGCCCGGCTTCGGCAAGGACGCCTTGGGACCGGGCAAAAACTTCGATCACCAAGACGACTGGTATCTCAAGACTGTGGCCAATATTGCCATGGGCGATAAACAGGGAGACTCAGTCCCAGCAGCGGACGCGAAGGAGATGGACCTTTTCCGCAAGGCTCGAAGACACCTGCCCAAAAGCGTTTTCGACGAAGAACGCATGAGGAATGCCGCGGGCGCCGAATATTGGCCTCATGTTGTCTACGTGCTCAACCGTGGGGGCCGTTTCGAAGACTCGGACAAAATGTACAAAGGAGACATGCAGTCTCATCCCTACTCGGGTCTTTTCCAAATATTCGTCGAACATGTAGCCAACGGCCGTAATTCTATGTCTGGCCAACATTTCGACGGTCTGCCCGCTTTGGAAGGACCCAGATTCGCGAACGGGCAGCCGGTCACGGAGGGAGGGGACTACCCCTTCCACCTGATCACCTACAAAGAGATCTTTGGTGGACAGTCACGCACGTCACCTAGCAATCTCTGGCTAGACGAACTGCTACCCGAGAACGCAGTCTTGATGAACCGCCTCGACGCTGAAAAGCTGGGCCTTCGTAACGGCGATCGCGTGAGACTCGGTTCGGCCACCAATCCTGACGGGGCATTTGATCTGGGAAACGGCGAAATTCGCCATGTTGAAGGGAAGCTCAAGGTCTTAGAAGGAATGAGGCCTGGTGTAGTTGCGGTCTCGTGGCATTTTGGCCACTGGGCCTCCGGATCGCGCGACGTAATTGTAGATGGGAAGATCGTCAAAGGCGACCCTAAGCGAGCCCGTGGCCTTTGTACGAACCCGATCCTCCTGGAAGACAAAACGGTAGACAACGTTTGTCTGACAGATCCTATTGGTGGCAGCGCCTCGTTTTATGATACGCATGTGAAAATCACGCCAGTCTAGGCTAAGGCCGTGCGTCTTGATAAAATTGGAAGTTGCTGTACAGCAGGCTCATAACAATTAGTATCCATATGACGTGATATTAGTGCTGGCTAAAGCCTCCCGGTCGTCTGACACAGGTTGTGCCACTAACCGAATTTGGCGCGTTGAGAAAGGAGGAGTGATCTTGAGAATAACTCGTAGAAGGCGATTTCCCTCGGGGCAATCAAACATCCAAATAGTTGGTGGCGTAAATCGTTCAAGAAGGAGGACGACATGCCCAAGTATTTGACTGTACACAATGAAACGAATGTGGATAAAATTACCCTAGAAACAAGATGGACCGAAATCTGTAGGGACACACGAGCTTCCTGGCAGATGACACTATTCAATACTGCGGAAGGGATACGGTACTGTGAATGGGATGCGCCACACGAGGATGTTCTAAAAGAGATCTTCGAACAACTTGGAATCAAGTATTCTGAGATCATCGAAGTGGATGTGACCGTGCCATCTGAATGGCGTCGCAGGCAGATGGAATCTGCTAAAGGCCTGTCAAATTGTTGGGAAGTCATGAATTGCGGTCGACAGACAGGGGGACACAGAGTTGATGAGATGGGAGTTTGTCCGGTGGCCGCCGACTTGAGCCATCATGGGAAGAACAGAGGATCATTTGCCGGGAGGTACTGCTGGAAGGTTATTGGAACACTTTGTGGAGACAAAGCCCAGACAGAATATGCTGTAAAGATGAGAGACTGCGCAAAGTGCAAATTCTTCCATCAGGTCAAGAGTGAGGAAGGGAGCCAGATTGTTCACTGAATCCAGCGAAACGTTTTTTTGAAAAACGGAGAATACCATGCCCTATTATCTAGTTGTACATGAAGAGCCGTCAGTTCCCAAAGAAACTATTGAATCCAGATGGGTCGATTTGGCTGTGGAGCCAAGGGCCTTTTGGCGAAAGACCTGGCACAATTTGGGCATCGGAAAACGCTATTGTTGGTGGGATGCCATGAACAAAGAGATTCTCGAACAAGTTTTCCGAGATTATGGCATCACTTGGAAAAGCATCACCGAGGTTGAACTCACTACTCCGGCTGACTGGATGTTT
>CAIYET010000914.1 GCA_903925285.1 Candidatus Hydrogenedentota bacterium | reverse complement strand
CGCAACTCAGGTCTCTCGCGTGCGGTCAGGATTAGGCCGGTGTAAGGTACGGATAAACGCAGGATGGCAACCAGCCGCTTGAAATCATAGTCGCTGACCAGATACGGCCATTCCATGTCCACGCCATGCGCCGGACGCAGCCTCGGGAAGCTGATCGTGTGGCATCCGACCCCATACGTCCGCTGAAAATGCAAGGCGTGACTCACCAGTCCTAAGACCTCGAACCTCCAGTCATAGAGGCCGAAGAGTGCTCCTAAACCAACATCATCGCAACCCGCTTCGAACGCGCGTGAAAGTCCGTCAAGCCGCCAGAGGTAATCCCCTTTGCGCGTTCCGGCCGGATGCATCCGGGCATAGGTCTCGTGGTGATAGGTTTCCTGGAAGATCTGGTACGTACCGATCCCCGCCGTCTTTAGCTTCCGATACCCTTCGTGGTCCAGCGGCGCCGCGTTGATGTTGACCCGGCGGATTTCCCCGTGTCCAACCTTGAAACGGTAGGCCGTCCGCACACAGTCCGCCATAAAATCGGCGTCGTACTTCGGGTGCTCGCCAAAAACAAGAATAAGCCGTTTGTGCCCCTTGTTCTCCAATGCCAGAAGCTGATCTTCAAGTTCCTGTGTGCTCAGCGTACGACGCACAGCGCCCGTGTTGGAACGGTGAAAGCCGCAGTAACGGCAGTCATTAATGCACTCGTTGCCAATATACACCGGCGCAAACAGGACGATCCGGTTGCCGTAAACCCGTTTCTTCAGGTCTCGTGCTGCTTCGAATATCTCCTCGACAAGATCCGGGGCGTCCGCCGCCAATAGCGTTGCGGTTTCCTCGACTTGCAAGGGTTCTTTAGCGAGGCCCTTGGCAATGACCTCGCGCACACGCAGGGGATCAGGCGAAGTACACTTGAGCACGGCGCTCAAGTGTTCATCGTCGACAAAGTCCACCGCACACCTGCTGAGACTATTGTTCATTGTCGTTGTCATGACTCACTTCTCAATACCCATTCTCCCGCTCACTCGCGGACCCGCCCTGAGGGATGGGGCGGACCCGCTGGGGAGGCGGAAGGAGAAATGGGCCTCCTTTATGAGTTAAACCGTCTATGGCTTCACGGCATCCGCGTTGGCCGCTAGCGCGTCGAGCCGCATTCTGATTGTATCGAGTTGCTTTTGGAGCATCTCCGCTTGGCCTTGCAACATGCTGCTGCACTCGGCATCGCTGGGTGATGCAGCGGAAGCGGCCTGCACTCCCCAGCCGAATCGCATCCAGCCGGGCAGGCCTGTGGCGCGATACCCGTACCGACAGCCGCGGCCGCCGCCACCACGCCCAAACCCACGCCCCGAGAAACTTCGTCCAGGAACTGGATTCGCGTATCCCAACCCTGCCGCACCCGCGCAATTACCCATAGCGCGTCCCGTCATTGGACCCACACCTAGCGGGCCTGTTCCATCTCTACCTGGCATGTTATGCCTCCTTTCGTTGCGGGTCGTACCCGCGTACCGTTATTTCTTCTCAACAAGCAAGTCCCTGACTTCCGCCGGGGTCATGCCTTTCTGTTCCGCCAAAGCCTTCAGGGTTGACTCTGCCTTGGCTGTAAATCCCTGCTGCTGCAAAACGCCCACGGCCTTCTCCAAAGAAAGGCTGTTACTCTCGCATAGGCTCTGAATCGTCTGACGCCCTAAACCGGCCCCATGTCCTTTTCCGGGTCCTGCATAATGTTCCTGAGAAACGGTCTCTGAAACTCTAGATTCATTGAAATTCGCAGGAGTTGAATTCTGGTG
>CAIYET010000913.1 GCA_903925285.1 Candidatus Hydrogenedentota bacterium | reverse complement strand
GAATTCAGAATTCAGAATGCTTCTGACTCCTAAATTCTGACTCCTGAATTCTGGCTCTTGAAGTCTGACTCCTGAATTCTGACTCCTGAATTCTGACTCCTGAATTCTGACTCCTGAATTCTGACTAAAGTGTGACTAACGTACCGAGGCCCTTGTCCGTGAAGAATTCGAGCAACAGCGCGTGCGGCACGCGGCCATCGATGATATGGGTGCGCGACACGCCGGAATCGAGCGCTTTGATGCAGGCGTCGATCTTCGGGATCATGCCGCCGGCGACAATTCCTTCGCGCGTCAACTGGGCGAGTTCGCCGCAGCGCAAATGGTGGATGAGGGTATCCGGATCGTCTTTGTCGCGCAACACGCCGGGGGTGTCGGTGAGGAAGACGAGCTTTTCGGCCTGAAGCGCGGCGGCGACTTCGCCTGCGGCGGTATCGGCGTTAATGTTCCATGTGCCGCCTTCGCTGTCCGTGGCGATGGGTGCGATGACCGGGATGATGCCCGCCGCGCACAGCACGTTGAGAATGCGCACGTGTACGTTGACGATCTGCCCGACATGGCCGATGTCCGAGCCGTCCTCGAATACGATCTTGCTCGCATGGAGCAAGTTCGCGTCCTTGCCGGACAACCCGACGGCTTGGCCGCCTGCTTGGTTGAGCAGCGTGACGATGTCTTTGTTCACGGACCCGGCGAGGACCATCTCGACGACTTCGATCGCGGCGTCGTCGGTGATTCGGCGGCCTTGATGGAACTTCGATTCGAGGGCCAGGCGTTTCAACATGCCGTTGATCGCCGGTCCGCCGCCATGCACGACGATCGGATTCATGCCCACGTATTTCATCAACACGACGTCCTCGGCCGTGCTCGTGCGGATACGCGGATCCGTCATCGCGCTGCCGCCGTACTTGACGACGACAGTCTTGCCTTCGAACTTGCGGATATACGGCAGCGCCTCGACCAGCACCGATGCTTTCTGAATGACGGCTTCCATCTGTTTCCTCTTACGTGCGGTAATCCGCGTTGATTTCGACGTAACCATGGCTCAAGTCGGACGTCCAGAACACAGCGTCTCCGGGGCCGTTGCCGACCACGACGCGGATCTGGAACTCGCGTTCGAGCATGCACGCGGCGGCGTCGGCTTCTTCGTACTCGGACGGCATGCCGTTGCGCATAACCTGTACGTCGTCAATCCACATGCATAGTTGTTCGGGGTCGAACGTTGCGCCCGAATATCCCGCCGCGCATGCGAACCGGCCCCAATTCGGGTCTTGACCAAAGAAGGCCGTCTTGGAGAGTTGCGAGGTCGCGATGGCGCGCGCGATGCTATTCGCGTCGTCGTTCGAGGCCGCGCCGCTCACGACGATCTCGACGAACTTCGTTGCGCCTTCGCCGTCGCGCACCAGCGATTTCGCCATATGGATGCACACCGCGCCAAGCGCTTCTGCGAACTGCGCGAAGTCGTCCGTATCCGGCTGCAAAACCGGCACGCCGGACGCGCCGTTCGCGAGGCAAATCACCGAATCGCTCGTGCTCATGTCGTTGTCGACGCAGATTTGGTTGAACGACATCGCGACCGATTCGCGCAGGATCTGTGCGAGCGGTTCCGGTTCGATGGCCGCATCGGTCGTCAGCAGACAAAACATCGTCGCCATGTTCGGCGCGATCATGCCTGCGCCCTTCGCGATTGCGCCGAGCCGCACTGTGCCGCCGGAAAGCGCCAACTCGACGGCGATTTCCTTTGGAACCGTGTCCGTGGTCATGATCGCGGTCGAGGCATCGGGGCTGCCGTCCGTGCGCAACGACGCGAGGCAACCCTGGACCCCGTTTGCGATGCGGTCCATCGGCAAGGGCAGGCCGATCACGCCCGTGCTCAGCACGCAGACCTCTTCCGCGTGCGCGGCAATGCCTTCGGCGACCATGCCCGCAGTCGTCTGTGCGTCCGCATAACCGCGGTCGCCCGTACACGCGTTCGCGTTGCCGCTGTTTGCGAAAATCGCTCGCGCGACGCCGCGTTTGCACACGCTTTCGCACCAACGCACCGGCGGCGCCTTGAACAGGTTGCGGGTAAACGTGCCCGCCGCCGTCGCGAGCCGGTCGCTGACGATCAGCGCACAATCCTTCTTCGTCGAATTCAATTTCACGCCCGCCGCGACACCCGTCGCGCGAAACCCTTTTGCCGCCGTCACGCCGCCGTCGATCATCTTCATGGCATCATCCCGGCGAGTCTGAGTCCGCTCGTTTCCGGCAGCCCGAACATGACGTTCATGCATTGTACCGCCATGCCGGCCGTGCCGCCGACGAGGTTGTCGATGGCGCTGACGATGATCAGGTTGCTCGTGCGCTTGTCCATGACCCAGCCGATATCGCAGAAGTTCGAACCGCGCACAAAACGGATCTCGGCCGGTTTGCCTTCGCCCAGCACCCGCACGAACGGTTCGTCCGCGTAACGCTCGTAGCACGCGGCCACGTCGAACGCTTCCTTCAGATGCACCGTGATCGTGCTGAGAATTCCGCGCGTGTACGGTCCGACGTGCGGCGTGAACTGCACCATAAACGTGTTCAGCAACTCCTGCTCGATCTCCGGCGTGTGCTGATGATTGCCGATGCGGTACGCCTTGATGTTCTCATTCATCTCCGGGAAATGGAACGCCTCCGCGACGGCCCGGCCCGCGCCGGAAAGACCCGAAATAGCGTCGACGACGATCGGGATACTCTTGTCGATGGGCGCATTCACGAGTGGCCGCATCGGGAGAATCACGCTTGCCGGATAACAGCCCGGCGCCGCGACCAATTGCGCGTCGCGCAGCTTATCGCGGTAATACGGCACAAGCCCATACACCGCTTCCGGTACCAATCGCGCGGCGGTATGTTCGACCTTGTAGTATTCGGTGAAAAGCGCGAGGTCCTTGATACGAAAATCCGGGCCCATGTCCACCGTGCGGACGCCCGCGTCGCGCAACGCCGCGCCCAGCGCCATCGACTTTGTCCCCGGCACCGCGATGAACACGATATCGCACTTCTTCGCCAACGCGGCCGGATCGAACGTCTCGCACACGACGTCGATCAGTTTGCCGAAGGCCGGCAACAACTCATCGAGTCGCTTGCCGCCCTCGAGTTCCGCCGCCGCCACCAACTTCGCCTCAGGATGTAGATTCAGCAGACGAATCAACTCGCGCCCGCCATAACCAATTGCTCCGACAAGTCCTACACGTATCATGAAAAACTCCTCCGTGGAATGGATTGAAACACGACGAATTATAGACCGCTGGGACGGGAACGATCAACGGGCGAGCGAATGCTCAGCTTTGCTCTACCGGACGCCGCACGCGAATCCGCCGTGGATCCACGACGACGACACATCCGAGGAAATTGGCCAAGCCGACATCCCTGTCAGGCTGTCACTTTCCAGACATTCTCCCGCGCGAGTTCCGCCGCGTACGCCAGCGCGGAATGGATATCATCAAGGGACAGTGAGGGGTAATGCGCTATTACTTCCTCTGGCGTCAGCCCTTCGGCAAGGGCATCGAGGATGATAGCAATGTAAATGCGCGTCCCACGAACGCAGGGTTTCCCCCCACAAACCGCCGGATCGACCACAATGCGTTCCAGAGATGTCGTCTGTTCCATGATCGCCACTCCAATCGATTGCAGTATAGACTTGCCCACCCCAATGTTGTCAAAGAATAGGGGAGAGGCGATAGTTCATCTTTGGGCGGCCGTCTTCTCTGTGGCAAGTCGCTGTCGCCCTCGCGCCTTTACCCCTTTGATATGGTTCTTCAGGCTCTGTGCGTCAAACCCGACGTACTCGCCGCGATCAAGTTGGTCGAGCCCCTTCCCGACTTCTTTGCGAAGCTGTTCAAGGCGAAGCTGGCGGATTTGCTCTTGTTCTTGAAGCAGGCGTAGACCTTCCCGCACAACTTCGCTGGCCGAGAGATAACGTCCACTTTGGACATATACCGAAATGAATTCTTCCCATCGCGTTCCGAGGCTGACGTTCATGGCAACACACTCCTTTGCTGGGCTGCCCGGCCCTTATCCTGGAATCAGTATATCATCCATGTCAATAATTAGCAACAATTGATAAGCCAGGAACGAGAGACTTGGTGGGTAAGATGATCGAATACCCCGCGCAATCTACCTGTGCTTCGCGCGATCAGATTTCCGGTACCGGCTGGCCCATGCCGGCCCAATCTTCGCGGGCGGGGCCGCAGGTGCCTGGGACGCGGAGGTCGGCTTGGCGCATCAGAACGGTCATTTGGCCGCGATGATGTATCTCGTGGCGTATCAGGATCTCGAGGGTCAGGCCGCGCGCCCATGTCATGCCGTACATGTTGTCTTCGATGGCGAGCGTGGCGTCGGTCCAGTCGCGTTGGATGATCGCGACGATCTCGTTCGCTACGGCCTTGTACGCGGCGGCGATTTCGGAGGCGTGGGAGGGGAGCGGGGCGTCAACGCCGATGCTCGTGGCGTGCAGTCCGGTGTGGCCTAGCATTTCGGGGATCGTGGTGACGATGTGCCATGCGACGCGTCCGAGCGTCCGGTCGTCTTTCGAGACCGGTTGCGCGAGCGACGCGTCGGTCAGCGCGTCCATGATTTTAGCCGTGTTTGCGCTTTCGGCGCGCCAGTCTTGAACGAATTCAGTTGTCGAGCGAAACATGACGAGTTTCCTTTCGTTGTTGGCGTGTCCAATGCCAGTAGAAGGGCAGGCCGGTCAGGATCAGCGCGAGTCCGAACATGGACTCTTTGGGCATTTCGATGATCGTTACGGCCACGAGCGTGAAGCAGAACGCGATGAATATGATGGGCAGGTACGGATAGCCGTGTACGCGATAGGTTCGGGGCGCGTCTTTGAGCGTCCTGCGCAGGACGAGCACGCCCAGCGCGCTGGCGCCGTAGAAAATGAATGACGCGAAAATGACCATGTCGGTGAGTTGGTCGAAGGTGCCGGACAACACGAGTACGGAGGTCCATGCCCATTGCATCCACAGCGATACGGACGGCGTCCGGTAGACGGGGTGGCATAGCGCGGCGGACTTGAAGAAGAGGCGGTCGCGGGCCATGGCGAAGTACATGCGCGACGGTGGGAGCAATTGGCAGTTGGTCGCGCCGAACGTCGATATGAGAATGACGACGGCGACGAATATGGCGGCAGTGGCGCCGAAGGCTTTGCGCATGATCTCGACGCCGAGGATGGCGTTTTCGTTGTTCGCGAAGGTGCGCATTTCGGCGATGGACATGACGTGAAGGTATGCGACGTTGACGAGCATGTACACGACGACAACGCCTGCGACGCCGAGCGCGAGCGCGAGCGGAATGTTGCGTTTCGGGTTGCGGACTTCGTCGCCGAGGAACATGACGTTGTTCCAGCCATCGTAGGCCCAGAATGCGCCGCGCATCGCGACGAATATCGCGCCGAACAGGCCGAGCGAGGTGGCGTAATGCGCGCTGGGATCGGCAAGGACGGGCGTGAGTTGGCCGTAGGAGCCGCCGGACCACCAAAGTCCGAATATGACTACGATGGCAATGCCGAGCAGCTTGAGCGTGGTCGAGATGTTTGCGATGATCCCGCCGAAGATCACGCCGAAGTAGTTGGCCAGCGTGATGAAGAAAAGCGCGGCGATCGTAAAGCCTTTGACGCCGAGGTTGTCGAAGGGGCGAAAGAGGCCGAACACGGATACGGCTTCCCACGAGTGGTCGAGGCGCGGGAACTGGTAGAGCGCGTTGGCCGACATGCCGAACACGTACGCGATCGAGCCGACCGACGCGGACTGGATAACCACGAATCCCGCCCATCCGAACATGTACGCGAACAGACGCCCGTAAATCTTCTTGAAGAAGGCATATTGTCCGCCCGGATCGGCGATCATGCCGGCCAACTCGGCGTTGCACAGTGCGCCCATCAGCGAAATGATTCCCGCGCCGAGCCAGCACGCCAAGAGCAATCCGGGCGACTGGACCGTATCGGCCATGACGGCGCTTTTACGAAAAATCCCCGAGCCGATCATGTTGCCCATGACAATCATGATAGCGGTGAAAAGGCCGAGTCGCGGCAACAGGCCGCTGGCGTGCGTATCGTTGGAAGGATGGCTCATGGACTCTCCATCGTACCATGGACAATGTGTATCGTTGTACCGTGTGGACACGGGAGATTACAACTCGCCGAAACCGAATGGTGCAATGATCGGATGGGCGTCTTCCCGGCTATGCCGTTTTTTGCAAGGCCGCCCGGCGAAACTGCGGATACTTGGCGGCAACGATCTGAGCCTTATCTTGGATCGCGCGAATCGCCTCGTCGGTGGGTAGGTGGGCGACCTCATCGTGTATCGAGTCTTTCCAAGCCCATACCTGGGCTAGTCCTTCGGAAACGTACTCTTTCTTTTCGTGCCTACGGTTCATTCATTGCCTCCTTCTCGACGACTCTAAGCGCCACCCGGCATCCTTGTCAACCATGTGTGGCGCATTCAATCCGATGAACACGCCGACTTACGCGCGCAGTTCCAGTAGATAGTTGCGGAGTTGTTCGGGCGTTTCGGCCAGGAATTCGGGTTTGGCTTGCATGAGCGTTTCGGGAGAATGATAGCCCCAACCGACGGCGATGGGTGCGGCTTTGGCTCGGTGCGCTTCGAGCAGGTCGCCTTTTGTGTCGGTGATGAAGTGGAGGCGTGCGTGCGGATGCAATTTGGCGATTATGCGAATCTTGCGCGTCTTGCGCGTCTCGATGTCGGACCCGTATACGGCGCGTACCTGCTGGATGCCGTGTGCCTCGATGAACTGCTCGACGGCGTCGCTGGTGTTGGACGTGACGATGTACAGGATGAATCGTTCGGCCAAATCGTTGACGAGCGCCGGCATCGCCGGGAAGGGTTGGATGCGCCGGAGCGCCTCGCGGATGCGCGGTTCGAAGGTGTGCGCGATTCGGCGCAAGCGGAACAAGGGAAATCCGGCCCACAAGAGTTGGCGGAACGGGTTTCCTTCGAGCAGTTTCAGACAGGCCTCGCGCGAGTTGATGCGCCGGTATCCCATCTCTGTGCACACATCCGTGTATATCGTGTAGTAGACTTCGAACGAATCGACTATGACGCCGTCGAAATCGAACAGCAGCACGTGCTCCATCGAGGTTAGCTTCGCCGACTTTTTCGCAACGCTTGATCGAGATCGGCGATGAGGTCGTCGACTTCCTCGATGCCGACGGCGAGGCGCAGCAGCGTGTCGGTGATGCCGAGGGCGTACCGTTGTTTGCGGGTCATGTCGTAGTAGCTGACCGTTGCGGGATGCGTGATGAGCGTTTCGACGCCGCCGAGGCTGGGTGCGATGTAGCAGAGTTGGAGGTGGTCGAGGAAGCGGTTGGCTTCGGTGACCCCGCCCTTGATGTCGAAGGTGACGACGCCTCCGAATCCGGACATTTGTTCGCGGGCGATATTGTAATGGGGATGGCTTTCGAGGCCGGGATAGTACACGCGTTTGACGCAGGGATGTCCTTCGAGGAATCGGGCAACGGCCATGCCGGTCGAATTGTGGCGGGCCATGCGTAGCGGGAAAGTCTTCATGCCGCGCAGCAGCAAGTAGCAGCAATGGGGATCGATGACGCCGCCGATGGCCTTGTGCATGGCGCGGATCTCGTCGATCAACGTCTTGCGTCCGAGCACGGCGCCCGCGAGGATGTCGTTGTGGCCGGCGAGATACTTCGTGCAACTGTGCAGATCGAGGTCGACGCCGAAATCGAGTGCGCGCTGGTTCATGGGGGTGCTGAACGTGCTATCGAGCAGCGTCATGACTTTGTGTTTGCGGGCGATGGCGACGAGCCGGTGCAGATCGCAAATGTTGAGATACGGGTTGGTCGGCGATTCGGAAAAGATGAATTTGGTGTTCTTGTCGATGGCGGCTTCGAGCGCGTCGTAGTCGCCGAACGGGACGACGGTGCATCCGACGCCGAAGCGTTGCAGGTAGCTCGAGCAGAATTCGAGCGTTTTTTTGTAGGCGTCGTCGGTGATGACGATGTTGTCGCCGGTGCGGATGAGCGCGAGGATGGTGGTGATGATGGCGCTCATGCCCGAACCGAAGACGACGCAATCTTCGGCGCCGCACATCGAGGCCAAACGGCGTGCGGCGACCTGTTCGGTCGGATTGCCGTAACGCCCGTATTCGAAACGCGCCTTGCCGTGTTTTGTGTAGGCTTCGATGTCTTTGCTGTCTTTGAACGCGAAGGTCGAGGTTTGGACGATGGGCGTGGTGATCGAGTCGGCGTAGCGGAACCGGTCTTCGCCGGCATGGACACATCGCGTCGAGAACCCGGCGTCGACCATTGGGTCCGTGCCTTTTCGGGATGCTTTCATAATGTTTTCCTTCCTTCTTATAGACTTTAGGCTTTAGGCATTAGGCTTTAGGCCAAGTCCTACAGCCTAAAGCCTAAAGCCTATATCGGGCTATTGCGTTCCGCCGTACTGGTTGAACCAAGCCCTTTCGTCGAACGGTTTCTTCACGGCCTTCGACACGACCTCTCTTGCGGGCGTGCCGATGGGCAGAATGACGCGGACCACTTTGTCATCCGGAACGTTCAACAGCCGTCCAATCGTTTCCGCATGCCCGTTCACGCGTAACCAGCCGTCTATCCAGACCGTCGCGTAGCCGAGCGCCGTCACCGCGAGCAGTATGTTCTCGACGGCCGCAGCGCAGTCCTCGGTTTGAAACGTCATATTCTCGTAGACGGACGCTGGGTGCTTGTCCACGACACACGCGATATACGCCTTCGCCTGTTGCATGGCCTTATTGTATGGCATGCTCGCGACGGCCTGGACCTTTACGGGGTCGTCCACGATGACGAACGTTGTGGTCTGCGCGTTCTCGCCCGAAGGCGCGAGCAGTCCCGCTTCGACGATTTTTCGCAAATGCTCGAGCGGAACCGGCTCGTCGCGGAATGGCCCGCGATAGCTGTGACGCTTCGCAATCGTTTCAAAGAGTTCCATGACAGAAATCTCCCTCCGGGATTATAGCGAAAACGCGGGCAGTATTGACAACGCGGACTTGCCCGGCGTCGTTTGTCCGGCTACAATAGATGCGCGAGTGAACACACGAAGCCGTACCTTGGGAGAATTGACCGATGCATATTTTGATGGTGAACATTCATATCAAGCCCGAATGCGTGGACGCATTCATCGAGGCCACGCGCGACAACGCCAGTGCAAGCCTTGACGAACCCGGCGTTTGCCGGTTCGACTTCGTCCAGCAACTCGAGGACCGTACGCGCTTCATGCTTATCGAGGCGTACCGGTCCGAAGACGCCATCGCGGCACACAAGGAAACCGCGCATTACAATACGTGGGCCGAGCTCGTCAAAGATATGTTTGCCGAGCCTCGCACGCGCGGTCTGTACCGGAATTGTTATCCCGACGACCCGTGGTGGTGAGAGAGGCTTTAGGCTGTAGGCTGTAGGGCGATTAGCCTGCGAGAAGATCCGATCCGCAATCCGCAATCCGCAATCGCCAATCCGCAATCGTCAATCGTCTTGGGTGTATTGGGCGGTGACGGTGCTTGCGAGGCCCCCTCGAGGTTTGCAGGCGACGATGATTTTCATCTTGCGCGGTTTGCAGGCGTTGACGAGGTCGCCGAGCATGCGGTTGACGAGGTGCTCGTACCAGATGCCGACGTTGCGGTAGGACATGAGGTAATATTTGAGCGAGCGCAGTTCGATGCAATGCCGGTCGGGCGTGTAGACGATCGTGATGCTCGCGAAATCGGGCAGGCCGGAGAATGGGCACACGCTGGTGAATTCGTCCGTGGTGGTTGCGATTTCGGTGCTTTGCCCGATGGCGCTTTCGGCGTATTCGTAGTCGAAACATTCGAGCATGCCCGTGTCGATGGCTTCTGGGCCGTCGAAGGCGATGGTTCGGTCGAGCGCCTTGAACTGTTCTTGCGGGCCTAGTTTAACGTCCATGGTAGATGCACCTCGCCGTTTCCGTTTCCTGTACAACAATGCACTGCACATCGTCCACCACGCGCGCGAGCCGTTCCCAGATCCACTCGCAGAGCCGTTCGCTGGTGGCGTCTTCGAGTCCCTCGATTTCGTTGAGATACAGATGGTCCAGCGCGCGGTAGATTTCGCGGAGTGTCGGCGTCAGACGATCCAAATCGGACGCCGCCACCTCGACTCGATACGAGTGGCCATGCAAGCGACGGCAGGGGTGTGTTTCCGGGAGGTGGGGGAGTTGCTGCGCGGCTTCGAACGAAAAGCGCACGCGGCGCGGCAATTCCTCTTCCGGCGACGCGTCGAGCACGACGGGCCGGAACGCGTTCTCACCTGCGACCGAAACGCGCACCGTTTTGAGGCACGGCAGCGTGGGCCGGAACCGCGCCTCGATCCAAGCCGCGATGGCTTCGAGCGAACCGTCGCCCATACCGGGGATCTCGTTGAGGTAATGGTGGTCCAACTGGTCCATGACCGGGCAGAACAATGATTTGATGTCGCCGTAATCGATGAGCCAGCCCATGGCCGGGTCCACCGCGCCTTCGGCCACGATGTCAATGCGGAACGTGTGGCCGTGCAGGCGCGCGGCGACGCCCCGGCTCGATGTGTTGCGGTGTGCCGCCTCGACGCGAAAAGTCTTAATCAACTCGACGTTCATGCGAACCGTTTCTATACGCCCCGTTTTTCGGGACGCCAAATGTACTTGTGCAGTTGCAGTTGAAGGCGGACTGCCAAGCCGTCGTCGAGAATCCAACCGGCCAGCATCTTCGGCTCGAGCAATCCGAACACGGCGGAAAATAGCACCGCGTGGCAACGCTTGGCCAGATCATAACGCCGCAGCACATCGCGACTCCACTCGAAGTCGTCGCGCCCGCCGATGACGAACTTGACTTCGTCCTGCGGTGCGAGATGTGCGATGTTTTCCCAGCGAGTACGGTCCGCCATGCCGCTGCCGGGACATTTGATGTCCATGATGCGTATCGCGGTGGGCGGGAGGATCTCGATTGGGACCGTCCCGTTGGTTTCGATCAGAACCGTGCATCCCGTATCGAGCAACCGTTCGGCCAAGACCGGCGAGGCGTCTTGGAGCAGCGGTTCGCCGCCGGTGATCTCGACGAGCGAACAGCCCAGCGCGGTGTACTGTTGCACAACCTCGTCGATGCTCATGCGCGTACCCGGCCCGTACGCGTACGCCGTATCGCAATACGCGCAACGCAGGTTGCATCCCGCCAGCCGCACGAACGTGCACGGCAAGCCCGCCCACGTGGACTCGCCCTGGATGCTCTTGAAGATTTCCGCGATATCGAGCGTTTGCACAAAGGGCCTCATTTCGAACTAGGAGTTAGAAGTTAGGAGTTAGGAGTTAGAATGATTCCCAGCTCCAACTTCCAACTCGCGATGAAATGCGAGTCTACCGAAACGAGAAGGTGGAAACAAGGAGACTTATAAGGATGACGGATGAAGGATGAAGGTTGTAGGATGATGGTTGAAGGATGTAGGGTG
>CAIYET010000912.1 GCA_903925285.1 Candidatus Hydrogenedentota bacterium | reverse complement strand
AGCCTAAAGCCTACAGAAGGAGCACGCTTTATGAGCATGTCCGCGCCCAGAAGTCTTCGCCTGCACATCGGCCTGTTCGGACGCCGCAACGTCGGCAAATCGAGCTTGTTGAACGCGATCACGGCGCAACAGACATCCATCGTATCCGAGTTCGCAGGCACGACGACCGACCCGGTCGAAAAACCCATGGAACTCCTGCCGCTTGGCCCGGTGTTGTTCATCGACACGGCGGGCGTGGACGACTCGGGTGCGCTTGGCGAACTGCGCGTCCAAAAGACCCGACAAGTATTCGACCGGACCGATTTCGGCGTGATCGTCGCGGAAGCCCCGGTTTGGGGCGAATTCGAGGACGGCATCTTACGCGAACTCGAACAACGCGGGACGCCTCGCATTGTCGTGTTCAACAAGATCGACATCGCCGAACCGCCCGCCGATGTGCTCGAACGTCTGCGCGCGAAGAACATCCCAGTCGTTACAACCATCGCGTCGACGGGAAAGGGTATCCTCGATTTCCGGCAAGCGCTGCTCGACAACGCTCCAGACGATTTCGTGAACAATCCGACCATCCTCGGCGACCTCGTCGGCCCGGGTCAGATGGCCGTGCTCGTCGTGCCGATCGACAAAGAAGCGCCCAAGGGACGCCTGATCATGCCGCAAGTGCAATCGATCCGCGACCTGCTCGATAGCGACGCGTTCTGCATGGTCGTCAAAGAACGCGAACTCCGCGCTGCACTCGATATGCTCAAAGAACCCCCCAAACTCGTCGTGACCGATTCGCAAGCGTTCCTCAAAGTCGCCGCCGACACGCCGCGCCAAGTCCAGTTGACCAGTTTTTCGATCCTGTTTGCACGATTTCGCGGCGACCTGCTGACGCAAGTCGAAGGCACGCTCGCCATCGACACGCTCAAGACCGGCGACCGCATCCTAGTCTCCGAGGCATGCAGCCACCATCCCATCGGCGAAGACATCGGCCAAGTCAAGATCCCAAGATGGCTCACCCAATACGTCGGAGGCAAACTCGAATTCACCCACGTCCGAGGCCACGATTTCCCCGACGACGTTTCCCAATACAAACTCGTCATTCATTGCGGCGCATGCACCATCAACCGCCGCGAAATGCTCAGCCGTATCCTACGCTGCCGCCAAGCCAACATCCCATGCACCAACTACGGCCTAACCATCGCCTACAGCCTCGGAATCTTCGAACGCGCACTCGAACCCTTCCCCGCCGCCCTCGATATCGTCAGACGCGCCAAGTAGGAATTGGCTGTGTTGGCCTTCCTTGCCTTTTTCGAGCACTTTTCTTTATTCTTGCTTTGACATTGGATTTCACAAGATACGGTGGAAGAGGAGCGAAACATGAGCGAAAGGCCCGTTGAACGCCTCATCGTCGATGGATTCGCCGGCATGAAACACGTCGAACTCGAAATCGGCCGGATCAATCTGCTAATCGGGCCAGAGTCCACCGGCAAGAGTGTATGTGCAAAACTACTGTACTTCTCCAAGAGCCTTCCAACGGTCGACAGTGGCTTTTCTCTCCAAGGGAACTGCACGGGCAACAAGGAAGAACTGGACACCCTAGTTCGACAGAAGTTTGAGCGCTATTTTCCTCCGGATGCTTGGCCTTCGGCAGCTTTTCAGATCAACTATGTGGCGGGCTCGCAGTCCTTGACCATCAAACACTCGTCGGAGTCCAACGCAAGACCGGAGTTCGAGTACTCGGAGTGCTTCTTGACCCTTTATCAAGAGTGGGCTCGTGAACGGGAACGGATGCGAAGGGAATGGCTCTCGACGAAGCGTCCTGGCTTCTCCGAAATGCTAAATGCAACAATGGACCATCTTAACGACATGGTTAAGGTGCGGATTGGCGATTGGGCTGCATTCGCCCAGTTCTTTGTTCCGGCTGGTCGCTCGTTTTTCGCGAACCTTCAAAGCAATCCTTTCCAGCTACTGTCGGGCAACAATTCAATCGACCCATTCCTTGTTGAATTCGCGAAGGTATACGAATTTGCCAGAAAGACGAGCCGTCTAGGTCCGAAACGCGATGACAATAATCCCGCAGACGTCGAACGAAGGATAGGCCAAGCCAGCGCAAGTCTTTTGGGCGGTGAGTACTTGTGCGAAGAAGAGGAACACTTCCTGTTGTTCGAGGATACAAGAAAGGTGCGTGTCGCAAATGTCTCATCCGGCCAGCAGGAACTTCTGCCTCTCTGCGTTGCCCTCCAATGGATCGCCGGGTTCCGGGATGGCCGCATTGGAATCACGCTCTATGTCGAAGAACCAGAGGCTCACATTTTCCCAAGCACACAACGACGCGTTGTGGAATTGATGTCTACCGTGTTCAATGCAGCGAACACTAATCTGCAGCTTGTCGTTACCACGCACAGCCCATACATTCTTACGGCTTTCAATAACCTGATTCAGGCTGGGGAACTTGCGCAGACGCTACCGGAAAGCAAACTACCCGAACTATACAAGATCGTTCCCAAGGAACAGATTCTCGCTCCTACCGACTTGAACGCGTATGCGTTGCGCGATGGCGGGTGCGAGAACCTGAAGGATCCCGAAACGGGCCTGATCGCCGCGGATGTCATCGATAGCGTGTCGGACGAACTTGCGGCGCAATTCAGCGACTTGCTCGGACTGGAATGAGCATGCCGGATTTTGGCGCGTGTGAAGAGGTGCTCACAATATCCAAGATTCCTGTTCAGGAACCGCACTGCAAGTGTAGCATGATGTTCGAGAATCCTGGACGCCGGAGAGTACGCAAGATTCGAGTGGACGATTGTGCAATCAAGGACGGCGTGCGTTGCGATTGGCTCGTCATCGCGCAGGATGGAAAAGAACATTTCATCGAGTTGAAGGGGCGTGACGTCAGGCATGCAATCGAGCAGTTGAAGGCTTCAATTCCAAAGCTGAGTGCCGATCCGAAGAACAGCCCGAAGTGTTCGTATATTATCTGCACGCGATGCCCGCTCAGCGGTACCGACATACAGAACTACCAAAAGCGTTTTCTGAAGGCGTTCAAGTCGCGACTGGACGTGAAGACGCTCTGCTGGGAAGTCGTGATTTGACCTTTCCCCGCCGCCCTCGGTATCGTCCGGCGCGGCAGGGCGAAGCGATGCTCGGGTGGCGATACACCTGAAAATTTTGAATTGAAATTCTGAATTCATCGGATGTAGTATGATGTGCGGTGGGAGGCCGTCGGTTATGTCATCACATGGATGAAGGTAATCCCCCTGCAAGCGGCATCCTTCGCAAAGTCTGGTTTTGTGGGAAAAGGGTCTCTTAGGGCGCGGGGAACTTTTTACTAGATGGACCTGCAACGATTTCGCCAAGACCTGGATGTGGTCATAAAGCTTACTGCGGATCTCTCTCGGCGGTTGGACGAACTTGAGGCTGGGCATGAACCGTCCGTCGTAGAGCGGGATTTGACGGCACCGTTAGCGCAGGTTCCTTGTCTGGACAAGATTGTGCCGCAGGGACAGGTGGCGGAAGATCTCAAGGGCAAGACGGGAACGCTTTGCGATGCGGTAAAGCAGGGCGATATAGCTCTGGCCCAACGTTGTATCGAAGAAGGCGCGGATGTAAACGAAGTCATCGGCTACGATTCGGCCCTTGATCTCGCCGTCGAGGACGGCCACTTCGAGATCGTCCGGCTTCTTGTCGCTCACGGGGCCAAGATCGAACACGGCTTTCTTGGTAAGAGTCAGGT
>CAIYET010000911.1 GCA_903925285.1 Candidatus Hydrogenedentota bacterium | reverse complement strand
TCGCGCAAGGCGTCGGCCAGCTTCTTGTTCAACCCATCGGTGAACAGATTCTCGACGGGCTGGGTGGGATTGCCGGGCCGGAAGAGCAGCTTGATCCAGAAGGGGCCCGTTAGCGAGTCGCCAACGACCAGGCGGTGATCGAGAAACGTGAGCGGCATGCCTTCGGCATGAGATTCAAGCCACAGGGACAGTTTGGCGAGTTCGACGGACAGCGGGTTCTTGTCCACGCCATAGAGGCAATGAACGGCGACCAGGCGCCGGCACAGGGCCTCGGCCCGTTTCTGGGAAAAGCCCGATTCTTCGCCCTCGGGCGAATGGCTGGGGAGATACCGGAGCATCTCGTCTTCGGGGTCGGGCAGGTCAATGACGCGCTGGCGCCACTGCCGGGCTTCTTCGAGCGCCTTCTCGCGGTCTTCCTTGCGCTTTGCTGTTTCGGCGCGGTGTTCCGCGGCTATGGCCTTCTCATCGCACAACCGGCAGGCTTCGTAGAGCTTCTCGCCGAGAAACCGGCATGCTTGCACGATAAAGTGGCCGCTGCCCATGGCCGTGTCCACGACTTTGAGCTTGAGAATCTCGATTGGTTTTGGGTCATCTTCCGGGCTGCGTTCGGCCACCAGGGGGCCAAGCGTCTCTTGCACGAGGAACCGCACAAACGAATGGGGCGTGTAGTACGACCCGCTGGCTTTCCTGCCAAGGCCCACGCGGAGGTAGAAGCGATCCGGCGGGATCTCCTCGATCCATTCGACCTTGGTCTTCTTGCCGCGTTGAGAGGTTTCCTCCTCTTCATCTTCGGCATCATCGGACGGATCGGACGGATCGGACGAATCGGACGGATCAGAGAAATCGTTGGTGGGAGTTTGGGGCTTGTACTTCTCACCTTGTGCGATGGGCACGACGACTTCGAGTTTCTGGCGGCGGAGCCGGCACATGGGTTCCGACGAGACGCCCGGTTCGAGTTCGAGCAGTGCCTCATAGACTCGACCGAGATCTTCCACATCGAGCGGACCGTAGTGCACGCGTTCGCGCGTATCGGCGCCGCGCCGCTTGGATGTCCATAGGAGCCGATCCAGCAGGTGCGCCACCGCGCGTTCGCCCCAGGCAAGGCTGGTCAAGACAGGCGTCGACTTGGGACTAAACAACGCACCGCCCATGGGCTTGACAACCAGTTCCGTGCATTCAAGCCCATCTTCGAACATACGAAACAGCGATCGAAGGCCGGATTCCAACAACGTACCGGTTTCGGCGCCGCGTTCAAGGACGCCGCCCGCGTACCTGGCGAGCGCCATGGTCGGCGAGAAGGTATTTCGCCAGAGAGCATTGGACGCGAATGTGAATGATCGCGCGGGGTCGTCGCTGGATTCGAGTTTCAGGATGAACAAGAGGCGGTAGATGATGACAAGGCCCTCGCGCCATAATTCCTTGGCGAGCGCTTGCCGGTCCGGATGCCGGGCGAACCAGTCACGGTTGGCCGGATGGTCCAGCACTTCTTGGACGAAGCGTTCGACGGCCTGGCGCGCCTGGACACGCAGTTCTTTGGTTACGCGGACCTGTTGCAGGCGGGCCTTCTCGACGATATCGGGCAGGGCGGCTAGGCCTTGGGGACAAGCCAGGGCCAACAACATGAGGAACGAATCGGGGATGTCCCGGCTGCGTCTCCAGTCCGGATCGAGGGGGATCGAGACTGTCGAATCGGGCCGCGCCGGATCGGAGATGAGCAGCAGAAGCTGGACGCCATTGGTCAAGAGGCCCATGCGCTCTCCGGTCGTTAGGAGCACACGCTGGGCAATGCGAAGATGGCTGAAACGATACGCGCGTCCCCGCTTCGACGGCGCATACAGGTCTTCGTTGAAAGCCGTAGTCCACACCCGGAGTTTCGCCACGCCATCTTTCGTGAGAAGCAGCGTCCCGCCGGATTCGAGGTCTTCACGGGTCTGCACGCCGGGCGCATCTTCGAACTTCCCGTAGCCGAGCAATTCGAGCAGCGGTTCGATTACATGATTGCGGGTGCGCAGTGGGCCACCGCTGGCCGCGAGGTCGCGCAGCTTCCGGCGATAGACATCCCATTCCTGTTTGAGATGCTGGCCTTCGCGGCCTGTGGTCTTTGGCAACAACTTGTGGTGCGTCAGTAAGTTCTCTAGTTCGAACTTGACGAAGGGTTCGGGCAATGCCGGTCCTTGGAACGTGCAATCCATGAGGTTAAGCGCCATGCTTTTCCTCCGGAATCAGCATGAGCACGCCGAGCGGAACGACCTCGGGCGGATGCAGGTCACTGAGCGCGTCCAAGCGCGCCTTGCGTTGCTGGTAGATTCGCAGGACCCCTTCCGCTTCGACACGCGCTGCAGGGGACCGGCTGCGGTCGGAGTGAAATGTAGCCAGCCGTTCAGCGGGATCTTCGAGGGACTGCCAAGCCGACGTGGAACTCGTGTCTTGAGAGACGCCCTCCACATGCGCGAACAGATCGGACTGGACCGGCGCGGGTTCGCGGAGATTGCCTGTGATTTCCTCCGCGCGCGTCCGGAGCCATTCTTCCTGGCTTCTCCGCTCCTGTTCCAACGATTTCTTGCGATCCTTGATGAATTGTTCCGCGGCTGCTCGGAAGCCGTCACTCGCCGTTTCTGCCGCTCGCCCGGACGCGCCGCCGGCCCATCCATCGAAATGATTCTTCCAAAGGTCCGTGGTACGGATGGCTTTTGATTGATCGGCGAGAGGGACCCATTCGGACGCGGAACCGTAGAACCGTGCCTTTCCCTTTTTCGAAACAAGCACGGCCAAGACACGTTCAAGCTCGCGGCCATTGCGGCTTGCGACGCGCCCCAGGAAGGTGTAAAGCAAGCAAGGCTCCGGCACGTCCGCTTTGACGGCGCTGGCGCGCGGGTCCTGGCCCTGCCTGGCAGTCGCCCCAAACGAGAGATTGCGCACCCGGTCCAAAGCCCGGCGCACGAGCGGATGTGCCCGGCCCAGGAAGCCCACGGGGTTGTCTTTGGCATCCGAAGAAACGTCCAACTTGGTGGTCAAGCGAATGACGCGTTGGTCCGGATCGTATCCGGGGAGGTCATCCAGTCCATGTGTCCATTGCGGCGGTATCCGCACGACGAAACAATCTTCCGTGAGACCACCGTTGACGTCGCCACCGTCCAACAGAATGGCGTCGCAAACAAAACGCGCCAAGTCAACTTGGCCGGCTTCAGCGCCATGTTGCTGCGCCTGAGCAGCCTCCTGCATAAGTTTCGCTTCCGCGTTCAGTCCGGCGTCGCCGAGCCATGCGTTCGAACGCGCCGCTTCGCGAAAGCCGTGCAGACTCCGGTCGATTTCCTCCAGCAGTTCCTTCGTGGCTTCATCCGCGCCCTCATTCTCATTCTCGTCCTCGTTTTCGAAGTTGAGCACAGGTTCTTCTTCGCGAAAGAGTCTGGTATCTTCGTCCATCAATCCTTTTAGCAAGCGTGCCTGTGTGACGTCCGAGGACGAGGTCACCCCGAGCGTATTCGGCACGAAGGTCAAGCGGGCGCGCTGCTTCTCGTACTTGGCGATGAGCCGCAAGAGAATGCGTTCTTCAAACGTGCCCCGGAGGAACAGGTAGCGCACATGCGGAGAGAGCGTCTGGCCGTATCGGTCAATGCGGCCGTTTCTTTGTTCGAGCCGATTCGGGTTGAAGGGCAGTTCGAGATGAATGAGGTGGTGGCACCGTTGATGTAGGTTGAGACCCTCTGCCGCCGAGTCCGTACTCACGAGGATTAGGTTATCGTGCGTTCGAAATCGCTCCGTGATAGCGATGCGCGTTTTCTCGTCGTCCTCGCCACACATAGTAATCACGGGGCCGACATTTTCCTCATTGAGTCTGGCCACTGCGGCTTGCTGGCTGTCGATGTACTCCGTGTAGACCAATATGCTGGCCCGCGGTTCCTGCTCGCGAATGGAATGGATCGTTTCGGCCAGAAGATCGAGTTTCGGATCTTGCGTTTGTGCAGACTCCGCCAAGTCGACAAGTTCGTCAAGGCACGCGACCACGTCGGAAACTTTGGCCTGTTGATAGGAACCGCGGCGAAGCTCGCGCTGCATGGAGACCAGTTGCTGGGCCAGATCTTCGGCCTCCAGGAAGCTTCGCTCCTGTTCTTCCTCTATGGATATGGAACCGAAGCGCTCCAGTTTTCGCTCGTAGTCGCGAAGGGATTTGACGCGCTGCCGACGGACTTCCTGCAAATCGGCGGTCTCCGTCAGGAAATGCTGAAAACGATCCGCAACCACGATCAACGTCCGCCGACATGCGGCAACCGTTGACACGCTCCGTTTGAGCAGCGCCATCCATGCAAGCACGTCGCTGTAGCTCCTGTTACGGAATGCTCGGCGCAGTTCCGGTGCGACAAGGTCGAGTAGCGCCCGCTGGAGTTTCAGAAACTTGGCGTGCTTTCGGGCGTTGGAAGTGACTGGAGTGGGAGTAACGATACGCTCAGGGAAAAGCGATTTCTTCTGGCCCGGATTGTCGGGGTCCGGGATAAGCACGTGTTTCTTGAGTCGGCGAACGACGTGCCCACGGTATTGCTGCTCACGCAATACGCCACGGCCATCAACGAGCGAGGGATCAAGCAACTCACAGAGTGACGCGAATGAGCGGTCGTGCCCGTC
Organism: Candidatus Hydrogenedentota bacterium; assembly: GCA_903925285.1. Classification (GTDB taxonomy): domain Bacteria; phylum Hydrogenedentota; class Hydrogenedentia; order Hydrogenedentales; family SLHB01; genus DSVR01. Next base: position 7,720 of record CAIYET010000911.1, on the reverse strand, counting down.
GTGAGGGGTCGCCGTGAGCAGAAGCAAGCAGTCGCAACTTCGCGCGAGAACCTCGGCAAGACGCCGGCGCTGCGAATCCTCCCGGTCAGGCGTGGCGCCGACATCCATGCAGTGATGCGCTTCATCTATGACGACGACGTCGTAGCTGGTGCGTTCCAATTGGTCGAGTACGCGTTCCTGTTTGAGGAAATCCACGGACACGAGGCCCAGCGGAATATGGTCGAAGGGATTGGATCCCAATTCCGTGCCGCGCCGGATCTCTTCCAGTTTCGCCCGGTCAACGACGTCGAGGCGAAGCCCGAAACGTTCGCGCATTTCCAAATGCCATTGGTCGAGAAGCGGACCGGCCGGCGAAACAATGAGCACTCGGTGGGCCAGACGGCGCGCGACAAGTTCGGTGATGATCAATCCGGCTTGAATCGTTTTCCCGAGGCCAACGCCATCGGCCAGCAGCAGCCGCACGCGCGTCATCCGAATGGCGCGCAGAACAGGGACAAGCTGATAAGGCTCGATCCGCAGCCGACCAGGCTGAACCGCCAGAAGGGCACCAGGGCCCAGAGCTTGTTCGAGCAAGAACGCTTGGTGGTAGACAAGCCAGTTGGTCAATGGCGCTGCGCGGTCCGGCTGAAGCTCATGCCGAACGGCCTCAAGTTGCTCGAACGGATGCAGGAGATCCAATTCTTGACCCAGAACGGCGTTTTCCAGGCCACGAAGGCGATACATGGTTTGGGCGCCGAGGCTCTCGCTGGCCACAATCTCCCAGCGCAGTCCTCGGACCTGAACCTCTGTGCCTGGCAAGAATACGTCCACCACCAACTCCTACGGGATAACCCCCGAAAACTCAACGCCGACCAGTGTATGACAAGAAGAAGACGGTCCGCAATGTAACAACATGGGAAATGCAACAACATGGGAAAGCGTTTGCTTCATGGCGACACGACTAGAGGAGATGCTTGGCCTTGCCAAGGAACGGCGGGAAAACTTTAAGAACATCTGTAAGTGCGCACCAAGCGGAATCGCTGCCCGCGTCCGTCCCGCTTTCGCCTGTCTCGATGCATGTTAGCCTATTGCCAGGCGCACGCGAAGTTCATATGTCGAGTAGCGCGTCGAGCAGCGTGTTAACCCGTGCCGCTCGGTTTCGGATCGTCCCCATCGTAACCCCAAAGAATTCTTCCAGATCCTTGTTGAGTAGCCCTGGCACTCCGCAGGCATTGCGGTAGCGATTGGCCGATGCATAGACGATACCCGCGGCCCAACCGGCAGGCTTTCCTAACAACGGCCTGTCGTTGGCCATGAGAAACCGCAGCGCTTTCAATGATTGCTTCTGTAGTGCATCGTCGCGGTAGCTGTCAAAAAAACGACGCAGGAAGTCTTTACACTCCGGCTCAAAATTGCGGTCGGTCATGCTCATCATCGTTCTCCCACGCAACATCTTACTCAAAACAGGGCTGGATTAAAAGGATTCTTCCACGTGTCGACAGTGGTGCTGTTCGAGAGGTTCGCCGAAACCTGTCGCGGTCTGCTGACCTTCCCCAGTCGTTGAACACTGTCCCTGGTGGTCCGTGGGGCGAGAGCCACAAAGGTCTCCCGCAAGTAGCAATTTAAGTAACAATTGGCCTGCTCGAAGGACGTAACTCATTGCGGCGCAATGGCCTTCTTTCCCGCGACCGTTGGGGTTGTAAGCCAACCTTGAGCCAGGATCGGCGGTTCGAATCCCCCCTGCTTGTCTTAGGACCCGCTCTTGGAACCGGATCGCCCCATAAAATTACTTGACGGTGATTCTCCAAACCAAACGGCGAAATGCGCGTTCCCTGCTGCCTACGGGCCCGGTCATCTTGCATTCGATGCAATACTGGCCGGCAGCGGCAAACTGGCGCTTCAGTTGAGGTTCCGTCGAAATGACCTGCCCTTCGGACCTCCACTCGTAGTGTCGATACTTCTCATTGGCGGCGGTTAGCTCGATAAGCTGGTTCTTGCCGGCGTCGCAGACTAACTCTGGTTCCGCTCTTACCGTCGTGCGCGCCTCGGCCGAAACGCGTACGCGCCCACCCTCTTTTTCAATGACGTTTACCTTGTACGCCCCCACTCTTTCCAACGGATAAGCCAACGTGTCCTTGCCCGTGCCCTCGAGAACCACGGTGTCATCCACTTTCCAAACGTAATACCGCTGCGGATCGCCCCCTGTTGATACTTGCAGAATCGCCCCTTCCACGTATGAGACAGCCAAGGGAATATCCAAGGTCTCATGTCCGGCGCTGCTGTTGACCGTCTCCCTTGCTACTGATTCAAGTCCAGCGACTTCGACGGGTATTTTCTTCTCCTGGCCGCCCACTTGGACCGTCAACTCGTACGTGCCGAGTTCACGCTTGTCGGGGACAAGGTCAACCGTAATGGCTCCTGGCGCTTTCGTCGTGGTAAACATGTTCGATGCCACGCGTTCGTGCCAATTGAATTTGATGTCGCGGCTTGGAACTGGCGCATCGCCAAGGGAAACGTCAATTTTCTGTTGCCCTTGATGCTGGGCAAACAGAAGGGTTTCCGGCCTGACGTGCAATGGTTCGGCCGGCGTTGTTTCTTTAGCGGTGATCGCAATGGGGTCGACCGGCTGGGGCCTGATGGGCGGCGCTGTTCTTTCGGGCTCGCGCGTCTCGGAATCTGTTGTCTTTTTGGGGGGATCTGGTGGCTTTGCCTGCGGCGGCAATTGCTTTTCCTCCGCAGGCACCTTCGCTTTGGCTTTAGTGTCTTGAGGAACTTTCGCCGCCGTCTTCTCGATGAGTTTATCGACGGCAATGGCCGCCAGTTTGGGTTCTGGGACCTTTACTGGCGGCTTTGTCTGCACGGTCGGGCTTTCGGCTGACGCGTGTGGCTCCAACGCCTTGGGAAGCACGGGCGTGACCTTGTTGGCTGATTTGTTGGGTACGGGAGCAGGCGACGCCGGTGCTGCGGCAGGCGGAGCAACTTCGGGCGCTGGCCGCGGTGTCAGAGCGTTGCCGGCGCTCGCGGCCGCGGTGATCGGAGCGGGCGCTTTCGGTTTGGCCGGCAGCTTTCGCACGCAAAAAAATACGGCAAAGACCGCCAATCCTACGGTGACGGCCGTGATAAGGCTTAGCCCCGTCAGCTTCAATAAGGAAGCGTCGCTGCGCGGGCCGCGCAAGTACGTGTTGTTCCGGCGAAAAGGAGATTGGCTCAGGTTGGTTTTCAACTCTTCGAGCAGGTCATCCAAGGAAGAGGAGCCGTCGAAAGATCCCCCTGGGCGTTGCTTGCCGTCCATCACCACGCGTTCTCCAAGCATCAGATCCGTAATGAGTCTAGCAGTTGCCATATTGCATTTCAAGAGATCGAATCTTGCTTGGTATTCGTAGACGGTAGGAAGGTTGAATTCGTACATACGGTTGAAAGCGTACGTTGAATTCGGTTGAATTCGTATTTGACATTAGCGTCTTCCCTGTACGATACTGATATTCTTGATCTATGTATGCACCTGCGATTTAGGTTGCTTCTGGTTTGGGTATGTGGACGGGCTATAGTAATCACTTTTTCTTGAGGGCGGGAAATGCATTAGGTGGTGGGAATGCTAAAGAAGCTAATTCATAATGATGGGGTCGCGACACAATCCAAAATACCAGCCGGACACGCCTGCTTCTTCGCTCCCGTTCTGACCGCTGACCACAGACGCTACGATGGCAGCATTCGCGGGGAATACTTTCATGAGGCTGTAAGCTGCACTCGCAAGAGCAGAGAACGCCCTCCAGTTTCAGGTCTGGTTACGCGATTCAAGTCAATTATGAGGAGAACATGAAGAAGCAGTTTATCGCGGCAGTTCAAGAAGGCGATACCATCAACGATTACTTTCTTGCCGCGCGCAAGGATCTGCGCAAGCAGGCGAACGGTAACAGGTTTCTCGGCATGGTGTTTAAGGACCGGTCGGGCGAGATCGGCGGGATTGCGTGTAAGAACGCAGTGTCGATGGCGCGGCAGTTCGAGGTGGGCGACGTGGTCAACGTCTGCGGCGCGGTGACGAGTTACCAGAAACGGTTGCAGATCCGCGTGGAGCAGGTGCTGCCGCTTAGAGAATCCGAGTACGACACGGAGGACTTGGTCACTTCGCCCGGGCTTGGTGACGCTAATTCTGGCGCGTGCGGGAATGTCGAGGATATGAACAAAGATGGCGCCTCTTCGGAATCGAATGCGCCGCCGGAATGGAAAAAGCGGCGGGGAGACGAGTATGAGCGGATTGATAGTACTGCGTCACTGATTGGAACATCGGTAATAAGGGCCAAGAAGACACGAAAGGTGCAATCAGTTGACCAATCCGCCGCGAAGCTTCTTATTGGCAAAGCAACGAAAGAACCGGGGAACACGAAAACACCAATGACAAACATCCTACGAGAGACTTTTCGCACTGATCATCGGGCAATCTGCCCTTACCCGTTTTGTGGCGGAACGATTGAGGTGAACCGCTGTAGTCAATGTCTTCGTTCTGTCAAACAGTGTGCATCAGGGCCGTGTAAGGCTTGGAATGGCCTTGACGCCCGCTACTGTCGTATCTGCGGAAAGCCATTGCCAAGCCCTGTGAACAGGGACTGGCCGATGCAGGGAGGCAATTGCGGGCGGACCTCGTATAACTCAACTGTAAATAAGCAGTTACAGTCCGGTGAGGCATCATGGACGGCGCTCGGGGAGTATGGGCTTGTTACTGGATTAGCTGGCGACGTACCTCACCCGCTGAAAGTCTGTGAAGACTTGGTGTTGCCGAACCCGGCCCAATCGGGTTTTTCCCTCTATAGTCCCATGCAGAAGAGAACAATCTGGACCTGTGGCCTTGGAATTAATTTGACCGTAAGTTCAACGCCTGTCCGATATGGCCCTCACCTTTTCACGTGCCTAGATGATGATGGCATTGTCCTATGCGCGATGGTTCCACTGGATTCCGGCGAACCTACGTTCTTGTCCACAATCGAATCGTCGCTTAGCCCGAAGCAGACTCCGGTATGCATGGTATCGCCTACCGGCGGAGCGGCCTTGGCGTGGGCGCTCAAGGACGGCGTGGCCGTAGCGCGCTTGGCCAATGGCTTGGCGTTGAACAATGGCGCGACTTTTCCGCTTACCCCCCTCTGGTGTCCGCACTTGAACGAGGACGAACAGCTTTTCTCACCGGTGGGCATGGGCGACATGTGCTACCTATCTTCTTCCCGAGGCCAGGTTTTCGGCTTCGAATGGAATGTCTCCGCCAATGCACTGAGATTCTGCGGCGCCCCCAGGATGGCCCGCCTGAAGGGGAATTGGCAGTGTGGCCCCCCGATGGCCTTGTCCAAGACAACCATGGTGTTTCTGGCCTCGAATAGGGACGAGGGCCGCGCCGAATATCTGGCGGTGTTTCAGCCGCCGGACAAGCTGGAATCCATTGCCCTGAGAGACAATCAGGGAACCGTCGAGCATCCACCGGCCGACGCGGCAGTTTTGCAGGAGCGACTGCTGTTTTGCGACGGCAACTTGTTTGTGCCGAGTACGCACAATCAGGGTCTCTACAGGCTTTCCCTCCCGGAAGGCGGCAAGGTGCGCCTGGCATGGAAACCTTCGAAACGCTTGCTGAACGGGTGCCGGTTCGTTGGATCGTCCGGACTGTGCGTAGCCATCAAGAATTCAGAGCTTCTAGTATTAAGAAACCTTTTCGACAACGCGGCTCTGGATTTTCAGGTTGTGAATCTGGTCCAGGGAACTGGGCTTAACAACTCGCGTGCAGCCCTGGCCGACCCCATTTTGTGTGACAATGCTTTGTATGCCTTGTGTGATGGGTACCTTTTGGAGATTCCGCTAAAATGAAATCTATCCGCCGAACTAATATTACATATGCCGTCGTTTACTTTACTGTTATGCTGACTATGATCGTTGGTCTGGATTTGTGCCCGCTTGCGGCCGCGGAAGAAGTACTCTCCTCTCACGTCATTCTGTCTTTCGACGTGAGCGGCAGCTTGAGCGACAAATATGTGGGCAAGGAAATGCACGGCGTGCTCGATTCCTTTCTCATGTCGCTTCTTCTTGAACAAATCCCCGATATTGTCCCCTATCACGATAAGGGCCCCGATCGCGTGAACGCAACGATTGAACCCGAGGCGCCGGACAAGAATCTCTGTCCCTTGATAACCGAGAATACCGTGGTGTCGGTCTTCACGTTCGGAAAGGAGATTCACAAGAAGGAAGTTCGGAAGGCGGGGGTGACGGCCGGTGATCTGGAAAAGCTTGTTCCCAAGGTGTACGCGGAGCAATCTACCGACACGGCGGCCGCTACGACAACTGCCACCGAGTTATCCGAATTGGCGGAAGACGATATAGTGCGTTGGGTTTGGGTCTCCGACGGCATGGACGATCCGTTGGACCTGAACAACAAGGCCAAACTCCCCAAAATTTTCGCAAAATATGATTTCCCGTTGCTGCTTGGAATCTCCTTGGATGTGCCGCGCTCCATCTATGAGCCTCTGCGCGACAAATGGATTAAGGAAGACGCCGGGTTGGTTGCGGCGTTCGGAAAGCCCGATCCCAATCACCCTCATGGCGGGCCACCCGATCATCTTGCCATATACGTCTTTGGCATTTATGACAAGGAGGGGCTTAAGGCGCCGCAAAATCTTAGCTACGACCTCGACGCTAAGGACAAGAATGAGGTCATTTTGAAATGGTGTCCCGGCGAATGGCGGCCCGACACGCCATTGCCTGCGATTCCCAATCAGAAGGCCCAGCAATACGAAGTGCAATCAAGTACTGACCGTAAGAACTGGATCCCCTTGCCGCAGCCTGTCGCCGCCAGCGAGAAGAGCGCTTACACGTTTTGCGTCGCCGAAGTTCCCGACAGCCTAATCTACTTCCGCGTGGCGGCCGTTGCAAACGGGAAGAAACGGTTGTCGCCCGAGCTGCCTGTGAGACTCCTTCGCGCGCAAGCCACCGTTACCTCGGGACGTATCATGTGGGATAGCCCGAAAGACCCTGAAATCACGATGCAGATTCAAAAGAACCTGAGCGACAAAGGCTGGCAGGAGATCGGGCGCGTGCCGTCGACGGCCGGAAAATTCGAAACTAACCAGATTGAGCCCGGGGATTGGCTCCGGTTGACCGCGCTTAATAGCAAAGGCGAGCCCGTGGCGCTCGAGGAACAGCAGGTCCCAAAGGCGGAAATACCGCAGCCCAAGCCTACGCCTTCAGTAGGTGAGCCGACAACGACGCCGCCGTCGCCCAAGCTATTGGAACCTGAGGGGTCGACGGGCACCGGTGGTGGCGAAGGTGGAAGCGCGGCCCTGCTATTCCTGATTCTCGTGGTAATTCTGCTGGCCGCGGGCGGATTTGTGCTTTGGAAGCTCCTCACGGTTCGCGCGAGTTTTACGCTGACGTGTCCAACGCTGAGAGATGATAAGAACGAACCCGTTAAGAAATCTTTCGATTTGGGGTCGAAGGAACGGATCGAGTTTCACGAACTCAGCGCCGGGGAAGACGATGGGGCCATTGCGGCGTGGTGGCCGGAAGTCGACGCACCTCATGATTTCGTGGTCCATCGCGGGCGGCGTGCGGTATATCACGTACGCCACTCACTGGATCCCGCTACGGGAGAAACCGTCGCGGAAGTCGACGATCTTTTGATCTCCGGAAATGAGTTCATGGTCAAGACAACGGGCGGAGCTGAGAGAGGTTTGCTATATGAAGAGACCGAGGCGGCGCCGGTGCCGACGCT
>CAIYET010000910.1 GCA_903925285.1 Candidatus Hydrogenedentota bacterium | reverse complement strand
GCGCGCAAGGCTTCCGCGCCTGTGAAGTGAACGACGCGGTCCACTGTCCCGTCCAGCCCAAGGCGACGACGATGCCATGCCGAGGCGAAGCCACGTTGAAGAAAGGCAAGAATCCGTCCGAAGGCCGTCCCCCGAAAGGCGTGAAAACGGCGGGCACGCCGTCTTCGAGAGTCTTCTGCATCGGCTGGAAATCGGTGATTCGTTCATGGCTTCCCTCGGCATAATACAACTCGCAACCGGACCCGCCCGCCTCGTCCCATGCAAAATCGGCGACGCGTATGTCTTCAAGAACGGGCGTCTCCACGTCGCTCGTATTGGCCAGGTAAAGAACCCATTCGACCGCGTCAAAATCACGATAGATAACCGCCTCGCACCGGACCTCGAGGCCCGTTCCTGAATCGCTCCACATACTTGTCTGTTTGAGTTGTTGGGCTTCAGGCTCACTCGAAAGACGTTCCGCTTTCCAGTTCGCGGGAAACACGCCCGCATAGGTTTTCCCGCCATACGTAAACGAGAAGGGTAAAGCGTCCCCCTTTTGGACAAATCGATCGTCAAGCCATCCGGCCCAGACAACTTCCGATACGGCGATGAACATAAGTGCAAGGCAAACGAAACATCTGCGGCTAATCATCAAGCAACTCCTTCTTCTTGGACGTGGGAACGTGTCAAGGCAGCAATTCCATTTTCCCGAGTAAATAGCGCCGATGTCCATCCTCGTTGTCGAGGGGTAAGGCCATTCTGGGCGTACCGTCTCTTTGCCCCACGGACACGAAGACGTTGAACTTCCCGACTGCGATGTTTGGCGCGAATTGGTTGAAGGATGTCGTGGATTGTGCTGCCGCTTCGCCGGGTGGCGCCACGGCGAGACCGCGAACATCGAAGGATTCATTCACAAACACCCCCACGATGCCGTCCTTGGCATCTTTCAACGTGAAGGCAACGAAGCCGCCGGGATAACACGGGGCGACGCCCGCGTTGGCCCATTTGGATTCGAACCGGATTCCTTCCGACAACTTGGCTTGTGTCGGCCACGTTGCTTCACGCAATTGGAGACGGTACCCAAGGCGCTTGTTAACCCTGTCGATCAACTCGCGCTCCTTTTCGAGGAACTCGCGCGGGAACCAGTGAATGCACATGTAGCTGGCGTGGTACTCTTCGATGGCGCGAAGGAAGATATCGCGGTTCCACGCCCCGCGTGCGATCGAACCCTGGTAATGCTCGTGTTCGAGAATCACCGGTACCTTTGGCCAGAACTGCTGGGCCATCGCCGCGTGAAAATACGAGTTGGGCGGCGGCTGGACCAGGATGCTGTCGTCGCGCAGGGTCAGGCCTTTCTCCAGGGCGTACTGGATAGTCTCGTCTCCCTGGAAGCTGAAATCGTCGTTGGCGGCCAATAAGGTTTTCGTAAAATGCTTCGTGTACAGGTCGATGTGTTTCTTCACCACATCGGCGGAGTATTTCAATCTCGAGCTGGCAAACGTATGGCCTTCGCCCCACACGCCGAAGGATCCCACATCGACAAACGCTACGTTGGGATTGCCGTCGTAGCGCGCCGCAGCCGCAGCGACGAAATGTTCGTGTTTCTCCAGAAAAATCGGGTCGGCGTAATCGGGTTCCCAAAACGGCCCCGCATCATCCACGCCTTTGCCCACGGTAAAGTTGTATCCTTTGGCGCCGGCGTCGGCCACCCATTTGGGCGTTGCGTAGCGCATCCAGGATTCGGAGACGCTGAAACGAAAGGCCACCTGCAAGCCTTTGTCGATCCAGCGCTGGGCGGGCGCGTCAACGATGCTCCAATCGAACTTTCCTTCTTCAGGCTCGATGTAAGACCACGGCAGCCGCAGATAAATGCAGGCCAAGCCGGGGAAATCGGCCAGCGTATCCGACGGCTCCAGCTTCGATCCATAATTCGCGAGGATGTTCGAATAGAAATTGAGCTTCCATCCCATCTGCGGATTTACGAGCGGTTTTCCATTATCCGTGGGTGTTACAACGGTGGTCGCTTCACCGAATGCCATGATACAGATTAGAATCACCGCACATGCAAGCACGCTCTTTGCCATAAGTGTCTATCCCTCTGTTAAGTCCTCGGACATTTTATCCGAAGCAGTGCAAGATTGCACAAGAGATGAACGGCCTGCACAGGCTGACGTTGACGGCGGCGTGAGCAAATGAAAGAACTGTCTATGAGGTACACATAGTGGAAATAGGTTACTATGTTTATTGTATTCTACGCTTGGTGGTATTAGGAAGTTTGCTGATGCGAGGTGAAGTGCAGGTGCTTGCGGCTTGTGTTCTATTGTTTGGGATGTCGGTCTTTGTTGTCAGTCCAGTGTGCTGCGTACCAGCGTTTGAGGTAATTTCCAAAGGTCTCGCCTTTGTCTTGTGTGATGATTTGGGGTTGTTTGATTTTGATTGTGATGGTGTTATGGCAAAGGTTGCAG
>CAIYET010000909.1 GCA_903925285.1 Candidatus Hydrogenedentota bacterium | reverse complement strand
TACTTCCGGCACCAACGTAGACTCGTGCTTGGGAGGTTAATTCTTTACAAAATAGAGGTCGACAAGACGCTCGAATGGGGTTCTACTGCCTTTTTTAGGCTGAAGGCTTGGTGGACAATTCCCATCTTCAGGAGAAGGGGGCGCATGAAATCTGCAAGCTGGTGGTCAAGTGTATTGAGGAAAAGGATCTCCCCATGAAAGCATTTCTTAAGATTTCCAAGTGATTGTCCTTCCTGAAAACTCATCCGGCGACAATTGGCAGATTCTGAACAGTACTCGAAGGGGTGTTGGCTGGCGGAAATCAGCGAATCAAGAAGCGCGTTATCGGTCGGCTTCGTGCGTAAGGCAAACCTCCAACAAACGGGGATAGGAAAACAAGCCTATCAAGATTACTCGTTCAGGGGGCGGTTGATTCTCATAAAGAAGGACAGGCTACGTGCTTTACGCCCATAGCCTGTCCGTTTCGTTCTATAGATCTATTTCTTCTTCATCGTCCTCGAACCACCGATCGCTATCAAGGCGGCAAGGGCTGTTAGGAAAGCCAGTCCGGCCACTGGCAAAGTGCCGACAACGAACAATTCCGCATCGTCCGACAGTTGGACATCGACGTTGGCATCGCTCACCTGCACACTCCAACGCCCCGCGTCCTCGGGAGTCGCAAACGCCAACGGATACGTGGCCGCATCGGGCGCTCCAGGTATTACGACGGTATCCTTGCGCCATTCGTACGACAGGGGCTGATATCCGCCGGATGTCTGGACGCTGAAGGGGTGAGGCATTCCCGCCGCGACCGTCCCGCCAACCGGTTGCGTGGTGATGATCAGATGGTCTTCGATTTCAAGCCGCGCCTGGCCGCTTATGTGCACTTCTCCGTTGAAAGTCGCCTCGCACCAATACGTGCCGATATTTGCAGGCGTCAAGTTGTTCAAGATCCATGTCTGCGTTGTCGGCCCATTCTGCACGGCCTTTGCGCTATTGCTCCATTTCCACTGATATGTAATTTCACCCATATCCCAATTCGCCACAACCGAAAACGTATGACTGTCGCCCGTGTACTTCCATGCACCCAGCGGGTGCTCGCTAAAGTCACCGTTCGCCGCCAAGATCGAGAAATAGTCGTCGCTGAAGTCCACAATAGAAGAATCCGTCGCGGAATAGATCTGGACACGATAATCCGTGCCCAACGGCAAGTCCGCCGGAACAGTCCACTCAAATGTCCCCGTGTTGTCTCTTGGCCCACTGATCCACATCCATGGATCTGCACATGGCTCATTACCCTGCCACAGCTTCAGAATGATCTGTGCCGCCGCCCGCGTATCCGGCGTCCACGTGATGGCATGCGAGCTGCCACGAGTCCACTCTTCTGCGCCATTGGGCGACTGTATCGAAATCAACGACGCCGGAACCGTGAAATAATCACTGAAGCCCTTGGTCGTATTTCCAATATCGTTCGAATAGATTTCGACCCTGTAATCCGTACCCGGCGGCAAGTCCCCAGGAACGACCCACGTAAACCAACCGTCATTATCCGTAGGCCCGCCGATCCACATCCACTGAACCGGACACGGCGAATCCCCCTTCCACAACACCAGATTGACCTCGGGATCGAGCACCCAAGCCGACGTCCACCTAATCTCATGCGTGCTACCCGCAAACCATTGCGCGCCGCTGTTGGGTGAAGTCAAAATGAGTTCGGGGTCGCCGACCGACAGCGTCGCCGTGTCCGAAGTGGCGCTGTCCACGACATTGGTCACGACGCACATATAGCCGCCCTCGTCACTCTGCTGAGCAGAACCGATCGAGTATGTTGCCGAAGTCGCGTTGACTATTGCCACGCCGTCCTTCTTCCACTGGTAGCTGAGCGGCTCTGTGCCCGTCGCGAGAACACTGAACGATACCGCCGCGTCGGGACTCACCGTTTGCGAAACCGGCTGTGTGACGATCCTGACTGGATTGTACAACGTCAGCGTGGCCCCATCGGACATGACACTTCCTGCGCTGTTGGCCACACGACACGAGTAGATGTCCGCGTCGCTCTCGGCGGCCGAAGGAATCGTGTAGGACTCTACGGTGGCATTCGGAATATCCGTGACGTCCTTCCTCCACTGATAACTGATGGGCGGCGAGCCGTCAACCGATACCGAGAACGTAACCTCTGGTCCGGGCACGACGGACTGCGATTGCGGCTGAGCCGTTACCACAGGCGGATCATTCACCAGCAGCACCGCCACGTCGGATTCGACGTTCGCGTGGGTCTTGGTTCCCGCGGAGTTGCTTACGTAGCAGGTGTAGGTGGCCTCATCGGATGGCGACACGGAAAGGAGAGCGAGGACGGACTGTGTCTTCCCGAGCAAGTCATTGCCGTTCTTCCGCCACTGGTAACTGAGTGGCATGGCGCCAATGGCCCCTACCTGGAACGTTACGGACTGTCCCGGATCCCTCGTGACGCCGACGGGAGGCGTGCCCCCGGGCTGTTCAGTAATGGTCGGCGGCGTGTTTACATTCAGGCTCGCCGGACTGGACAGCATGTTCTGGCCCGAGGCGTTACCGGCGCCATTGCTCACGTAACACGTGTATTGGCCTGCGTCGTTGTTCGTGACCACGGGAATCGAATACGAAGAACCGGTGGC
>CAIYET010000908.1 GCA_903925285.1 Candidatus Hydrogenedentota bacterium | reverse complement strand
CGCCGATGCCGATAAGCGTGGCGCGCAGTATTTCCTGGGCCTTGTATTTCTCGCGTTCCGATGCGTAGAGAACGCGGTAAATGCGGACTTGGCGTTGCCGGTAAAGAAACGCGATCATGGCGGCGGTGAGCAGGATGAAGATAACCACGAAGACAATGACGATTTCCGCGAGGTAGTTCACCACGGCCAGGATCTCGGAGGCGTCTACCTTGGCCACCATGAACCAAGGCGAACCGGGTATGGGACCCAAGTCCGCGAGAACGTCGACGCCGCGATAGTCCTTGCCTTCAAACATGTCCTGCTTACCTTGGACTGCCTGGACCGCCGGGTTATCACTTCGCGTCAGTGGGATGCGCAACGACAGGGTGGAGCCAGCTTGGTGGCGCAGTTCGTTGAGAAAGAGGATGTCGTTACCGTCCTTGCGGACCAGAACGGTCTCGGCGCTCTGGCTCGGGATCGGCCAGGTCTGGATGAGCGGGTAGAGATACTTCGCGGCATCACTCCGCAGAACCACGAGGGCGATGGGGTGGTTGTCGGCGTCCGACACCGGCGCGACGGCGTCAATGTACACTTTACCGTCAGGGCCTCTGAAAAGCTCCGAGAGCACCGCCTGTTTGCCCGCGATGGCCTGCGCGATGGCGGTCATCGTGGCGGCGTCCACTGGGCCGGGGTCGTCTTTGGCGGCCAGCAGAATGCGGCTGTCCGGGTCGAGCAGGAGAGCATCGGCGTAGTGTACCGCCCTCTGTTCGAGCTTCAAGCGTTCGAGAAACTCATCGCGCAGAGCGGGGTTACCGGAATCGTTCAGCCAGCCCTCCGTAGCCTTTCTGAAAAGCGAACTCTCCATGTTCTTGGTGGCATCGTCCAACCGTTCCTGCCGCCATTGCACGATCTCGTTGGCCTTCAACTCGCCGATGGCCGCGAGTTCGTTGTATTTGTCGAGGCGGATGTGCTGCGCCTCCACGCGGTAGAAAACATATCCGCAGGCCACAACGCCAAGGACCATCGCGGCGAAAAGGACCGCCCAGATTCGCCTGGCGCCAAAGTCAAACCAATTTCGAGTTGTCACGGAAACATCTCCCTAATCGCCGCGCATCACAGCGTCCTCCGCGACTCCGCGTTGATATCCTTTCCAGCGCAGAGGCGCAAAGATCGCAGAGGTTCGCAGAATGATCTCATTTCATGTTGTTCAAAAGCCGTGTTCATATTCTCTGCGTTCAATGTCGATACTCCATGTCACGCTTATCCAGCATCATGCTGCGATTTCATTGTCTTGGCCGCGTCAAGAAGTTTGCGAATACGCAGCAGAAATTCTCTTTGTCTGTACGGTTTGCGGATCACCTCCGCTACTTCACCCGATGACAGGGTGCTCTCCAACATGTTCAAATCGTATCCGCTGCTAAAGAGAATCGGTATGTGTGGATTGTGCGACTTGATGCGGTCGGCCACGGCCTTTCCGCTGAGTCCGGGCATGACCACGTCCAATACTATGAGCGCGATCTCCTCTGCATGGGCCTCATAAATCTCCAAAGATTCGAGGCCGTCTTTGGCGGCCAGCACCCGATACCCGCCGGTGGTCAGGATCTGCCTGCCCAGATTACGAACCAACTGTTCGTCTTCGGCGAACAGGATCGTCTCCGTTCCGGTCGGAATCTCCAGGGAACCATCGTCGTAGCCCGATGGGGCGGTCGCTGCGGACATTGCCGGCAGATAAACCGAGAACACGGTGCCTTTGCCCGGTTCACTCGAGCAGGTGACGATGCCGCCGTGCTGCTTGACGATGTCATACACGGTGGCCATTTTTTCTACGTCCTTGGTGGAGAAAAACGGTTCAAACATGCGATCCGGCACTTCCGCCGCCATTCCATGCCCGAAATCGGAAACACGGAGCAAAACATACTGGCCCGGAGAAGTCTCCGGGTATGCTTTGACGAAGTCTTCCGTCAACTCGATGGGGCGCGTTTCAACGATGAGTTGTCCACCTCCCGGCATGGCGTCACGCGCATTCACGCAGAGAATCATCAGAACCTGCTCGATTTGGCCCTGGTCCGCCCAGACGGTCAGTGCACTTTGGCAAAGGTCCAGTTGCAGATCGATATGCTCGCCGCTGATGCGGCCCAACATCTTCGAGAGGTTACGGATGAGATCGTTCAGGTCAACGTTTCTTGGCCGAATGGTCTCGCGTCGGCTGAACGCAAGCAGTTGGCGCACGAGTGTGCCTGCCTGTTCGGTGGCCTTCAAAATTTCCTTGATTTCCAGATGCCCGTGGGTGCTAGTGCTTAACTTTCCGGCGAGCATTTCAGCATAGCCGGAGATCACCTGTAGCAGGTTGTTGAAGTCATGCGCGACCCAGCCCGCCAACTGACCCACCGCTGCCATCTTCTGCGCTTGCCGCAACTGAGCTTGCAGCTTTTCCTGTTTCTCTTCCGCCCGCTTGCGCTCGGTGATGTCCGGCACAACGACGATGACATCCGAGGAAAGATTCGGCGGTTTCTTTTTTCTTGTCATACGGGGCCTCCTCATAGGACGAGGACACCTCGCCCATGCCAGTCTGGGAAATCCAAGTTTGCAGTCTAACACACATGCATTAGGCTTTAGGTTTTAGGCTTTAGGCTGTAGG
>CAIYET010000907.1 GCA_903925285.1 Candidatus Hydrogenedentota bacterium | reverse complement strand
CGCAAATGGGACTCGCCACCGGCGCGGAAGCCTTGCGCGCGGCGCGCTGGGTGAATCCTATTCTCGTCCACTATGTCCACAAAGTCCACTATGTCCACACTTTCGATGAGTGTCCATGGACTCCAACTGCCTTTTTTAGGTTCACGGCATCATAGGAGGTAATTGGGTGCTTGTCAACAGAAATATCGTGTGAGTTAAGAAGAACGTTGACTTAGGGGGCCTCATGGACTTTCCGGAAAACGAACAGATGGCCGACTACCAACGGCCATCTCAGCCCTAGAACATGGCCGCCCAGGCGATTCACACATTCGAGGGTATACTGCGCCAGGCCTGTGATGCCGCGGGCCCGGCCTTGTGGCGCTGGGCGGATATCCAGTAACGCGAACCCGTGCCTCTCCGTTAGTGCCCGCATGCCGTCCATCGAGAAAAACACCGCATGCCACGGCGGACAGAATTCCTGATGAATGGCGGGTAGAGGAAGCTTCGATATGCCGCCGCGGACCAGTTGTCCGGCGAGATAGGCGAAATGCGCGGTCGGCTGCAAGGAAACGAACAGACCGCCCTCGCACAACAAATGGTTGGCTTGGGTGAGCCAGTTGTCGTGATCGACTAGGTGTTCGAAGACATTGGCCAACACCAACGCGCAATAGCTTTCTCCGGAGAGCGCCGCAATATCCCCTTGAATCACCGGAAGGCCTCGGTGGCGGCAATGTCGTGCCATTTCTTCCGAGGGATCGGCGCCGCGATACGAAAAGCCGTTCGCGATCAGGAGTTCGCCTAGCCCGCCCCAACCCCCACCGAGTTCCGCCACGGCTCCCGCCACTCGGTAGTCCAGCAGTGTCCGCAGTATCGCTTCGTGGTACGGACGTGTCGTGTGCCGGGAGGTCTCCGGATCGACGTCGATGTGGGCTGAGGCCGCGTACATCCGGGCATAAGCCTCTGCCAGTTCGCGCCCATCTGGAAGGGGCACAAGCTGAAGCGTGCCACAATCGCGGCAACGGTGGTATGAATAGGCGAGGCGGCGCCCAAAGAACGAGAGCTTTCCCGAGCACGCGACACACCGCGCCGCTGTTGCAGCTATCATGTTCACAGAATTCTCCGAAAGCTCTGCGGTTGGGAAATCGTGGCACACCCACGCGTCGCGTTCAAAACAATGCCAGTGGGCGAGTTGCTTTGTCAAGACCGGCAGGACATGCGCCATGCGGATTGTCATGTTTGCGGCGCGTCTTTTTCATGGGTATTATAGCGCATCCGCGCGTTTGCGGCGGCAGGAAAGGGACCATGTCATGAGCCATGCCACCGATACGGTCGATATACGTGAAATCGTCGCACGGACCGTCGCGAAGACGCCGGTGACGGACTTGCATACGCATCTGTACGCGCCGGCGTTCGGCCCGTTGCTCTTGTGGGGCGTGGACGAGATGCTGACGTACCATTACCTGGCGGCGGAACTGCTGCGGGTGTCGAATATGCCGTATGACGCGTATTGGGCGCTTCCGAGGAAACAGCAGGCCGAGTTGGTCTGGCGCGAGTTATTCATCGAGCGGTCGCCGGTGGGCGAGGCATGCCGGGGCGTCCTCACGGCCCTTGACCGGCTCGGACTCGACGTGTCCGAGCGCGACCTGGACGCGTACCGGACCTACTTCGCAGACCAACGTCCCGAAGACCATGTCGACACGGTGTTGAAGACCGCCAACCTCAAGTGTGTGGTAATGACCAACGACCTGTTCGATGCGTCCGAACGTCCGGTGTGGTTGAAGGGATTCGATGGCGACAAACGGTTCCATGCGGCGTTGCGGCTCGATGGCCTGCTCAACGATTGGGGCCGGGCCTGCCCGGCGATGCGCGAATGGGGCTACGATGTCGAACCCAACCTGGGGCTTAAGACGCTCGGGGAGGTCCGGCGCTTTCTCGACGAGTGGATCCTGCGAATGGACGCGTTGTACATGGCCGCGTCGTTTCCGCCGGACTTCGCATTTCCGGAGGATTCGCCGCGCGGGCGCCTCATCGAGTCGTGCGTGCTCCCGGCGGGCCGCGACAACGGCGTGCCTTTCGCGATGATGATCGGCGTCAAGCGCAACGTGAATCCCGCGCTGAAGCTGGCGGCGGACGGAGTGGGTCTGTCGAACGTCGACGTCGTCGCGCGGCTTTGCGCCGACTATCCGGACAATCGGTTCATGGTCACGATGCTCGCGCGCGAGAATCAGCACGAACTGTGCGTTGCGGCGCGCAAATTCCGCAACCTGCTGTTATTTGGCTGCTGGTGGTTCCTGAACAATCCGAGCCTGATCGAAGAGATGACGCGGATGCGCATGGAATTGCTCGGCCTGAGCTTTGTGCCGCAGCACTCCGATGCGCGTGTACTCGAGCAGGTCATCTACAAATGGGAACACAGTCGCGCAAGTGTCGCCAAGGTCCTCTCGAGTAAGTACGCGGATCTGGTCGCGACAGGCTGGCAGGTCACGGAAAGTGAAATTGCCCGCGACGCGACGCGGTTGCTCGACCGCAATTTTTGGGATTTTCTGGGGCGCTCGTGAACGCCGACCGGCAAGAGGAATAGGCGTGTATACCGTCACCCCAGCATTACAACGCTCTACTTTTTTAGGGATCATCCGGATTTAGCGCACTTTATAAGCGAGCTTCCACTCTTTGGGAAAGTTGTCGCCTCAACTGAATTTCCCCGAAGGGGAGGAACATGAATAGCCGTGGGTGACAACCCACGGGCACAAATACTTAACCACTGACCCTGTAAGGGTCGCACAAGAAGTACGATGTCGACCTTTATTAACGATGATACGGACATAGTGCGACCCTTCCAGGGTCGATGGATGTCGGTTTTGTATCCGTGGGTTGCACCCACGGCTATTCATGTTCCTCCCCTTCGGGGAAACCGAATCG
>CAIYET010000906.1 GCA_903925285.1 Candidatus Hydrogenedentota bacterium | reverse complement strand
CACTTCCTGAAGCCTGAAGCCTGAAGCCTGAAGCCTAAATGCGGCGTGACGCCGGTAAGCACGACAAATGGGAGGGTCGGCAATGCGCGACAAATCGGTTGAAGAGAGACGGGATGCCATTGGGATAACCAGCGCCGTCGAGGAAGGCATTAGCCGCCGCCTGTTTCTCGGTGGCGTGGGCGCCGGGATCTTGATCGCCTCGGTGGCGTTTTCGGCGGACAATCCTGCCGATTCGGGGCCAACGTTTCGGATGCATCGTGTGGGAACCTATCGCGGCGAGGCGTGCGGCGTGGGAGACTTCAACAATGACGGCAAACTCGATATTGTGGCGCTGCCGTTCGTGTATTTTGCGCCGGAATTCAAGCCGGTGAAGATCTGCGAAATCGCGGGCGAGGTCGACGAGAGTGGCAAAGGTTATCGCGACGATTTCATGAACGCCCCGCTTGATGTAGATGGCGACGGCTGGCTCGACGTGATCACATGTACATGGTTCGCCAAGAAGGCCGAGTGGCTCAAGAATCCAGGCCAGAAGGGCGGTCCATGGGGCCGCACGCTTATCGACGAAAATGGCAACTATGAAACCGGGAGTCTGTGCGACATCGACGGTGATGGCAAGGCGAATGAGATCCTTCCGGATGTCGTTGGCACCGTGTGGTACGAGCATCGGGATAACACGTTCGTGAAGCACGTGATCTGTGCGAAGGCGATGACGTGGGGCGTGGGCTGCGGCGATGTCAACGGGGATGGCCGACCCGACGTGTTGCGTCCCGACGCCTGGTTCGAGGCGCCCGCCGACCCGCGTACGCAGGAATGGAAAGAGCACCCATTGGACATTGCCAACCGTCAAAAGAAATGTCCGGACATGGCTCAGATCCTCGTCTACGACGTCAACGGCGACGGTTTGGCCGACCTTATTGCCAGCGCCGCGCACGACTACGGCATCTATTGGTATGAACAGGTCCGGAAAGGCAACGACCTCACGTTCGAGCCGCATCTCATTGATGATTCATGGGCGCAGGTTCACAGTCTCGCGCTGGCGGACTTGGATGGCGACGGCGACCTCGAACTCATCGCAGGCAAGAGGTTCATGGCGCACAATGGCGGCGATCCGGGAGAAGCCGAGCCGCTGGGCGTCTACTGGTACGACTTGACGCGCAAACCGACCCCAGTTTGGGCCAAACACGTTATTTCGTATGATCAGGGTATTGGCTCCGGCCTGAACCTTGTGGTGGCGGACCTCGATGGCGACGGGGATCTGGATATCGTCGTGACAGGCAAATGGGGCGGTCCCGTCTGGTTCGAGAACACGCTGAAATAGGAATATGACTTCTGGACGGAAGGAAGCTCCTTCGATGAAAACAAGAAATACGCTCTTGTTTGCATTGCTCCTGCTGTTCTTTATCCAGCTTCTGGGGATGTGGATCGAAAGCATCTACCGGATGAGTCTCATCAAACTTGGGCCGGGGAAGGAACTATACGGAGCTTTGTTGTTGCTCTTGCCGTTGATGGTATTCACCATCGGCGAGAAGCGCGAACGTGCGTGCCTCTGGGGCGCGACGGTGACATTTGTGGCGGCCCGGTTGATATGTCCTCAGGTGGGTGCTGTAGGCCAGATTATTGTCGGGGGCGTGGGCGTATCCATGTTCCTCATCATTCTCTCGTATGCGTTCAGCGCACGCTACGCCACGTTGCAGGGCGATATGGGGCAGGCGGTCGGGATTGCCGTGCTGCTATCCGTGGCACTTCGCAGTTGGGGATCTTCGATAGACGTCTCGATGGAAGGGATGACGGCTGTTCTGGGGTGGATGCTGGCTTTGTTAGTGCTGTATCAATTTCGAGCGGCGATGTCTGCGGCGCAGTGCGCCGCCTGCTCGGCAGACTCGACGGTTGCGTCGCCGCCGACCATGCCGTCAATCGCGCGCCGCATACTTGCCATGCTGGGTTTGTTTTCCAATTTCACGCTTGTCTATCTTGTCTTCTCATGTCCAGCGGTTGTGTGTGCATGGAATGGATACACTCAATTGGGAGCCTCAGAGGTGACTGCGGTAGGCTGCGTGGTTGTCACGTTCACTGCGATGCTCTTGATGCCACAGCGGATGGCGTCGCCTCGGTTTTTCCTTGTGGGCGCGTGGAATGTACTTCTCATCGTACTGCTGGTCGGCGGCCTGTTTTTGGGCAGAGCCATGCTGCCGATGTCGGCGGATTCGCAGGCGGTGTTCGTGAACGTTGACGCCGCGCCCGGAAGGAACCTGCTTTACTTGGCGTTGCTGCTTGCGCCGGTCGTGATCTTCAACGTGCGGCATATTGCCGGCTTTCCGCCCTGTGAACGGCCTCGGAACGCCGTACTGCCGGTACTGGCGGGGATGGGTCTGTTGTTGGGATTGACGCTGCTGCTCATCTTCTCGAATGTGTGGGGCTATGTGTCGTTTGGACGATTGCTCCGCAACTGTTTCTATCTGCCGTTCCTGATCGCGGGCATTGGAATGCTTGTGCCATGTCGGCGGCGCAGTGCGCCGCCTGCTCGGATGCTATGGCAACCCCGAGAATCTGCATACAATCCCGCGCAC
Organism: Candidatus Hydrogenedentota bacterium; assembly: GCA_903925285.1. GTDB lineage: Bacteria > Hydrogenedentota > Hydrogenedentia > Hydrogenedentales > SLHB01 > DSVR01. The sequence goes on along the minus strand of CAIYET010000906.1, from coordinate 811 downwards.
GGGCGTCTACTAAAATGCACGGCATGCATCCTTGCCGTACTGGCCGTTGCAGGAACCTTCGTACACGGCTCGGGCCTGAGACCAGCGGAATCCAAGCGCGATCTCACGATCATGACCTATAACATGCAGCAGGGATCGCATGTCAACGGAAACCGAAACTACAGGCAGCAGCGCGACCTGTTGCGCAGACTCGATCCCGATATCGTCGGCTTGCAGGAGAGCGACACGGCACGTCCGTCCGGCGGCAATGTCGATGCCGTCCGCTACCTGGCTGAATCGCTCGGCTACTATGCGTATTATGGCCCCGGCTCGATCGCGGGAACTTTCGGCACGGCCATCCTATCGCGGTATCCAATCAAGAATCCGCGCACGTTCTTTACCTATAGCGACTCGGACGAAGTCGGCACGGCCGTGTGCGAAATCGACGTTGGCGGTACCACCATAGCAATCTTCTCGAATCACCCGTCCGGCGACGCTCAAGTAATGAACGCCTTCGTCCATGCGTTGATGGCCGAGGCAGGCAAATACGCGTACGTCATTGCCGTTGGCGACTACAATTTCACGGCGCGCGAACCGTATTACGCCGACCTGTCCCAGATGTTGCAGAATTCGGCGGCACAGTTGTCGGCGGCGCAGGGCGCCGCCTGCTCGGGCGATGCGAATATCGATCACATTTTCCTGTCGCGCAACTTCCGCGTATTGGAAAGTCATTATCTTCCGCCGCCGGATTCACAAACCGATCATCCAGCCCATTGGTCCGTAGCGAGGATCGAGTAATCTGATGAAGACGATAGGCTTTAGGCTTTAGGCT
>CAIYET010000905.1 GCA_903925285.1 Candidatus Hydrogenedentota bacterium | reverse complement strand
GAGCACGAGATTAGTAAGCTCACGCTTCCGGCACGATACGGATTTCCGCCCATACCAACTGCGCGTCGCCGGGTCCGCCAGTCAACTTGACGCCGACCGTATTGTATCCGGGTTTGAGCGCCGACGCCGGGCAGTCGAATTGCAGCATTCGGGCGACGCCGGGATACATGTCGAGTTTGTCGAGATCCGGCAGGACCGTGCAGGCAGCGTCATTGAGATTCGCGTCGAACTTCGCGTCGGCAACGCCATCCATCGCTGCCAATCCTACACGGAACGTGACATGTCCTTTCACGAGTGCAGGCCCCGTGTAGATGCGAAACGAGGGCGCGTCCGACGCCTTGCGCGGGAGTTGCGCGTCGTTGGACATGCCCGGCGCCACCGTGTCGCGATAGGTCGCAAGATGCCTGCGCGGCAGCCGCGAAACAACCTCGATACCGAGTCCTTCATTCAGCAGCGCCTTGTACGCGTCCACGCCACCGGCCATCGGACCGGGGTCCATGTAATTGAAAAGGTAGATTTGGTCCGCGCCGCGATGCCATGCGCCCGCCGCGAATCCGCGCGCGGATTCGATATCGTTCTCGACGGCTTTCGCGGCGGGATACGGACGCAGCAGAATCTCGCCGCCTGCCGCCAACACGATCTTCTTCGCATCGTCGCCCAGCCGTTCGCGCCACAATTCGATGGGGATATCGAAATCCGTCGTCGCCCAAAACGGCGTCGGGACGAGCATATCGACGAGTCCTTCGTGAACCCATGCCGCGCCGTCCATGCCCAATCCGCGCGCCGCATCGGGATGCGTCGGCACGCGTGCGCCGAGCAGGATGGGATGGCCGCGTTCCGCCGCGCACTGCTTTGTGAGCGCGCGCACATCGCGCATGAACTGGTCGAGGATCTCGCGGCCCTCGGCCTCATGGCCCGGCTTGAAATGGTAGCCAAAACGCATCCAATCGAGTTCGAGGCCATCCGGGTCATAACGTTCGAGCAACTCGCGAACGAAACGCATATGATATTCGCGCACCTCGGGGATGCCGTAGTCGAACGCACGATCGACCCACGCCCCCGTGCTGCCGGGCACCCGCCAGTAATCGGGATGCTTGACCCAGAACGAACCATGGATGTAGCTCTTGGGATTATCGACGTTGTGCACATCGTTCATGCGCATCGACAGCCACGGCGAGATGCCTTTTTCGCGACAACGCGCAATCCAGACTGCGTACGGATCGAGTCCGCGTTCATCGAGCAGACGCGCATTGTCGATCCATGTGCGCGCGACCGATTCGGACTCCAGCACTTCTTGGCCGTCGATGCGCCAAATCGGGTCGAAGACCTTGCTCGCGAAACTCGCCTTCATCGCGTTCGGACACAGAAACAGATGCGATACCCGCGTGCCTGCATACTGATCGACGAACGCCAGCAATCCCTCGCGCGTCATTTGGTCCGCAGTTCGAAATCCAAAGAAATGGCTGTCGTCTTCATTGATAACGAGGCCGGAGGCTGGAGGCTGGAGGCTGGAGGCTTTCGCAGCCTCCAATACAGTTCCAATCAAGAATACCAACAGCATGCTCGCACCCTTCATCGCTCGATGACTTCAGCACTGCACCCCTACAGCCTACAGCCTACAGCCTCATTTCACCTTTTCACCCTTGGAGCCGCTCCACTCGCCTGACGCGCCGAAGCCGTAGCGATACGTCTCGCGACCCGTGATATCGGTTGGGATGCTGGCCGTTTCCCCTTCGGCTTCGCTGCTGCTGTCCTTGCGCATACTCTGATAGATGCGATAGGAATAGACGATATAGCCGTTGAAGCCGCGATCACTGTCCGGCGAACCGGCCCGCGTGATGGATTGGGCTTCCGTGGGATAGAAACTTTCGAAGACTTTGACCTCCTTGTAGTACTTGCCCTTCAGTTCGGCAATCGTCTGAAACTTGACTTGCCCCTGCTGTTCGACCATGTTCAGACGCTTTAGTTCCGCAGGCCCTACATTGTTCAATCGCTGCATGACCTTGTCCGATTCGGATTCATATCCTTCCGGCTTGGCTTTCAGCCCAAAATCCATCATGACGTTATTGACCACGCCGCCTTCCCGCCCGCTCGAACACGCGGACAAGACAATGCCCGCAGCCAGGATCACCATGATTCGTCGCACGACTCCGCTCCTTTCGATTTCAGCCAGCCACGCACAAGGCTTTTACATACAAAGTATAACACGCCGGAACGATTCAACCCGAATTCAGGCTTCAGGCTTCAGGCTACATCGCACTTCCTGAAGCCTGAAGCCTGAAGCCTTATTGCAGGAAGTTGAGAAGGCTGGGTTGGATCACGCGCGCGGCGGCGTTGAGGGCCGCCTGGTAGGCGTTACTCTGCGCGTTCAGATTCACGACCGTCTCGGCATAGTCGCCGTCGATGTTGTCCGAAAGGGCGCTACGCAGTTGCTGGATGGCATTGTCCGTATCGCCGCTCACCTGTTCTAATCGGTTCTGAATCGAGCCAATTTTCGCCATCGAGACGAGCAGTTGGTTGCGCGCCACGGGCAGTTCGGCCAGCCGTTGGTTCTGCAACGACGTCTGGTCGCCCGCGCGCAAATTGTCGCGAATGTCGACGAGCAGCTTGAAGATGTCCTGCGAGGATTCAAACGCATTGTTGCCGGTTTCGTTGACGCCTACAGTCGTACCGTCGCCGATGGCAATCTGGATAGACTCGTCGTTTCCCTGATACGTCACCGCCGTAATGCTGTTGTTCGCGTCGCGGGTGACGACGAACGGGGCATTCGTCGTACGTGTGCCACCGAATACATAGCGTCCGTTGGTCTGATGGTTTCCCTCGGCCACGGTACTTTCGAGGAGTTGATTGACTTCAATGGCGATTTGGTTCAACTGCGTTTGGCTGTTCGTACCGTTGGCGCCCTGGAGCGCCAACTCCTGCGCACGCTGGAGCACATTGAGCACCGTCTGGATCGAACTCGCGGATTCCGCCAGTTGCGGACCCGCGATCGAGATGTTGGTGACGTATTGTTCGTTCGCGCCGATACTGGCGCGAATGTTCACCGCGCGGCGCGCGGCAAGCGGGTTGTCCGAAGGGGCGTTGACTTTCAGGCCCGTCGAAAGCTGCTCCTGCAACGTCAGCAGGCGTTCGGTCTGATTGTTGAGATCGCTCAGTACGCGGTTTACCATCAGCCGTTGCGTTACGCGCATATTTTATCCTTTCCGGTCGATCAGCGCCGGCCGCATCCCAGACGACGCCGGTTCCTGGCCGGCGATTGCGACAATCGCCCCGTTGGCGCCATATCCGGCGGGCCAAGCCTGAAGGTAAGGCTCCACCGCCGATAACAAACGCCCGACAACCTTGAGCGACATACGCATCCACGCGGTGTTGGCACGCGTTTCTTCCCGGACGGCGTTCAACAAAAGTCGCAGGCGGGTGCGCAGATCGCGCAAATGCGACGCGTAAGGTTCCGGCGCCAAAGCGATGACTTCGCTCAGCGCCGCGCCGGGAGCCGCGCCCACACCCAGGATTTGACGCAAAGCGCGTTTCCGCGCGGCATCCGCATGTGCGGCCTCCTGCGCCAACGCCATAAGACTAGCGGTCTGTTCTTCGAGCGCCTTCATATCCCGCGCGCGCGCCGCTTCTCCCTGTCTTCGAGTCGCGGCAAGGACCGTTTCCTGGCGTACAATTTCCTCTTCGAGCAAGGAGAATAGGGCTTCAAACGCCGTGTGCATCACATACCTCGTTCAGGCTTCAGGCTTCAG
>CAIYET010000904.1 GCA_903925285.1 Candidatus Hydrogenedentota bacterium | reverse complement strand
CCGCTGTCGAAGTAATCTTCGCCCCGCTCGAACGATCGCGTTCCGGCGAGGTTACGCAAGGCAGATAGGGTAACAAGGTGAGAAAGAGCGCCCGTCGGCGGCGCGGAAGCCTTGCGCGCGCCCTGTTCCGATGTTTGAGGTGATGGTTTGTTTCTTTTCATGCCAGACTCCTGTCCTCCCTGTCGCTCGCGTCTTATGATGCCACAATCGGGACACGGAACGCACAAGCGCTTTGTCTTTCTTGATTGATGAGAGGTCCTGATTGAAGTTTGACGATGCCAGGCTCGACACCTTGTTTCTCGCAATGCCTATCTCTTGGCGAGGTACGCTCCAGCAATACGTAGGCCGATTACACCGCGCACACGCAGGTAAGCACGAAGTCCGCGTCTACGATTATGTGGACCGCAACATGCCCGTGTTGGCTCGCATGTTTACGAAGCGGCTTAAAGGCTATCGTGCGATGGGTTACCTGGTGGAAAGTAAGGAAAAGCTCGTGCCGGAGGACATGTGCGCACAGGTGGATAGCGTCAGTGCAAACTTCGGCGACAGCGAGACAGTGTTTCCATGAGGCATATCGGGTACCGATTCTCTCCTTGTTTTCGGCACTTCTACAGGCCTTAATCTGCCCTTACGTAGGCTTGCGCGGACTGTCAATGATTTCGCAAAGTGATTTACCGCAATTGTTTGCATGTCACGAACAAGTGGATACTTGTTGCACATACGGTGCGAACCGTTGTGCATTACGATGCCAAGCGGTGATTGTGCTCGTCCAAGCAGAGCGTGCAGTTCTGTCGAACGGGCCAATTCCGCGCTCATGGATAACTTACGGTGCGTGGGTCGTCCGTGTTCGGGGTGCTGCCAAGGTCATGAGGCATCTCATGTTCGGTGTAATCGCGCTCCCGGCGGTGGGTCCGTACCAGCACCCGGCAAGAACCGTCAAGACTGCCAGACCATGGCGATAAATACTTGATCACTCGGTCCGCGTACCCTATTCTGAACCCATGTGGGCCGAATGCAAAAGGATGTTGCAGAGGCCCTGAAAATAAATCCCGTATTTCCTCATGGAACGCCAAATATTACATATCGACATGGATGCGTTCTTCGCATCGGTGGAGCAGGTGCGCGATCCCATGCTGCGCGGGTGTCGTGGCGGTCGAGAGGTGCGCGCGTTTGGCAATCTCGGTCGGTGCAGAAGGACGTGGGGATGCTGAAGCGTATCCACTATCACGACAACTGGCTGAAGGCCTCAGAAGATTGGGAATCTATCCTCGGAGGCTCTTGCGGAATGCTGCCCAGCCCATGATAAGGATCGCTTCGACAATGACAAACGCAGCGAGCGGGCCAAATTCGTCGATGGTTCGTCCTTCGGCGCGCGCCCATTTTAGGAGTGCGACGGTGAGGAGCAGGGCGAGGCCTATGGCGAGTGGGCCGCCGACGTGGAGGCCGTCGGTTTCGCGCCACCAGGCGATACGGGCCATTCCGCCAAACACGAGCAGCAGAATGACGGAGTTGCAGAGGCCGGAGTGTAGTTCGTAAAGATTTTCGATCAGCGTCAGGTCCATGATTGTGCTTCCTTCTCTATAACGATCATCACGTTTTCTATATTATACACTATCACGTCTTATAAATCAAGCGATTTGTTTTTTATGGAAAACCATTCACGAACCTGTTATGATGGCTGTGGAGCAATAGACACAAGATGACTCTTTCTGAGAAGATCGTGAAACTGAGAAATGAGAAGGGCTTGAGTTCTGTCCAACTGGCCAAGATGACAGCCCTTTCCCGCGGATATCTTTGGCAACTCGAAAACGGGGGCAAAGCCAACCCTTCGCTTGACATTCTTCAGAAGCTTGCCCGCGCGCTCGGCGTTACCGTTTCCGAATTGAGCGACAGCCCGCCGCCAATCAGCCAGTTCGAGAAGTTGCCGCCCGGACTTGCGGAGTTCGTGCGGCATCGAGGCCCT
>CAIYET010000903.1 GCA_903925285.1 Candidatus Hydrogenedentota bacterium | reverse complement strand
TCAATGCGCTCAAGGCCAACACATCCAGAAAGGGCGGCATTAAGGCAAGACGACTGCAGGCCGCTTGGGACATGGACTATCTCTTGGATACCCTCATGGCTATGTGACTTTTAATGCGATTGCCCTGCGTCCCATTCCGCCTCGGTGAGCCTGTCCGACTTGAGTAGGATGCTATCTGGGATACCGATCTTGCCGATATCGTGCATAGGCGCCGCATAGAGGATATTGTCGGTTTCTTCGTCCGGCAGCCCGATCTTGCGTGCAATGGCGGCGGCATAGTGGCTCATCCGCTGAATATGCATGCCCGTATCCTCGTCCTTGTATTCGGAGGCGCGCGCAAGGCGCACGATGGTATCCAACGAGGCCCGTTGCAGATTTTGGAGTGCTTGACGCAGGTGCTCCGTCTGAAGAGCGACGTTTTCTTCGAGGATTTTTTGTTGGTTCTCGATACGGACTTGATAGGCCTTGAGCTTGACGAGCGACTGGACGCGTGCCCGGAGCTCCATCCTGTCCACTGGTTTCGACAGAAAGTCGTCCGCGCCGGCTTCCAACGCCTTGACACGCGCTTGGGTTTCCTGCAACGCCGTTACCATGACGATGGGCGTGTGGCGTGTGATAGCGTCCTGTCGCAGTAGTCTTGCCACTTCGAATCCGTCCATGTAGGGCATCATTACATCCAGCAGGATGCAGTCGGGATTCCACGCCTGTGCCTTGGCGAGGCCCGTGCCGCCGTCCGAGGCCGTCGCGCACTCGTAGCCCATCGGCGTCAACATGGCCTCGATGACGTGTAGGTTCACTGGCTCATCGTCGACAATCAATATTTTGGGTCTTGTAACAACGCTCGCTAAAGCAGGATCACTCATCTTTGAAAACGTCCTCTATAGTCAACATCTTGGCCATTGTAGCGATAAACGCGCGCGTATCCAACGGTTTGGTCATATATCCGTCGCAGCCGGACTCGATGATACGCTCGCGGTCGCCCGCCATCGCGTAGGAAGTAAGCACTATGATCGGGATTGCGTGCGTGGCCGGATCGCTTTTCAACAAGCGCGTCGCCTGGATGCCGTCCATCACCGGCATCTGAATGTCCATGAGGATCAGATCGGGAAGATGTTTCTTGGCCATTTCGAGTGCCATGCGTCCGTTGACGGCTTCGATGACGGTGTGGCCCAACATTTGAATCAGATCCCGAACAAGCTTGATGTTCTTGGGTTCGTCATCGACCACCAGCACGCATTTCCCCATAGGTCAATTCTCCGCCGTCGGCGGTTTCGCCGGCAAGATGAAACAAAAGGTGCTGCCTTCGCCCGGCACACTCTCGACCCAGATCCGGCCGCCGTGCAATTCGACGAATCGTTTGGTCAGCGACAATCCGAGGCCCGTGCCCGGCGCTTTGCCGCTGAGACTTTGTCCCACCTGATAGAACGCGTCGAAAACACGTTTCTGATGATCCTGCGATATGCCGAACCCCGTGTCGCTGACCTGAACGAGCATGCCTTCGCCGTGCCGTTCGCCCATCACCGTAATCGAACCGCCGTCGGGCGTGAACTTCGCGGCGTTCGACAACAGATTGAACATGATCTGCTTGAGCTTGCGTTCATCCGCCTCGATCGTCACGTCCTCGAGTTCCGCAGTGATGTGTGCTTCCAAGCGGATTTGGTGCCGCATCGCCTTTTCCTTGATAATGGAGAGGCTGTTGCGCAATACCTGCGCCACCGGTACCAGCGAGATTTCGAGGGTGGTTTTTCCGGCCTCGACCTTCGACAGGTCCAGGATATCGTTGATCAGGCTCAAGAGATGCTTTGCGCTTTCAAGAATGTCCTTGAGGTATTCGAGTTGTTTCTCGTTGAGCGGACCGAAGTATTGATCCTCCAAGACTTCCGAAAAGCCGATGATCGAGTTCATTGGGGTACGGATCTCGTGGCTCATATTGGCGAGGAATTGGCTCTTGGCCGCGCTTGCCACTTGCGCCTCGACCGCCAACTGGTCGGAGCGTTCGATAGCCTCCTCGAGTCGCCGGTTGGTCTGCTCGAGTTGGTTCTTCGCATTGCGCAACTCCTGCTCGGCCTTATCGCGCGCTTGAAGGTGCTGGCCCAACGACTCGAACATGGCGTTGACGCTCGAACCCAAGGCCGCCAATTCGTCTTTGCCCGGCAACGCAATGCGCCCCGACAGATCGTCCGTTCCATGAACCGTATTCACGAAAGCGTTCAGGCGAATCAATCGAGACAAAACGAGGCGATCCAGCAGAACGCTCACCAACACGCAGGCCACTGCGCCCATGCCGACGACCGCGTACAGCAGAAAGCGCAGGAGCATCGAGAACGCCTTGTGGAAATCGCGCGGGACTTCGACGCAAAGCGTGAGCGCGGGGTTGCCGTAGAGATCGGGAACCGGTGCATACGCCATCATTACATCTTCGTCGCGTGGATACGCGAGGAAATCCGAACCGCCACGAAAGCGATTGCCCGCCGCAAGTACATCCGGTGGCATACTCGGGTCGCCGTTGCGATAGAATGTCATCTTGAGTTGGGTCATGTGCGACATGCGCTCGATTCGACTCGCATCGAGCGCACGGCCCACGATGAGCGTACCGTGGATGATCCCTTTGCCTTCCGTAGGCAGGATTGGCCGCGAGACGACAAGATAGGGGCCTTGCTTCAGCATCATAATACCGGATGCGCGGCTTTCTTCATCTTTGAGTTCCGTCAGACGGTCGTGGCTCGCGAAGCGTTCCAGGAGGTCTGCCGGTACGGTGCTCGATTCCTTCTTATCCAGATCCACGGCTTTTGCGAAGACTACATGCCCCGTGTGATCCACGTACACGATGAAGTTGATGTGCGAGGACGTGAACCACTCGTCGGCCAGATTCGACTTCTCGTACTCTTCGTTGTGGTCGTCGATGAATTTGTACGTGTCGTCCCAATACCCGTAGTCCATCGCCATTGTGTCCAGCGCGTCCACCTCGTTCGACAGCGTGTTCAACGCCCGGTCCACGTTCTGGTGCATCTCGCGCTGCTCCAATTCCCCGGCACTGCGGACGAGAAACAGGCGTGCCCCGGCATACATGAAACAAGCCAGCGCCAAGAGCGCTACCGATATGACGGACAACGTTTTTATACGGATGGACATATGCAACCTCGCCCGGAGTTGGGCCATGCGAGACTATTACACACGACGACTTCGTTCTCCTTACAATTTGCGTTTGCATCCTAACACACGCCGACGCCTACGCGCATCCGCCGTTCTTTGCTCTTGACAAGCGAGCGGTCCGCGTGGTCAAATATCACTGAAGACGTATTCAGGACATGATGGAGGACATAGTCATGGCACAAGGGCTTACACGCCGCCAAGCGGAAATCCTGCATTTCATCGTCGCATCCATCCGCGACAACGGTTCGCCGCCGACCATGGCGGAGATCGGCGTCGAGTTCGGCATCGCTTCGCTCAACGGCGTAAACGACCATTTGGTTGCGCTCGAGCGCAAAGGCTACATCGAACGTTCCTCGAAAGCGCGCGGGATTCGCGTGACGGACCAAGCCGCGGCTGGACTGTACGAGAGCGCTCCCGGCGTTCTGCCGCTCGTCGGACGAATCGCCGCCGGCCAGCCACTGCTCGCCCAGGAAAACATCGAAGGACACGTCCCAGTTTCACGCGAACTCGCACGGAAGAAAGCCTACTGTCTGCGCGTGACCGGCGACAGCATGATCGAGGCGGGCATCCTCGACGGCGACATCATTGTCGTCGACCAGGAACGCTCGCCGAAACGCGGCGATATCGTCGTCGCACTCCTCGGCGACGATGCGACCGTCAAACGCTTTTACCCCCACGGCAACCGTATCGAACTACGCCCCGCCAATGCCACCATGCAACCGCTGTTTGCGCCCGCGCAATCGGTCCAGGTGCAAGGCGTCGTCGTGGCCCTGCATCGGGATCTGGCTTGAACCGGGGGCCTAATAATGCCCATCATCTTGAAAAAGGCAATAGGAATTCAGAATACAGGAGTCAGAATTCAGAATTCAGAATGGC
>CAIYET010000902.1 GCA_903925285.1 Candidatus Hydrogenedentota bacterium | reverse complement strand
TTTCTTCCAAATGCAGCGGTAGTTGAATCGGCGGTTTGGAGCGCTGTCGCCGTTCACGCAGAGTGAAATCGGGTCCTTGAGGTCGGCGGGATTGTCGCACCAATGGAAATCGAACGAAAATGCGTCGCCCTTTAGGCCGATGCGCTCGCGCGGTACGGCCAACTCGAGGGCTTTGTCGCCGTATCGATAGGCGAGCGACGTTTGTTGAACCCACGGATTGTCGGGGGAATTCGGGTCGTAGCGCATGAGCGTCGTGGTCCTTTCGTCTACGACTCTCTGGTTGATGAGGAAATCATAGCCGTACCATCCGGTGTCGTGGTTGTGGTCGGCATCGATGAACAGGAGCATCCAGTTGTTTCCGATATGCGGCGTGAGGGGCTCGTTCGTCTCCGCGTAGAAATATACATTGGTTTCGTCAACGGCGACTTTGCAGGTTACGATGTCGTTGCGGCCCGAATCGTTCTTGTATTGCAGCCCGCCGTAGCCCTTGTAGTCGCGGTGAACGGTGTCGCCTACGGTGTCGCGATACTCGACATCGACCTTCTTCCAATCCGCGAAATCACAGTCGATGGTCATTGGAAGCAATCCCTTCAGTTCCGGTATGGGGCGAGCGCCCTTGTAACGGCGGACGTTCTGGGCCATCTGCATGTAATAGTTGTCGGTGTACCCATCTTTCATGGGCTGAAGGCAGCGGTTGAACTCGGAATTGTACTGGTCGATAAATCGGTACGCGGCTTCGCGGCGCATGTACGAGAACGTCTTTCCCTCTTCCGGCTGATATTTGCCGGCGCTCCATTCGTTCCAGTCGTTGATATAGAGGAACTGCGGGTTGGCCTTGAGCGCGTCTTCCCATCGCTCCTGGAAATAGATGCCGTAACCCTCGGGATGCTCGACCGTCTTTCCCAGCCACGGCACAGGTGTCGGCACGGGCAGGTCGTATTCGTTCAATTCCGGTTCGCCGTGCTCGCGGCTCCAAGATTTGCCGATCAGGCTCGCGGGATGCTGTGCCGGCGTGACGGCCGCTTCCTCCTTTGCGCCGTTGTGTATCGAGAGCAGATCTTCCGGCGCCAACGCCTTGACCTTTTCATCGCCCAAGTCAAGCCCGAAACTCCAGTTGTCCTCCGTCCCGACGAAGCGCTTGCCGGCCCATTGGTAATATCCCCACCACATCGTTCTCAACGTGAAGAAGGCTTTCACCTCCTTGGTATAATCCGCGTAGAATTCTTCGGTGTAATCGGGGTCGCCGTAATGGGGGTTATTGGCATCGGTTTTGGCGGCGGGATCGTAGTTCGGGTTGGGATGCTTCATCCCCTGGCCATTGGCGTCGACATTCGGCGTCGAGTTGTACAGCAGCAGCGGCTTGCCGTCCCAGTCGAACCAGAGGTCTTTGTATTTGGCCGCCTTGTAGATTTTCTCGTACAAGTCCTGCACAACCGTAATCACCGGACCGTTGAAGGCCCAGAAGCAAAACTGCGGCACCTTGTTGCCCTCGGCCTTCATCTTTTGCATGACCGGGAATACGACCTCCCACTCGTCCCAGTAACGGACTGCATTGGTGACATCCATCACCAATACGTCCACGCCCGCGTCGGCGAGCATGGACATGTCTTTGCGAATGACATATTCGTCCTTGCTCAAGAAATAGCCCGTCTCCGGCTCGCCCCAATGATACGAGCCTTCGGTCCAAAGCGGATGCTTGGCGTCCAAGCGCGCACTCGGATCGCCCGCCAGCACCTTGGTTACGTCAGCGGTATAGGGACTCTTCAGCGTGGCGAGCGAGTCGCTGTGCCACGTGATATAGAATATGCCAACCACACGGCGCTGGTCTTTCTTGACAGGCCCAACCGCCGAAAAGTCGGGCATGGTTCTGCCCAACGCATCGGTCGCCACCCACGTATCGGAATATACGTCGCGATAATACGGCTCATCCGCACGCGCTACGCTCGAAGTAAATAGGATGACGCCAAACAGGGCAAAGACACATTTTCTCATGGCAGGCTCCAAATTGTTGAAATGTCGTGACTCCAGTGGGAGTATACTTCGCAAATGCGCGGAAATCGACTTGGAGACTATCCATTGAAAACCTCAACGATGTGTGCCTTTAGTCTTGTTTCAGTCGTGGCCTGTGGGAACATGGCGACATGCTACGGGGAGCCGCCGCCTGCGCGACTGGTGGGTGCGCTGTGGTGGATGACGCAGGCGGACATGCAACGTTCGCAGGAATCTTGGCGGGAAGAGTTGGACCAGCTCCAGGCATTGGGCATGGACCTATTGGTCATTTCGGGCGCTGTGGTGGATGACACGGAACCATTGAAGGCGTTCTTCGACGAGGCCGACCGCCGGGGCTTGCGGATATTCATCAACACGCTATCCATGGCGAACTGGTGGACGCAGGCGGATGCCGCACCAGAGATTGCCCGCGCAGGGAAATATATCGGGAATATCGCCCATGCGTATGGCGCACGAGCGTCATTTTATGGGTGGTATGTACCGTATGAACTGTACATATTCTGGGACAAGCAGGCGGATCTCATCCGAACGCTCTACCGTGAAGTGGCGACGTTGTGCAAGACGGCCCTCGACAAACCGGTGATGATCTCGCCATTTTTCATCCTGGATCGCGCACAGAACCTTGGCGATTTTCGGTGGGCGAAGCCAGAGGAATATCAGACGTTCTGGACGAGCGTGTTGCGCCAGGCGCCTATCGACATTGTCGCACTCCAGGACAGCGGCGAACACCTCTCGTACTACAGCATGGACGACCGCAAGCCATTCTTCGCGGCGATGAAAGCCGCGTGCGACGCCACAGGCAAGTCCCTCTGGGCCAATATCGAGAGCGCGGAGTTGGAGGTCGCTTCTCCCGAAGACTACGTGGCGCGATTCGGACTGAAAACCCACGTCAACGATCCCAAGACGGCCCCGTATTGGCGTGGAATTCCGGCGGCCAAACTCGAAGAAAAACTCCGGTTCGCAGGTGCGTTCACGACCACGGCCATTACATGGGGATATCAGGAATACGTCCGGCCCGCCTCGCGGCCCGAAGCCAAGGCAATCTACGAGAGCTACAGTGCGATTCTCGGCCAGCCCAACCTTGCCCTTGCCGTACCCGATCTTCCCGCCCCGGCTAATTACGGAGGCCGCTAATTCCCTGCTTAGGGACGCAGCAATTTCCGATATACCTATACTTGGAATCCGGCGGTGACGGTTTCGGTCTTCAGCCTGCTATTTCTCGCTCAACAGCCGATTGAAAAATCCGGGGACTTTGCTGGTCAGCGTCATTTCTCTTCCGTTGAATGGGTGCTTGAAGGAAATCGCTGTAGCATGAAGCGCGAGCCGTTTGTGCTCTTTATCCACCGGTCCATACTTTTTGTCGCCGACGACAGGATGTCCGACCTCGGCAAGATGGACTCGGATCTGGTTCTTTCGGCCCGTCACCAGATGGATCTCGACGAGGCTGAAGTCTTTCGTTTCCTTGAGTACCTTGTATTCGGTGTGGGACAACTTACCTCTAGATTTGTCCTTCGTCGAGTACACGACGAATTGGCTGTTCTCGGCCAGATACGAAGTAATCGTGCCCGTTTTCTCGGCGAATGTGCCGCGAACCACGGCCTCGTATTTCTTGTTGGTTTCCGCCCACTGGCCTTGCAGGCACATCTTGACCTGTTCGCTCTTGGCAAAAATCAGTATCCCCGACACTTCGCGGTCGAGGCGGTGGACAATAAACACGCGTTTGCGCACCTTGGCGTTGCCCTTGCGGACGTAATCCGTCAAGGCGTGATACAGCGTGTTTATCTTCTCCGTATCCGTGCCCATGGTCAGCAGGCCGGCGGGCTTCTCGACGACCAGGACGTCCCGGTCCTCATGAAGGATAGCCACGCCTCTCGGAAGGTGTTTATGGGGACCCGTTTTCATTCGTTGTGTACCGCCGCTTGTTGCCGAACAAACCAACGCGCCGCAAAGCGTCCCTGTTGGCCGCCCGCACGAACGTTTGCCGTATCTTAACAGAAAGGGGCGCATTTGCCCGAATAGGACCCAGGCCGCATGAAGAAGTTCAACAGCATAGGCTTTAGGCTTTAGGCTTTAGGCTGTAGGCACTGTCTACATCCTACAGCCTACAGCCTACAGCCTAAAGCCTAAACAGCCCAG
>CAIYET010000901.1 GCA_903925285.1 Candidatus Hydrogenedentota bacterium | reverse complement strand
GTGTTTGAGACGATAGTACTCTGTGGGCTGAATGAAGGTGACTTTCTGGGCGATCAGGAAGTCGATGATATTCTGGAACTGGGTGAAATTGGCCACGAACGTATCAAAGTCGGGATGGTGTTGGAGCACGAGGTACTCGGGAGTGGCCGAATAGGACTGAACGAACCGGGCATAGTCCGGCAGGCCCGCTTGGACGGGCTCGATGTCAGTCGTAGGCACGTTAAGCACCATCTTCGTGCAGTCGGCCGTCCGGCCGAACATCCACACTTGGATATCCGGCGACTCGTTGATAACCGTCGTCGTGGTGGCATCGACGCCGTTGAATGGCGCGCCGAAGGCCGTCATGGTAAAACCGAGTTGCTGCTGCACGAGGGTCTGGGCCGATGCAAGATGCTGCGTCTGATAGTCGTAGGACGTATTGCTGAATTCACTCCAACCGCTTCCCTGAAGATGATCATACCCATGATTCCAGAACTCGACCATCCCTGTGTCGTGTACCGCCTTGCTGTAGGCCACAAATGCCGCAAACCCGCCGTCGCTCGGCGGCGCCGGCGGTGTGGGATAGTTGATGTCCAGATAGTCGGCCGTTATGCCGACCGAGGTCTTGATATACTTCGTACGAAGGTAGTCGATGTAAATGGGCCAACGCCGGCCGATCCCTTCGGGATACCAGTTGTGGCGGAACCAGTCGTCCGCCTTGAGAATGACAAATTGGTTGTACAGCAAAAGCACGGCGTGTTTCTGCGCCAGCATGGCGGCGCCCCTGGAAACAGTGACCGTTACCAGGGCGTATCCAGGTTCGAGAGGCGTTGGCGGCACGAACGAGGCCGTGCTGCCGGTTCCGCTGACGCTCCCATTCGTGGCCGTCCACTGGTACGACCAGCCGGGGCTTAGCCTATTCTGCGGCAGGACGCGCAACGTGGTCGTCTGTCCAGACCGCACCGCGTTGGTGTCGGGTACAAGCGTCAGCGTTTGCGGGTCGGTGACGTGCACCGTACGAACGACCGGAACCGCCGCGTTGCCCGACATATCCGACACGTTGTACGTCAAGGCATACGTCCCCAACACGGAGGTATTCACTGCGCCCGTCACCGAAATCATCGAGGTGATGCTTCCTTCGCAACTATCCAATGCCGTTGCACCGGCATCGGTGTACGTAGCGTCGATCTCGATACTGGTCTCGGCCGGTCCGGACAACGTAAGGACGGGCTTCGTCGTATCGACGACGTGCACCGTACGGACAAGCGGGTCCGCCGCGTTCCCTGCGGCGTCCGACACATGGTAGGTCAGCACGTAGGCGCCCACGACGGCGGTATTCACGCTGCCCGTTACCACGATCTGGCTCGTGATATTGCCATCGCGATCATCCTGGGCGGTTGCACCCGGGTCGGTAAAGGTCGAACCGGCTTCGACCACCGGTTCCAACGGATTTCCAAGGGTAATGACCGGCTTGGTGATATCGGGCGGCAAATTGACGGTCAATACCGCCGCATTGGAAACGGCATTGCCCAAGTAGTTCCCCGCCTTGTTGCTCACAACGCAGGTGTAGATGCCCGAATCGCCGGGCTGGCAAGCCGCAATCGAGAAGGCGGATTGGGTGGCGCCGGTGATCGAAACAAGACCTTTATACCACTGGTATGACAATGGCGGTGTGCCGCTCGCAGCCACCGTGAACGTGACGCTCTCGCCCGCTAGCACCGTGGCGCCGCTGGGCTGTTGCGTAATAGCGGGCTTCACATCGGCTTCGAGGAAATCCGGAAGCCCATTCCCATTGGCGTCGCTTTGCCCTTCCACGGCGTCCGGAACGCCGTCGCCATCCGAATCCCCCTGTAGGCTCAAGGGCAAGATGCCGTTTTGAATCAGGCGTTTGTACTCGGTGGGTTGGATGAATGTGACGTTCTGGGCAACGATGTAATCCAGGATCTGCGTGAACTCGCCGAAGTTGTCCCGGAAGGTCTGGTAATAGGGATGATGTTGCAGCACAACAACGGGAAGCGTCGGACCGTAGGTGGCCCGGAACTTACTGTAGCTCGGAACGCCGGCACTCGTCTCCGTCTCGCCCCCGGGACGGGTCAACACCAGCTTTTGGCACCCCGGCGTGGGGCCATACATACAGACTTCCAGGTCGGCGGACTCATTTACGACCGTCGTCGTCGTCGCATCGAAGTAGTTCGCCGACGGCGTAAAGGCCGTCATCGGAAACCCCAAGACACTTCGGGAAAGGCTCTCGCCCATCTCGAGGTGTGATTTCTGATAATCATGGGGCGTGTTTTGGAACTCATTCCAGCCGGTGCCTGTCAGGGCGTCATATCCGTTGTTCCAGAACTCGACGTAACCCGAATTGTGCCGGGTAAGCGTATATTGGATGAATTCCGCGTAGCCGCTGGCGTGATTCCACGCGGGATCGAGGAAACGCGTGATAACGCCGATGGACGTCTTTATGTGGCGCTGATCCACGACCTGCTGCAAGTAGTACTTCCAGTTGTCGCTCAAGGTACCCCAACAGTTGTAATTGTTGGCCTTCAGAACAATGAACTGCTTGTACAGGAACAGAACGCAGTAGCGGGTCGCCATTACCGTCCCATTCGTGGAAATCGTCACGGTTACGACGGCGTATCCGGGGGCCAGGGAGGAGCCTGCCGCGAACGTAACCGTAGCGCCCGTGCCGGTAAGCGTCCCGCGGCTGGCCGCCCAGGCGTACGTCCACTGTGGATCCAGCGGATCTTGATCCTGAATACGCAGCGTGGTCGATTGACCTAAGCGAACGGCCCGCGAATCGGGCGTCACGTGTACTGTGGCGACGGATGCCGAAGCAACGCAAGACAATAATAATAATAATACGGCAAGATATCGAGGAACTCCTCGGTACATACACAGATCG
>CAIYET010000900.1 GCA_903925285.1 Candidatus Hydrogenedentota bacterium | reverse complement strand
TTGACCGTTCACCCTTATCATACTGCGTGGCGCAGTATGACCCCTGTGGGTTAGATCACTATTTGTACCATAAGTCCCATAAGTCCCATAAGTCCCATTATTTAGGCGATACTCTCCTCTGCCAACTGCCATTTCTAGGTTTACTCGTACCTTAGCGCGTCGATGGGATTGAGTAGGGCGGCTCGGCGGGCTGGGTAGTAGCCGAAGAAAACGCCGACGGCTACCGCGAACGTCATGGCGAGAATTACGCTTTGGGGGTGGACGACGGTTGTGAATTGCGTCATCGCGCCGATCATTTTCGCTACGCCGACCCCTACGCTTACGCCGATGAGGCCGCCTGTGCAACTCATGACGACGGCTTCGAAGAGGAACTGGCGCAGGATGTCGCGGTCGCGCGCGCCGATGGCTTTGCGGACGCCGATTTCGCGCGTGCGCTCGGTTACGGTTACGAGCATGATGTTCATGATGCCGATACCGCCGACGATGAGCGATATGCTGCCGACGCTGCCGAGCAAGATGGTCATGGCGCGCGTGACGGTCGAAAGCGTTTCGAGGATTTCCGCCTGGTTGCCGATGCTAAAATCGTTGTCCGCTTCCTCGGGCGTCCGGTGGCGAAGCCGCAGGACTTCGGTAATCTTGTTTTGAATCTTGGTGAGGTCGGACCCCGGCGTGCCCTGGACGTCGATCTCGCTGAGGCGAGTGAGGCCGAAAAGCTGCTGCATCGCCGTCGTGTACGGCACGATGACTTGATCGTCGGGATTGAACCAACCTTGGTCGCCCTTACTTTTGGTGAGGCCGACGACCTTGAAATTGATGCCCTTGATCTTGACGATGGCGCCGATGGGATCGTCTTCGCCCATCAGATTGGTGGCGGTCGTCGGGCCGATGATCGCGACGCGCGCCATTCCCTCGGTCTCGGCGTCGGAGAATCCACGGCCTTTGTCGAGTTCGAAATTGCGTGCTTGAATGTACGGACCCGTCGCGCCCAAGACCGAGATATAGGTGTTTTTGTCGTAATACTTCACTTGCGCCCTGTTCTGGACGACCGGTGACACCGACAGAACGTTGGGAACCTCCCTGAGAATCGCTTCCGCGTCTTCCTTCGTGAGGTTCTGCTGCGTGCCCGACATTACGCCGCCGGTGCCGCGCTGGCCGGGCCGGATCATGAGAAGGTCCGTTCCCATGGCTTTCAAACGTCCGACGACTTGGTCGCGCGTTCCCGCCCCGATGGCGAGCATGGCAATTACGGCGCTGACGCCGATGATCACGCCGAGCACCGCCAGGAACGAGCGGAGCTTGTTTGCCCACAGGCTCTTGAGTGAAACCTTGATGATGATAAAGAAATACATGTATGTGCTCCGTAGGAATACAGAATTCAGAATTCAGGAGTCAGAATGTTACATTCTGACTCCTGACTCCTGACTCCTAACTGCCCTATGTTGTTTCCAGAATCCGTCCGTCGTGAAGGCGAATTGTCCGCTGGCATTCGCGGGCAATGTCAGGTTCGTGCGTAACCACGATAATGGTGTGTCCCTGTTCGTGCAGCGCGTGAAACAGTCCCATGATCTCGACGCCGGTCTTGCTGTCGAGGTTGCCCGTGGGTTCGTCCGCCAACAACATCGCCGGATTGGTTACAATCGCGCGGGCCACCGCGACGCGCTGGCGCTGGCCGCCCGATAGTTGATTAGGCTCGTGCCACATACGATCCGCCAACCCGACCGTCTCGAGTGCTTGAATTGCATTGTCCGTTGCGCTCCTGCTACCTGCGTAGAGCAACGGCAGTTCGACGTTTTCGACGGCAGACAGGCGCGGCAATAGGTTAAACGTCTGAAACACGAATCCGATGCGACGGTTCCGAATTTCGGCAAGACGGTCGCGCGACAACCCGGCGACGTTTTCGCCCGCCAGGATATACGTCCCCGAATCTGCCTGATCCAGGCAGCCCAGGATATGCATCAACGTGGACTTGCCGCTCCCGGACGATCCGGTGATCGCCACCATTTCGCCTTCGTTCACCTGCATGCTCACGCCGTCCAGCGCCTGGACGGTTGCCCCGCCCAAGATATACGTTTTTACGAGAGATTCCGCTTCGATAATCATTAGTGGCGTCCACCGCCGCGCATGCCCGCAGGTGGCCCCATCATCATCATGGGTGGCCGGGCGCCTTGCGTCTGGGCCTTCCAACGGCTGTCGCTTTCGTTTTTCTTGAACACGACGGTATCGTTCTCCTGCACGCCGTCCTGGACTTCGACATCGTTGCCGCTGGACAGGCCGACCGTGACGGGCACGTCTTCCTTGATGCTCCCGTCGGCCTGCTTGAGCGCTACGACAGTCTGCCCGGCCTTGCGCACCACGGCGCGCGATGGGATCGTGAGCACGTCCTCTTTTTCGGCTACGACAATATCGACATTCGCAGTCATCTCAGGTTTGAGCAGCGCCTTATTGTCGCTCACGACCTCGATACGCACCTCGAACGTCACCACATTCGACACGTTGACGCCCTTGGCGGCGATACGCACCACCTTGCCGAAGAATTTCTTGCCGGGAAAAGCATCCGCCGTGATATGCACTTTCTGGTCCAACTCGACCCCGCCGATATCGCTCTCGTCCACGCTCGCCAGTACGAAGATGTGCGACAAATCCGACAACGTGATCATGGCCGTACCGCCGCCCACATTGTTGATACCGGATGCGATGATCTGTCCGATTTGCACCGTGCGCGCCGACACGACGCCGTCCATCGGCGCCACAACCTTGGTCTCGCTCAGACGCTGGTTGGCCACCGCCAGGGCGATATTGTCCGCATCGTTGCCTGCCTTGGCCAGATTGATGTCCTGCTGCCGGGTTTCCAGTTCCAACTCCTTGGCGTGAACGGATTCGATTTGCGCTTTGGCCGCCGCGCGATCCTGTTCCGCCTGGACAGCGGCCGTCTGGGCCGTTTCGGCTTCCTCGATGCTCGATTGCTTGCGTTCGAGCAGGTCGCGTTCGCGCTTGGCCTTCGCGCCCGTGTCTTTGACTCGCGCCTCCGCGCCGGTCAAGGCCGCATTGGCCTGCATTCGTAGAGAGACCAAGCTCGCCTCGGCCACACCAAGATTCGCTGTAGCCTGGCCGATCTTAGCCTTCGACGCCGCGACGGTTGCTTCGGCTTGCTGCACGGCGCGTTGCTGGTCGATCGGATCGAGTTCCACGAGCAAGTCGCCCTTCTTGACCGGATCGCTGATGTCGAACGGGATCTTGAGAACGAGGCCGCTGGCTTTGCACTTGATTTCGACATCGAGGTTGGACACAAGGCGGCCCGTGCATTGCACCGTCTTGCGAAACGGCCCTTTTGTTACCGTGGCCGTTTCGCGTTCTGTCTCGGCCGCAGTCGTGGCGCCCACACGCGTCTTATACCTGTACGCGAATCCGCCCGCCGCCGCCACTGCCGCCACCAGCACCACAACAATCAGTAACTTCTTCATCTCGTTTTCCGTTCGTTTGGTTTCTATGTCCGCAACATCTTTAGACTTCAGGCTTCTTCAATGACCGCCACCGGCATGTGGACGGAATCGCTCTCGCATCTCCTGGCACCTCTTGTTCCACGCGGGACGTTGCTCCGGAGTGAGAACCGCGTCAACCTCTTTGCGCGCCGCCTCCATTTCAGCTTCGACCTCCGGCTGCACCTTCATGCGTACCGTCTCCATACGCTCGTGGTGATTCGTGAAGATATCGAGTACCGCCTTGGCCTGGTCGTCCGTAAGGCGCAGATCATGCCGTATACGCTCGACGATACGAATCGGCGTGCGCTCCGGTGGAAAAGGATCGCCCAGACGTTCCCGCGACAATACGCCATACGTCAACACGCCGCCGATGATCATCCCGGAAAGCAAGATCGCGCTGCCAAGCAGGACCGCCTTCAACCACGGACCCGCCGGACGCGTTCCCACAGCATGCCGTTCCAAATCGTCATCCGCCATGTTCATTCTCCACACTCTTAGGCTTCAGGCTTCAGGTTTTAGGCTCTTCATCCTCAAGCCTGAAGCCTGAAGCCTGGAGCCTTATTAAATGTTGGTCATGCTCGCCACTTGAAAAAAGGCGCCCAGCGGGTCGCCAGACGACGCGCTTAGTCCAACCGCTATCAGGACCAGCGCGGCCACCGCAGCCCCGGCGGCAATAGCCGCGAAAAGGGTCAGCGGCCTCGTCAGCGAAGGGACGCTCTTGCTGCGAATACGTCGAATGACCTGCCGGGCGACATGGCCTGTAGGAGCCTGTTCCAGCCGGGCCAGCGCGGCCAGACGTCTTGCGCGTTCCAACGGGTCGTAACTATTCATTTTCGGCCTCCGTGAGCAAACGCCGCAGTCTGCGGCATGCACGATGGATGCGTACCCGGACCAGCGTGGGATTCCATCCCGTCTGTTCCGCAATTTGTTTCGTGTCATAATCATCAAAGTAGTACAACGTCAATACCAATCGATCTTTCGGCGCCAAGCGCGCCAACATCTCGAACATCGCTTCGGCGGCCTCGCTTGGCGCGGGATCTTTTCCACGAGAGCCTAAGCCGAGCGCGTGCTGCTGGAGAGCGGCGCGACGGTCGCGGTCGCGACGCTCGTGTTTCCAAAAGCGATATCCCACGCGGGTCGCGATCCGCCGTAGCCAATGCAGAAACGGCGCCTCGCCGCGGAATCGGGCCAGACTCAGGTACGCCTCCACAAACACGTCCT
Source organism: Candidatus Hydrogenedentota bacterium (assembly GCA_903925285.1). Lineage (GTDB taxonomy): Bacteria > Hydrogenedentota > Hydrogenedentia > Hydrogenedentales > SLHB01 > DSVR01. Next base: position 11,786 of record CAIYET010000900.1, on the reverse strand, counting down.
GCACAAGCTCCTCGAGCACGAGACGGTCCCGCGTAAACCGCCACATCTGCGCAAATACCTGCGCTTCATACCGCTCCACGAGACAGGCATAAGCGTCCTCGTTACCGTCCAACGTCGAGCGGATATCGCGCCGATCGGCGTCAGTAACGAAAGGAGCTTTCACTTCTTTAGTCGGCATGGCAGCGTCCACGAATTCCTCGCGCGGGGCGCGGAATCCTTGCGCCGTCGGTTCCGAAACCATGCCGTGAAGGTACGTTTCACAGCAGTCCGTCATACATGTCTTCCTTGCATTCAATTTACACATACTCAGTGGCTGCGGGGACGCGCAACGTTACACCTCGCCGAAGCCGGTTGCCAAACCACGAGTGTAACACGACAATGTTCGGAGTTCATCTCAGCGCTTGTGAAAAAATGCTGTTCTCGTAGGGCGGGATTGATTCCCGCCGATTTGCGGAGGCGGTAATGAATCCCGCCCTACGAGAACATGCAAGAATTAAGATCGAGGCGCGGATTTGAAAGCCTTAACGTATCCCGGCATAATGCCGCAACTACTCAGGGTTTTTTACGGAGAGAGCGAAAGAAATACGGATGACGGAACCGTTTGAAAAAGAGCCTGACGTCGCGCAATACAGGGAAGTGGTGCCGCGCTTTCGCCGCGTCGTGTTGGGATTGTCGCTGGCGGCGATCGCGGTGTGCGCGGGACTGGCGTTGTTGGCCGACAAGGCCGCCGCGCAAGGCGTCATGTTGGGCGGCCTCGCCAGCGTGCTCGGCTTCGAGATTGCCGTGCGCACCTTCCGATTTGCAAATACCCCCGGCGATAAGGTAAAGTTCACCCCTAGTATCTGGTGGTTGATACGAATTCTGGCCTATGCGGCAGCCTTGGTCAAGAGCTACAATCTGGATACGACGCAATACCATGGTCTGTTTGGTGCAATTGTAGGTTTGTTTATTGTTCGTGTAGTAGTAATGGTAGTTGGTATTACTGGTGTGGATTTGAAGAAGGCATTCGGTTAGTATGGAAGAGATCGGCCAACGAATCGTTTGGCACTACGTGCCTTTTACGGATATAAGTATTCCGCTTGGCGGGATCAACATCCTTACCGTAGGCAACACCGTCCTCGTGATGTTCGTCCTTTGGGCGTTGCTATGGCTTGGGGCGCGCAAGTTCGCATGGGTGCCCGGTCGCGGCCAGTTGGTCGTCGAGACCTACGTCGGGGCTTTCGATACGATGGTCTCGGACACGCTGCAATTGCACACCACGAAGGAAAACAGGCACTTCTTTCCACTGATCGCCGCCTTATTCGCATTCGTCCTGTTGTGCAACGGCATTCCACTGTTGCCGCTGCCGCACATCGAAGAGCCGACGAGCGATTTGAACTGCACGCTGGCACTGGGCATGATGGTTGTGTCCTACTCCCTGTACTGTGGCTTCAAGACGCACGGCATTCGCGGCAAACTGGCGGAGATGTGCGGCCCATTCTGGCATCACGAAGGCCGATTCACGATGGCGGCGTTGCCGGGCAAATTGATCGGCCTCGGATTCTTCTTTCCGCTGTCCGTCGTCGAGAACTTGTCCCGCGTATTGTCGATCTCGTGCCGTCTATTCGGCAACATCACCGGCGCGGCCATCATTATGACCGTGGTCACTTCGCTCACTTTCTGCGTGGTGGTTCCGCTGGGATTGGATGCGTTCTTTCTCGTGTTCGAGTCCGCCGTGCAGGCGTTCGTATTTTCCATGTTGACGTTAATTTATATCGCCACAAACATGGAGCACGAATAAGAGAAGTAAGTAGCAAGTAGCCGGTTGGCTACTTACCACTACAGGTGGTTGGGAACAGGAAATCGAAAGGAGAAGAAAGTTTACCATGGATATCGGAACAGCGATGACGTTGATGCAAACCGCCGTCGGCCAGGCTGCGGAAACCGCCAAGGGTATGAGTGGGGCGGAGATGATTACTATCGGCAAAGGGTTCGCAATGGCGATCGCCATCGGACTCGGCGTGATTGGGCCGGGCTTGAGCGAAGGTTTTGCGACCGCCAAGGCGGTCGAGGGCATCGCGCGCAATCCCGGCGCGGCTCCGCTGGTTACGCGCACCATGATCGTCGGCCAAGCCATCACGGAATCCAACTCGATCTACGCGCTGGTTATCGCGCTATTGATCTGGCTCATGTAATCTGCGCTCCAACACACTTCAGTCGAGAATACTATGATTGCGCTTAACCTAACGCTGGTCATCCAGTTCGTTCTGTTCCTGCTGTTCTTATGGGGAACGAACAAGATGGTGTTTCGTCCGTTGCTCAAGACAATGGACGCACGGAAGGCCAAGATCGAAGGCGACCGCGCGACGGCGGAAACCGAGACCCGCGAAGTCCACGAGTTGGATGCAACCTATACCAAACGGCTCGCGAGTGCGCACCAGGCTTCCGCCAAACGTCTCCATCAGGCGCGCCAAGAAGTCCATCAGCGGATCCGGGACGCCCTTGACGAACGGAAACGCCGTGCGGATGCCGAAGTGGCCGCCGACCGTGCCGCGATGGACGCGAACATCGCCGAGGAGCGCAAGAAATTTCCGGGCTTGCTTCCGGGGATTGTCGATGCGATGGGACGGCAAGTCGACACGGAGGGCAGTCTGCTGTGAAGAGCACGCGGACGCATGACATAGTCTTAGGGAGGACGGCATGAGCCTGAAGAAGGTTCTGTATATTCTGCTCGCCGTCTACATCGTTGGCGCTGTCGTCGGCGTGGCGCTATTCCATTCGCCCAACCTATCCGCCGCCTACAAAAAACAGTACGGAAAAGAACACACGGAATTCCTGAAGATCAAGAAGATGCCTTGGTTCAGGGTATACGAGGAACGTCCGAAGCTTCACCCGCCAACCGATGAACATCAGCGCGAAGCCATCGAGTTTGCCGAACACTACGAAGCGAATCCGCTGTTTCAAGCCGAAGAGGCGCGTATGTTCCGCTACATGGTTTATTTCCGGGTACTGAACTCGGGCGTGTTCGTCGCGTTGATTGCGTTTGCCCTGCGCAAGCCGCTCACAGGTTTCCTGGACAACAAAATCGCGGAGATCGGCTCCGACTTGGACAGCGCTGCGAAGGCGCGCGAGGAAGCCGCGTGCCTGAAGGCCCAATCGCACGGTAGGGTCGAGAAGTGGGAGTCGGTCGAGGCCGCTATCCAAGCAGAGGCCGACCTCAATCTCCAGCAGGATCTGGCCAAGATCGGCCTCGAGTTCGAGAAGGCACGCGCCCAACTCGACAAGGAATTGACGGACCGGCGGCAGGCCGAGCAATACCGCGCCGAGCGCACCATCAAGACGGAACTGGTCCAAGAGGCCCTCGCGACGCTCGAAAACCGATACCGTACCGAGGCAACGCTCGAACACCTCACGCGGAATGTGGACACGTTTTCAAAACTGATGGAACGGTTGTCATGAGAGCATCATTGCTGGCGGACAGATATGCGCAGGCCCTGCGGGCGGCCATTGGCGATTCGGCCCGATTGGAGCAGGCGGGCGGCGTGCTCAATACACTGAGCGTGCTCCACGCGGACAACCCCGATTTCCGCATGGCCATGGAAAATCCCGTCCTCGATCTCGCGACGCGCTGGCAGTTGCTCGAGGCCGTCCTCCAAGCCCAATCCGCCCCCGATGAAGTCTCGCGGCTTCTGCACACCATGCTCGAACGAAACCGTATGGCCGCGCTGCCCCAGGTGGCGGCACGTTTCGAAAGCCACATAAACGAGTGGCTGAACCGCGTCGAGGCCTCAGTCGTGACGGCCGTGCCATTGACGCCGGAACTCGAAGGCAAGCTCGTGCACGGCCTGCAGCGCTTTACGGGCAAAACGGTTTACCTCAAGTGCAAAGTGGATCCCAGCGTAATAGGCGGCCTCGCGGTATATCTGTGGGGCGTTTTCTTTGATTTTAGTGTGCGGACGCGATTGGAACGGCTCAAACAGAAACTCCTTACGGAGGAGATGACACATGGAAATTAAGGCCCGCGCGGATGAAATAACCCAAATCATCCGCCAGCAGATAAGCGGCTTCAAGTGGAACGTAGACATCGCCGAAGTCGGCACGGTTATCCTCGCCGGCGACGGCATTGCCCGCGTCTACGGACTCGAGAAGGCCATGGCCGGCGAGTTGCTCGATTTCGACCACGGCGTGACCGGCATGGTCCTCAACCTCGAAGAGGACAACGTCGGCACGGTGTTATTCGGCGAATACGAACGCGTCTGCGAAGGCGACACCGTTAAACGAACCGGACGCATCGCCTCCGTGCCCGTTGGCGAAGCCCTCATCGGGCGCGTCGTGAACGGGCTGGGCATACCCGTGGACGGACGCGGCCCCATCGAAGCCGCGAAATACAATCCCGTCGAGCGTATCGCGCCCGGCATCGTCGACCGCCAGCCCGTCAAGCGCCCGCTCCAGACCGGCCTCAAAGCCGTCGACGCGATGACCGCCATCGGACGCGGCCAGCGCGAGTTGATCATCGGCGACCGGCAGACCGGCAAGACGGCCATCGCACTCGATGCCATCATCAATCAGAAGGGCAAAGACTGCGTCTGCATTTATGTAGCCATCGGACAAAAACGCTCGACCGTCGCGCGCGTTATCCAAGAACTCCGCGAGCACGGCGCGATGGACTACACCATCGTGGTCAGCGCCGCCGCCTCGGAAGCGGCCCCGATGCAATACTTGGCCCCGTACGCGGGTTGCGCCATGGGCGAATACTTCAGCGACAACGGCAAACATGCCCTGATCATCTACGACGATCTATCCAAGCACGCCGTGGCCTATCGCCAACTCTCGCTGTTGCTCAGGCGTCCGCCCGGCCGCGAAGCCTATCCCGGCGACGTGTTCTATCTGCATTCGCGCCTGCTCGAACGCGCCGCCGCCATGAGCGACGCGCGCGGCGGCGGCACATTGACCGCGCTGCCCATCATCGAGACGCAGGCCGGCGACGTGTCCGCCTACATCCCCACGAACGTGATTTCGATCACCGACGGCCAGATCTACCTCGAATCCAATCTGTTCTACTCCGGCGTGCGCCCGGCCGTGAACCCCGGCATCAGCGTGTCACGCGTCGGCGGCGCGGCCCAAGTCAAAGCCATGAAAAAGATCGCCGGCATGTTGCGCCTGAACCTCGCCCAATACCGCGAACTCGAATCGTTCGCACAATTCGGCAGCGACCTCGACAAAACCACCCAGGCCCAGTTGAACCGAGGCGCACGGCTCGTCGAAATCCTCAAGCAACCGCAATACCGCCCACTGCCAGTCGAGAAACAAGTCTTGATTATCTTCGCCGCGACGAAAGGGTATCTCGACAACATCGCATTGCAGTCCCTCGAACGATACGAGCAAGAAATGTACGCCTACTTCGACACGCAGGGAAAAGAGTTGATCGACGAACTGGCCAAGACCGGCGACCTCAGCGATACCCTCATGCCCAAGATTGACACTGCTATGAAGTACTTCACGGAGAACGACTGGAAAGAGGGCGGACAAGAGTAATGCCCAGTTTGCAAGACATACGACGCCGCATTACCAGCGTCAAGAGCACACAGAAAATTACCCGTGCCATGAAAATGGTTGCGGCGTCCAAACTCCGTCGCGCGCAAGAGGCCATCATCAGCACACGTCCCTACGCCTACAATATGCGCGACTTGACGAACCGCCTGGCCGCGCGCGCCGACCGCGATAGCCATCCGCTCCTGAGCTTGGGCGGCAGCGAGACGATAGCGCTCATTGTGGTCACCTCCGACCGAGGTCTGTGCGGCGGTTTCAATTCAACTATCGTCAATACCGCCATGCGCGTGCTGCGCGAACAGTTTGCCGACAAAAAAGTCGAGTTGGTCGTGGTTGGGCGCAAAGGCGTCGACGCCTTGCGCCGACGGCCTTGCACAATCCATTCGACACACATCGGCGTCTTCGAGAAATATTCCGTCACGGCGTCGACCCGCATCATCGAAGAAGCTGCGAACGACTTCGTGGCCGGACGCTACGGCGAGATTTTCTGCCTCTACAACGAATTCAAGTCGGCAATTTCGCAAAAAGTGATCGTCGAGCGGCTGCTACCCTACGAACTACCCGAAGAACAGCCCATCGCCGATATCCCCTACATTTACGAACCGAACGAGAGCGAGATTCTCTTCGCGTTGTTGGTAGAAAACATTCACGTACAAATGCACCGCATCTTCCTCGAATCCGCCGCCAGCGAGCAGGGCGCCCGCATGGCCGCCATGGATTCAGCCACAAGAAACGCGGGCGATGTTATCGATCGTTTGACACTCAAATACAACCGTGCACGCCAAGAAGCGATTACAAAAGAAGTCGTGGAAGTCGTGAGCGGGGCTGAGGCACGTTAGAAGGAGTGCAGATTGTAGATTGCGAATTGCGGATTGCGAATTGTAGGTTGTACAACGGAATTATCGTTAACAAGCGATTTTGTATTGCCGTCAATTCGCAATCTACAATCCGCAATCTACAATCCGCAATCGGATTGACTGGAGGTACGCATGAAAACAGGACGTGTTTCGCAGGTTATCGGACCGGTCGTGGACGTGAAGTTCGAACCCGGTGAACTGCCCCCCATTTATACCGCGCTCGAGATCGCGCGGCCCGGCGGCAAGACCCTCGTGCTCGAAGTGGCGCTGCACACCGGCGAGAACAGCGTGCGCACCGTTGCCATGGATAGCACCGACGGACTCGTACGCGGCATGGAAGTCGCCAACACCGGACAGTACATCACGGCGCCCGTCGGCAAAGAAGTGCTCGGCCGCATCATGAACGTCATCGGCCAACCCGTCGACGAACTCGGTCCGATCGAAACAAGCGAGCGCTGGCCAATCCATCGTCCCGCGCCCGATTTCGAGGACCTCGATACACGCACCGAAATCTTCGAGACCGGCATCAAAGTCATCGACCTTCTGGCGCCATACTGCCGCGGCGGCAAGACCGGCCTATTCGGCGGCGCGGGCGTCGGCAAGACCGTATTGATCATGGAACTCATCCACAACGTCGCCATAAAACACGGTGGTTACTCCGTGTTCGCGGGCGTCGGCGAACGCACCCGCGAAGGCAACGACCTCTGGCTCGAAATGAAGCATTCCGGCGTCATCGACAAGGCCGCGCTCGTCTACGGCCAGATGACCGAACCCCCCGGCGCACGCGCGCGCGTCGGCCTGACCGCCCTGACCGTCGCCGAATACTTCCGCGACCAGGAAGGCCAAGACGTGCTTCTGTTTATCGACAACATCTTCCGTTTCACCCAAGCCGGTTCGGAAGTATCCGCGCTGCTGGGGCGCATGCCCAGCGCCGTGGGTTATCAGCCGACCCTCGCCACCGAAATGGGCGAGTTGCAAGAGCGCATCACAACCACGAAAAAGGGATCGATCACCTCCGTCCAGGCCATCTACGTCCCTGCCGACGACTTGACCGACCCGGCGCCGGCGACGGCCTTTGCGCATCTCGACGCGACCACGGTGCTATCGCGCCAGATCGTCGAACTCGGCATTTACCCGGCCGTCGACCCGCTCGACTCGATCAGCCGAATCCTCGATCCCCGCGTCGTCGGCGACGAACATTACCGCGTCGCGCGCGGCGTACAGCGCATTCTTCAGCGGTACAAGGATCTGCAAGACATCATCGCGATCCTCGGCATGGACGAACTCTCCGAAGAAGACAAGCAGATCGTCGGGCGTGCGCGCCGCATCCAGCGATTCCTGTCGCAGCCCAATTTCGTAGCCGAAGAATTTACCGGCATGGCCGGCAAATACGTCTCGATCGAAGATACCATCCGCAGCTTCACACAACTCCTCGCCGGCGATTACGACTATCTCCCCGAGCAGGCATTCCTGTATTGCGGCGCCATCGAAGACGCGGTCGAGAAGGCCAAAGCCATGGGAGTGAACTGATCGTGGCGGATCAGGACAAGAGCATCTTGAAGTTGGAGATTTGCGCGCTCGAACGCGCCCCGATGCGTTACGACGCAAACGAAGTCACCGTGCCCGGCACGCAAGGGTTGTTCGTCGTACTGCCGGGCCATGCGCCGTTGATCGCGACCATCGAACTCGGCGTGATCCAGGCCACGCTCGCCAACGGCGAGCAACGCGCCTTTGCAGTCAACGGCGGTTTCGCGCAAATCCTCGAAAACAAAGTCCTGATTCTGAGTAAAACCGTCGAAGCCGACACCGAAATCGACATCGAGCGCGCCAAAGCCGCCCACGAGCGCGCCAAGAAACGCATCGAACGTCCCACGGACATCGACGTGCAACGTGCCGAGATTGCACTCCGTCGCGCCCTCATTCGCCTCCAAGCCGCCGGAAAACCTGCCAGTCAATCCTAAATCCTTCAGAACATGCTCTTTGGGCAACCCTTGCTCAAACGCATAACTATACGGCCATTATCGGAAATAGCATCGCCGCTCACCTTCGATTTGTGTGCCGTCGTTCACTCGTTTATTATTCCGCGCCACACTAACGAGGGTAAGATCCATGAGCGAACAGCACAATCAACAGTCAGCCAACACCTCTCCCCAAACCCTGACGCCGCCACCGCGCTCGCTGCGCCTCTGGCCTGCCGCCGCCATACTGGTCCTCCAGTTCTTCGTGCAGTGGGTTTATTCGAGATTTGCCACGACGAACATCCAGAGTGGTATCGAACTTGGTGTGATTCCACTTGTGGGGGCGATCCTGTTGAGCATCTGGTGGCTTGCCGCCAGCCGCACGCATTGGCTCGACCGTGTGTTGGGCTACGTGCTATTTCTCGCCGCAATCGTCGGCGTTGTATACACGCAAGAAAACACGAGCTACGGCGCGATGCTGCTCACCTACGCGGTGCCAACGATGACGACGGGCATTGTGGTGTTGTTACTTGTGACAACCTGGCTGCGCTGGCCAATCCGCCGCTGCCTTCTGGTCGCATACATTTTGGGTTGCTGTGCGATGCATATGGCCATGCGTTTCGAATCCATTGGCGGTAATCTTGCCCCCGAGGTATCGTGGCGTTGGAACCCATCCCGGATAGAACGATCGGGCGCGATGGCGAGGTCCGAGACACGTGGCACGGCCACGCTGCCCGCGCAGGTAACACCCGAGGATTACCCGGCCTTTCGCGGCCCGGCACGCGATGGATGCCTCACCGGCACGAAGTTCTCAACCAACTGGAGCACGCCTCTACATGAAGTGTGGCGCAGAGAAATTGGTCCGGGCTGGTCATCCTTCATCGCCATCGGCGACTACTTATTCACGCAAGAACAGCGCGGTCCCGATGAAGTCGTGACATGTTACCGCGCCGCAACGGGCGAAGAAGTTTGGACCAACAAGGTTGCCGCACTGTTCGACGATGCCATGGGCCTTGGCCCGCGCGCCACACCAACCTTTGATCAGGGGAAACTCTATACGCAAGGTGCGACGGGATTTCTGCAATGTCTCGACGCCGCAACCGGCAACACGGTGTGGAAACGCGATCTGAAAGAAGACGCCGGATGCAAGACGCCCGGATATGGTTTTGCCAGCTCGCCGCTGTTGGTGGACGATCTGGTAGTGGTATTCACCTGTGGTTCCGAGGGCAAGAGCGCCATCGCTTACAAATCTGCAACCGGTGACATCGCGTGGCTATCGGGCCACAAGACGACCACCTATAGTTCGCCGCAACTGGTGACCATCGGGGGCGATCCTCAAATCCTGATCAATGGTCAGTGGGGCCTGCAATCGCTGAATTCCAAGACCGGCGCACCTCTGTGGGAACATGCATGGAACACAAAGACATACCCCATTGGAACACAACCGGTTGTTCTCGAAAACACCTTCCTGATCGGTTCCACCGGTTCCACCGGGTCGCGTCTCATAAAGGCCGAAAAGAACGTCGATCAATGGGTTGCCACACAGGAATTTGCCACAAAGACGTTCAGGCCCTACTTCAACAACTCCATAGCGCACAAAGGCTACTGTTATGGCTATGATGACCAGCGCATCGCGTGCATCAGCATGAAAACAGGGCAGCGCCAGTGGGAAGGCGACAAATGCGGCGGACAGCTCCTCCTGATCGCGGACATGGATGTGCTCCTAATCCTGACGGAGAAAGGCCAGGTGGTACTCTTGAAGGCAGTTCCCGAACGCTGCACGGAAGTGGCACGTTTCCAGGCCATCAAAGGCAAGACCTGGAACCATCCCATCATCGCTCACGGCAAACTATTCGTCAGAAATTCCGAAGAAGCGGCCTGTTTTCAGCTAAACTGAAGTACGGAACGGATGGATTGTTGGTTTGGGAACCGGAATGATATGATGAACCTGTGCCAGTCGAATCTTTCCAAAAATGGGTGAGAAATGACGCTTCGCTTATCAGGAGATTTCCCATGCTCTATATGCTCCCTCTCTTGGCAGTCTGTCTGCTGTTGCCTGCGGGCCTTGCCATAGCGGGCACCGAGCCTGCGCTCGAGCCGTCTGCGCTGGCCGACGCAAGAGGATGGGTGGAACTTTCCGACCCCTCGGCGGATGCAACCCAAGTCGTGCTCGACAGGACCTGGGAAGGCCTTTTCTGCACATCGAGAATCACCAATAAAGGCAAGACGCCGGTTCGCGTCAAAGAGATTGTACTTTTCCGCTTGCCGCACGCGCTGCCGCCACAGACCGAATTCTATGGAGAAGGTTTTACGATGCTGTCGCAAACCGGCGGCACCCTCGAAAAACCCGACAATATCGGCGGCTACCTGGACAAGGCGCACTATAAGATCCCTCAGCCCGAAGACGCCACTGTGGTCTACGAATTGCTCTTGCTGGCGCCTCCGGCAAGCCAACAGCGTCTCCTCGGTTTCACCTCGTGCCGCCGCTTCGTCGGGCGATTCTACATCCGCGCCCAATCCATCGATGTCGTCCAGGACACCGAAGGCCAAACCCTCGAACCCGGCGAAACATGGCCCCTCGAGGAGTTCCATTTTGCATCCGGTGACAGCCGCGCGAAGCTCCTGGCCCCCTTTGCCGACCGCATCGCGAAACATCATCCCCGTCTCCAGTTCGAACCGGTTCCCACGGGATGGTGTTCCTGGTACTGTTTCGGTCCTATGGTAACGGCGGGGATGGTCGAGAAGAATCTGCGCTTCATCGCCGACCGGATGCCAGCACTCAAGTACGTCCAGATTGACGACGGGTATCAGGCCGCCATGGGCGACTGGCTCGATACCGGTAAGGCGTTCAACGGAGGCATCAAGGACGTCCTCGATAGTATTCGCGATGCGAAGTTCGAGCCGGCCATTTGGGTGGCGCCCTTCATCGCAGAGGAGAACTCCCGCGTCTTCAAGGAACACCCGGACTGGTTCATTATGGATGACGCTGGCCAGCCGTTGCGCTCGGATCGCGTCACCTTCGGCGGTTGGCGGAACGGGCCCTGGTACGCCATGGACGGGACACATCCCGAGGTCCAGAAGCACCTCGAGTCCCTCTTCCGCACCATGCGACAGGAATGGGGCTGCACCTACTTCAAGCTCGATGCCAACTTCTGGGGCGCGATGCATGGCGGCACGTTCCACGATCCCAAGGCCACTCGCGTCGAAGCGTACCGCCGCGGCATGGAAGCTGTCCTGCGCGGGGCTGGCGACGCCTTCATCCTCGGGTGTAACCATCCACTATGGCCCTCGCTCGGCTTGATCCACGGCGCACGTTCCTCGAACGACATCCAGCGAAGCTGGGATAGTTTCTCGAACGTTGCCCGCGAAACCTTCAGCCGAAACTGGCAGAACGGCGTCCTGTGGTGGAACGACCCCGACTGCGTTCTGCTCTCGGGCAACA
>CAIYET010000899.1 GCA_903925285.1 Candidatus Hydrogenedentota bacterium | reverse complement strand
TGTACGTTGGGTGCGCCGCCTTGTCCTGTTGGCGATGTGCCTTTGCTCGCAAAGTCTTCGAGCGCTTTTGTCATGGCCTCCGGCGCGAGTATCGTCGAAGATGGCTGGGTGAATTTGGCGAGTTCCGGTGCGGTGGCGATCTTGGCAATGGCGGAGCGAACTTCATTGTTCTTGGTAATGTCGACGACGATTTCCGAGCCAAAGACGGGGACTCCGGCGCAGGACTGGCCGATGTGCAAGATCTTGTCTTCTTTTCGAGTAAGTTCGCGGGTCAATCGGTTCGCTACATTGGGGCCATACGCGCCAAAGGCGGGGCTAAACTGGTTGATGAAACTATCGGCGACTTCTGCGGAGTTGGCCGTCTTGGCCGCTCCCAGGGGTATGGATGCGCCCTTCTTGCAACCGACGAACTTGAAGTACCCCTGGGATTTGCCTGACCGGACATCCTTGGGGTTTTGGCTGGATATGGACTTGAGCATACGATCCTGGGCCTCTTTTACGGCCTTCTCGTCGGGCGCCGGTGTCGCACCATAAGCGGAACACGCCAACAGCGCGCAGCAGACTAGAAGGCAATGTTTGGAAGCTATTATAACAGAACCCGTTTTCATGGGTATATCTCCTTTTGCGCGAGATGCAACTGAATCTCTCTTGCCGCGACGTTGGAAACGTCGCGTAGGGTAACGCCGGCCGCGCATGATACGTGGCGGTCGGCATTGGTTGGAAACTCACCGCGTGTTGTCGATTGCATGGCCATCGCTACTCGTCCGTTCGCCGTTTCCAGAATTGTTGAACAATCCGGTACGCCGATGCTTCCAAACCAATGGGGTCACGGCACGAACCCAACGGCTACTCAGGGCGCAACCAGTTGTATGGTAACGCTTCCGCTGCCGTCCACATAAAGACCCGCCCCGGTATGGTTCGACACGCTGGCGCTGTCATCATCCGCGTTTGCACTGAAGACCGGATGTCCGCTGTAACCCCAAAATTGTATGTCCCCTGAAAAGACCATAAACAGGTCCGAGCTAGTGGCTATCATATCTGAGCTCAGAACCGTTGCCCCTTTACCATAATCACCATCCCCCCCCATATAGAGGGACGCCTGGGTTTCCCCTTCCGCATTCAGAGCGGCAAGCCAAACTTTCGAGCTGTACTCGCCTTCGTACCCGTGTGGTGACGTGCTAAGGAGCAGTCCGGCGCGGGCTTGTTGAGAGTTAAACGGAGCGGCCACCAAGGCCGCCCCGGGTTCCTTATCCCCGGGATCCGAACCGCCCAGCGCCAAGGCCCCCGTGCCGCCTACGGCCGTCAGGGCTCCATTCTGCGCGTCAATGATAAACGAGTCGGGGCTTTCCATATATAGCGACGCTTGCTCGTATCCACATTCGCCTTCGCCTTCGCCTTCGCCTTCCCCTTCCCCTTCCGCACCGAGTATTGCAAGATGATCAGTCGGAACAGGACAGTTTGCCGTCGACATGGTTGCCGAATCGGGTTGCGAGGGTGTGGAAACGCTCTCCGCGCTTTTGGCGGGTGCGACATGGTTGCGGAAGGGGTTTGGGAATACCATACCTTCCGGGAGCAGCGAATTCTCGGAGCCGGCCTCGACGGCGGTAATGCCACACAGAATCAACACGGCTGCACTAATCAGGATGGAAACAACTTTCCTTGTCATTGTTGCACGACCTCCCTTTTTGGAAACGACTTGTTGTCATACCTCGTGTCTGCCAG
>CAIYET010000898.1 GCA_903925285.1 Candidatus Hydrogenedentota bacterium | reverse complement strand
GTGCTCACTCCAGAGCACAGAGATGAGCCGGTGTTCGTAAACCGCGCAGGTACTCCGTTGTCCCGTGCGGGTGTTCGGTATATCCTTCTGAAGTACGTCGAGATGACCAAAGGAAACGGTTCGTTCCAAAGCCATCGCATCAGTCCCCACACATTGCGCCACTCGAAAGCCATGCATCTCCTCGAGTGTGAAACGCCAATAGTGTTGATTCGCGACTTCCTCGGACATGTTGACGTCAGAACGACGGAGCTATACGCACGGGCAAACCTCGAGATGAAACGGAAGGCTCTCGAAAAAGCAGCCGCCTACGCCCCTACGCCGGATGCATCAGGTATACTTTGGCAAAAGGACAAAGGCATCCTGGAATGGCTTGAATCGCTGTGAGCCAAGATTAATTATGTTTAGCAACATCGGGCGGAAGCCTTGAACAGTTACAGTTTCCGCCCTTCAACTTCACATAACGACTTGCTCGGCATAATCGTATGCCTCCACGTAGATATCGTTGAACAGCCGCTGAAACCTCCATCGGACGCCTTGCCGGCTCATGCCAAAACGGGCCTCGATGTGGTCCCCATAATTCTGGCGTAGAATAAGTCGTTTTGGTCCCTTTTCCTCTAACTCGATGTGTAGATGTTTTTCTTCGAGAAGGGATCTCAACTGATCCAAAAAGGCTTTATCCTTCGCAGTCAGCTTCATACGGCATCACCCAAATATCTTCTCCGCGCTGCTCAAGGCGGATCTCACGGAATTGTTCCATGAAGATGAGCGTTGAGAATCGCCGGACGCGGTCGAGTCGGCGATTCTCGATAATGGCTGGGAAGGCGTCGAACCGGAGCACGGCGCCCGCGAGGCGAGACAGGATCAACTGGCGGTAATCCTCCAACCGGTATGCGGCTTCATCGCGAACAGGTTCCTCGTCTTGTGTTTGCTGTCCGCGCACGAATTCGTCCAATGTTTCGAATAGTCCGTAAAGTCCGCCATCATCTGGAATCTCGGCCAAAACCAAGTCTTTGGAGCGAGAGACCGCCAGGAGGAGTCGTAACTCCTCTCGCTGGCGGCGTTTTCTCTCGCGCCATTCGGACATCTTCTCGCGAAAGTATTCTGTATCAATTAGGTGTTCGTCAAAGAGGAACTCCGAACGGATGATTTGTCCGCAGTGTGCACATGCGTAGTGGGTCCGTTTGAACGCAAGGCGGGCATTACAGCAACCGCTACGCTGGAAGTGGACGGACGGGTCGATTATCTCTGCGCAGCAGACGCATTGCGCGCGACTCGGGCCGGTGGAAGCAAGCCGACCACCGCAGCGGGGGCAGTCATGGCGAGACAACACGACGCAATAGTAGAAATGCCTGGCACGAAGCCGGTAGTCATCGATCCTGGCTTCGACGCGCTGGATTCCGTAAAGAAGAGAATTCTCGATCATCATGAGGGTGGGTAGGGCTTACCGGCCCAGGCATACCTGGTTTTGCGAGTCTATAGTGTTTGTCTTCGCTCTGTATGCCGTGGGCTGGCGTTCCCCGCGGACAGGAAATGTGCCCAAGTATTTAAGCGTTTCGTTTTTTAGCGCTGAATATCAGGCCAGTCTTCCAATCTGAAGTGCCGTAGCGCGCGCCATCGTTCCAACACGTATAGACCTTCGTTGTCCAGTAGCATCAAGTGCTGCCGGGAAGCCTGCAGGCGCGCGCCCGTTTTTTCAATCTCCGTGCGGAATCGTTCTGGTAGGTTCATCTTGGATATTGCCAAGAAAGCGGTCTTTATAAGACTTGCGAAAAGCTTATAAAGCACCTATGTGCGTATGGTTGTACCGGGACATGATCGTCTGTTGATGCGTTGGCGAAGTCCCGGCAAAACCATGAATTCAGCGACAATTATTACGGTGTTCAACCACAAAGGAGGCGTAGGAAAAACGACCACGGCCGTTAACCTGGCCGCAGGTCTATGTCTGGGGTACGGCAAACGCTGTCTGGTGGTGGACATGGACCCGCAGGCCAACGCCTCGCGGGCGCTGCTTGGCATCGAGGCGACGGACGCGCAGCAGACCATGCGCGACGTTCTGCTAAACGAAGGCCCCGTAAACCGGAGTATCGTGGATGTTGTGGTCAAGACTTCATTGCCCGGCTTAAGCGTCGCAGTGGCAGACCTGAGTCTGTCCGAGGCCGAACTCAAGTTAACGTCGCGTATGAGCCGGGAGCTTGTTCTACGCGAGTGCCTCGGACCTGCCATCTCTTCATTCGACTTCATCGTCATTGATTGCGCGCCGAGTCTTGGGCTGCTCACTTTGAACGGCCTGGCCGCCGCCCAGGAAGTGGTTATTCCGTGCGAGACCCAGTTCCTCAGTCTTCGGGGACTGCGCTACGTTCTCGATGTGCTGAACTTGGTCAAGGCGCGGCTGAATCCCGCTATGAGGGTCCTCGGCGTCCTGCCCACAAAGTTCTATGTCCTCTCCAAGGCAAACAACGAGGCGTTGGATTGCATGCGGAATCTGAAACAGGTGCACGTCTTTGAGGCGGTCGTGCCGCGGGATGTGCGGGCCGAGGAGGCCCCCAGTCACGGGCGCTCGCTCATCGAATACGCACCGGAGAGTCGAGCGGCCGCCCAGTATAGAAAATTTGCAGGGGAGGTGATCGCGTTATGTCAAGGCTGAACCTCGACATCTTCAGTTCGCAGCAATCCGAGACAACGGAGAACAAAAGCGCGGATAGCCTATCCGAAGATCGTAATCCATCCCGAGACTCGGGCGGGGGTAATGCGGAAACGTTGTCAATACCGCCCTCTCAAAAGGACGCGTCTGCAGTGGAAAGCCCGCGCTTCGTGCCGGTCGGTTTTTATACCGAGCACTTACGCCTGCTCGACGAAGCGGTGTTGAAACTCCGCCGGGCCGGACACTGGAAAGCGTCGAAGTCCGGTATCATTCGAAGCCTGATTGAGGTCCATCGGCTCGAATTGGATCGGGTATGGCTCGATAAGCAACGATAACGGAATCTCCAACGGGTTCGGTCTCTTCTGGGCGGCGTGCGTTTGTTTCAGGGGATCCTGGGGCTTTTTTTGATTTGTTGATGTTCTCGGCACAGGTGGCAAGCGTGTTTGTGGAGTTTTCTTTTTGCTGACGTTCTCTTATACTGGATCTGAAGGGTCTGGTTGACGCGAGCGTGGGATTGAGCACGCTGCAAAAGGGCGTTCAATTTTTGTCCCGACGAAGGCGCCCGCCAAGTGTAGGTGTACGATGATGAGCCATATCAGGCGCGCGGCGTTTTGCATTGGGGCGGCCCTGGCGTTTATGACAGGCGCGTACGGCTGGGGCGATACGCTTCATGCTTTGTTTCTCGCGGATACG
>CAIYET010000897.1 GCA_903925285.1 Candidatus Hydrogenedentota bacterium | reverse complement strand
TCGGTAAATCTCGCCGTGATTTTTACGGTGTTGTAGGCTTTACGCGCGCTAAAATAGGTTGAATCGCCGCTGAATTTCCCAAGGATCCCGGTGGAGCCTGAACCCGACATCTCGGTCATAGTCCAGGTTATCGGCGCATTGGTATTCTGATACTGGGTGAGCCAGATATTCTTGGGATCAAAAAGCTTGGCCACGATCGGCAACACAACTCCCGCGGTGCATATGGCTGACGGCTGGTACGCTGCGTTCCCGTTCAAGTCCGGAGCGCTGCGCCGGTGATAGAACCCCATGCGCGAGGGATTGCCGGGGTTAAAGAATGCATTGAGGGTGTCGGTTATCTGCGTTGAACCCGAGGTGTAGGTAGCGTAAATACCCCCGAAGCCTATATCGAGCGGGTTGAAACTCCATGTGTTGGATCCCGAAGGCGGGGCGTTGTCAAATACGGAATTAATGGCTTCATCATTACTCCAATCGACCTGAAGGTCATCCCAGATGGTGCTGTTGGAGCGAAGGCCGCGGGCCCGCAAGGTGGTATCCTGATCGGTCCGCATCCGCAGCGTATCGATGGGCCTGATGCCGCCGGAAATAACATATATCTGAATCTGCGAATAAGTGACATGGTTGAGGATCACGCGGACCGAGTCATGGAATCCCGTCGATGATGCGACTACATAGGTGGTGCCGGAGTCGGTCATTCGCGTTATGGTTCCCTCGCCAGTTTGCTGGATATCCGCGCTTACCGTTGCTACTGCCGTATTCCGCGATTGCCAGAATGTTGCACTAGGAGGATGGCCAACCCAGTTTCCGAATTGGTCCCTGAGGACTGCGTAGACGCTGTCCTGGTCCGTTCCGCCGAACATGGACACCGTACTGGGCAGGGGCAACAGCGGATTATTGTCGCGAAGACTTATAAGACTGTCGGGGCTTGCTTCAATAACTAAGTGAGTGGCGGGTCCGGGCTTGACATAAACAGGAACCGTGTCGGTGACGTACCATCCGTTCTGGGCGTTGAGGTACGAGGCGATGATCCTGTATTTCAAATACGCGTCAACCGCCTTGAACGCATTGCTGCCGCCTTTGCCGCCCCGGGATAAATAGCTTGCGGTCCCGCCCGGCAATATTTTCCATTGCACGCTGTCGCCGTACTCCGGATGCAGTTTGCCCGCAGCGTCGAACACGTCCGCGCTCATCATGAGGCTGTCGCCCGCCATTATGGTGTCCTGGCCGGACAGGGTCATCTTGATGCCCGCGGGCGGTGCGATGAGATTGGTGGTGATCTGGATCGTGGATCCGGTAACGTGGCGTTCGCAGTAGAACAGGTCGAAGGAATACATATTGCCTGAAACGAGTCCGTTTTGCGCAGCGAAGTTATCGACGGGGATCGAGCCGGTTACGGCGCTGTGAATGCCGCCGATATCCATTGCTAATTTATTATTGAGAAAGGCCCAAACGTCGTCGTCGCCCTGGAACTGGAAAGTCATGCCTGGAACGTAAACGAAATCCTTGTGGAGCTTCATAGCGAAGGAATAATTGTGCGTCCGTGCTGCACCCGCGGCGTTTTCGTTGCCAAAGCCTCTTCCGTCAAGAGGAAAAAAAGCGGTGTTCGTGTATTGATAGGTACCGAGCGTATCATTGACAAGATGGAAAGTCAGCGAATCCTGGATAACGAAGTTCTTGTATGCCGTATCGTAGTT
>CAIYET010000896.1 GCA_903925285.1 Candidatus Hydrogenedentota bacterium | reverse complement strand
TAATTGACTATCACGTGTAGTAAATAAAGTCCAGGAAACCACCGAGGAGGACACTATGAAACTATTGCTGTCGTACAAGACACAGGTAGGGACCTTCTATATTGGGCAATCGCAAGAAGGGCGATTCCATCCCATATTTAACAACGAAAATCTCGGGAGCTATGCGGAAATTTGGCAGGCGACAGAAGAGCTTTCCCATGATGTCACCTTTTCAGTTCTTCATCCCGATACCGGACAACTTCTGGACACATCCAAGCTGGGGATTCCTAAAGACCACAACGCGTGGATGAAAGTATGAAGGGTTCATCGTTAATGCTCGGCCCAACCGAAAGCTGGAAGGCAAGGGAGGTCCTGGCCCCTACTGTAGACTGCGATGTTTTAACCTAAATTTTAGCCTTGTTACTGAAGAGGAAGTAAATTACAATGAAACACAGTTATGAATACAACAGAAATATGCCCCGTTTGCCGCGCACCTAACACCACACGCCAAAGCGCTGGCGCGAATACCGTTGAACTCCATTGTCCGCGTTGCGGACGCTTTCAAATTCAGGCGTTAGCTGAAACGCAACTTCTGAATAATCGTCCCGCATTCCCGCCAACCCATTTGCTCTCAGGCCTCTGCCGGAATATGTGGGACATCCTGAATGAAAAGTTGCTGATCACGGTGGATCTTTTTAAATCGTGGACGGAACTCGATGCTGCCGCGAAAGTAGCTGTACCGCGCGACACCGACCTTGCAACAAAGAGCGAATACTTGATGCGCTTTATGCGCCGTAAATCAAAGTCCTTGGCTGAAACCGTCGTGTTCTCCCCCAACGAATTATCCGTGGGCTTCTGTGCCAATAAGAACGAACTGATTTTCTGCTTGAAATATCTTGCAGAAAAGGGACTCATTGAAGAAGACGCTACCGCCAAACAGCAACAGGGCTTTCCCTATCGCCTCACGCCAGCAGGATGGGCAACGCTTGACAGCCACGCCTCACCACCGGATAAAGCTGTTGCCATGGTCTGCTTGATCCCCGGGAAGGAGCCCGACCTCTTCTGGACGCAAGGTATCTCGGCAGGCATCACGTTAGCCGGCCTGACCCCTGTCCGTGCGGACAGCAAGGAGTGCGCAAACAAGATCACCGATGAAATTATTGTCGGCATTCGTAAAGCGCACTGCGTCGTTGCAGATCTCACCGGCCAAAGCCAATTGGTTTATTTCCAAGCTGGATTGGCCATCGGTCTCGGCAAGCCTGTATTCTGGACATGCGAAGCCACAGAACTCGCGGACAAGAAACTCATGGTAGACACGCGTCAACAGATCATTACTCCTTGGACGCGCGACAAGCTATCTGAATTCGCCGCTCGCCTGGCAGCACGCATTATCGCGTCGCGCGGGTAACGGCAAAGATTGCCTTATTACGCAAAGCGAATAAGCTTGTTACTTATTGAGAAGCAGACGTTGTATGTTGATTGTTGGACATGTCCACCGTAGCCTTGGCGCAGGTGGAACCCTGACACCACGTTATAGTCAACTTGTTCGCTACTGCTGTAGCGGCCAGGGGGTGTCTTTCACAATCGTTTCATACGATGAAGCAACAGGAACGGGACGAATAATGAATGATGATGGAGCATTTGTTGGTATCTGACCCAGATACGTGCAGGCGCCTCCTCAGCCATACTCCAATTGACCGCTCCAGAAACTATTCCCATCAAGCCCAATGGCCTCAAACTT
>CAIYET010000895.1 GCA_903925285.1 Candidatus Hydrogenedentota bacterium | reverse complement strand
GCCTCGAAAAGCTACGGCGGCATGGCGCGCGCGGCCATATTCAACTCGATGGTCGACGTGTTTATGTTCTCATTGCTTGCCTTTGTCGGGCTTGGTTTGTTTGCCTACTACCGCCAGTTTCCGGTCGAGGGCGTATCGGGAGACCGGCTGCTGCCCCATTACATGATTCATGCGCTACCCAGCGGAATATCGGGTCTCGCCATTGCGGGCATATTCGTCGCGGCGATTGCGAGCGGCGGCGCGGGGATCCATTCGATGTCGACTGTATTGGTGAATGACTTTGTCCGGCCATTGTGGCGGCGGGATATTGCAAGCGCCGATGAGGTGAAGCTGGGGCGAATGTTTACGGCAATCATTGGCACGTTCGGCACGTTCGTGGCTTTCTACGTGTCGAACATCGAGCAAGTGCTGAAAGCAGCGTGCATGGTGTTGGGACTGTTTAACGGGCCCATCCTGGCGTTGTTCATGCTGGGCGTGCTGACCACGCGCACGCATTTCAGGGGCTGGCTGGTTGGCGCATGTGTCGGCATTCTGGCAACCCTGCTGGTGATGAATGTACCGATTGCAGGACACAAGTTGCATTGGGCGTATTTCATGCCGTGCTCCGTGTTGACGAGCGCGGTCGTAAGTTATGCGGCAAGCATTCTGCTGGGCGGAAAAGGCGCCGACATCGAGTTAACGATATGGAGGTCTAAAAGAAAATAGATGCGAAAGAATCATGTGGCAGGAACAGACATCGAAGTCTCCGCAATTTGCCTGGGCACCATGAACTTCGGCACGCCCGTGGCGGAAAAGGAGGCCGTGGAGCTTGTACACTGGGCGCTTGACCACGGCATTAACTTCATCGACACGGCCGATATCTACGAAGGATACACACGGTTCCTCGGCTCCCCCGGGGGCGTGGCCGAAAGTATTCTCGGCGTGGCGTTGGAGGGGCGTCGCGACAGCGCGATACTAACCACAAAGGTTGGCAATGCCGTTGGCGATGGCGAATACCAAGGGGCCGGGCTGGGTAGAGGCCATATCCGCCACCAGCTCTGTGCCAGCCTGAAGAGACTCCGCACGGACTACGTCGACTTTTTCGAACTGCACAAAGCCGACCCGGACATCCCACTGGAAGAAAGCGTGTCGACGATGGCCGAGTTGATACAAGAAGGCAAGGTCCGGCATTGGGGATTCTCAAATCTCGATGCCACGCAGATCGAGCGGATGCTGTCGATCTGCAAGGAAAACAACTGGCCGCAACCCGTCATCGCCCAGCCGCTTTACAATTGGCTCGAACGCGCATGTGAAGAGGCGTACCTGCCTCTCTGTCGCGCCAATGCCATTGCTATTACACCGTATCAGCCCTTGCAGGGCGGGCTGCTGACCGGCAAGTACCGTGCGGATCGGACGCCGCCCGAAGGCAGCCGTGCAATCGAGCATCCCCAGTGGGTAAAAATGGAAGACGGTGTGTACGAGCGCCTTAACGTGTTTCTGCAAGAAAGCAAAGATGCCGGCTTGACGCCCGCCCAATACGCCCTCCGTTGGCTGCTGGAAAAACCGGGGATTACCTCCGTTGTCGCGGGTGTGAAGAGCATCGAGCAACTGCAAGCGTTGATGGGCGGCGCAACATGAGTCCAAGGTACGCGCTCGCGGTTGCATGTGTCGTTCTTGCGGCGAACTTTGCCGCGCCTGCGCAAGACGCATCCTGCCCGTTGACTATCGAGTGGCAACGCCAAACCGATATGCCCAAAGCGGTGGGCGGACCGGCCTTCGGGATTGTCGGCGACACGGTCGTCGTTGCCGGTGGTACGTCTTGGCTTGACGAGACCCAAAAGGTGTGGTTGGCCGACGCATATACCTATGATTCTGCGGCCAGCAAATGGAATGCGATTCCAGCCATGCCCCGGACTGCTGGTTACCCGTGTGCCATATCGTTTCGGGACTCGCTCTATGTTTTCGGAGGGCAGACGGCCAAAGAAGTCAATACCGCCGAAACCCTGAGATTGCTTCGCAAAGGAGACTCTTTTCAGTGGGAGGCGTTTGCCTCTATTCCTGAAAAACTCGCCAACATGCAGACGGCATTGGTGAACACGACGGCATTTCTCGTCGCGGGCGATTCCGGCGACGGTACGCCGACGCCCAATAATCACGTGTGGAAAATCGACTTGCCGTCCGATACGCCGCAATGGAAGAGTTGCGCCGACCTTCCCGGCCCGAAACGCACCGGGGTGGCAACTGCGGCCTGTGGCGCTAAAGTCTTCTCGTTCGGCGGCGATATTGCGTCGGCTTATTGCTACGACCCGGCGCTTGATCAGTGGGACCGACTTCCCGATCTGCCTTTTCCAATGTATTGGGCGTGGGCGGTTTCCTATCAAGAGCGCTATATCATCATGCCCGGCGGATTTGTGTCCAAGCAAAACGCGAGCCTCGCAACGTCCAAGCTCCACATGGATGCAAACGGTTTTGTGTCCGATGTACTCGTCTATGACACGACAACCAAACAGTATTCGTTCAGCAATCCCCTGCCGAAAGGAATCATCGATTACGGACTGGTTCGCGTGGACAACCGCCTCTATCTTGTCGGCGGAGAAGACCGCGGGAAACACCGTGAATCGTGGTTTCTCGCGGGTGTTGCGTCGATTAGGAAATGAACAACGCGTTCATATAGGAGCGAGCGTTATGATCGAGAAGAAGCCCGGCTTTACCTTGATTGAACTGCTTGTTGTGATCGCCATCATTCGTATCCTGGCGGCCATGTTGTTGCCTGCATTGGCTCGCGCGCGCGAGGCGGCCCGCCGGTCCTCCTGCCAAAACAATCTGAAGCAGTTGGGCGTGGTGATCAAGATGTATGCGAACGAGTCCGGAAACGCGAAATTGCCGGCCACGCAATACCACCGCGGTGAAGGTTGCGACCAGATGACCGGTAGCGCCCAGGTTCCCCGTGGAAGCCTTTTACCATGATTCGTGCCCTGCAACTTACTGCATGGTTCGACAAGTTTGATCGGTAGACTTTTTCAGGAGTTGAACATGATTATCGGAGTACCCAAAGAGATCAAGGCACAAGAACATCGTGTTGGCATGACACCCGCCGGTGTGCTCGGCTTGGTTCAACAAGGCCACGAGGTGCTGATTCAGCAACACGCCGGCGAAGGGGCCGGTTATACGGACGAGGAATTTCGAGCCGCCGGCGCGAGAATTGTGCCCACGGCAAAGGACGTCTATTCACAGTCGGAATTGATCTGCAAAGTCAAAGAGCCTCTTATGGAGGAAGTGCCCCTGCTCCAGAAGGGTCAAATACTGTTCTGTTATCTTCATCTGGCCCCACTGCCGGAACTGACGAACAGCCTGCTCGAAGCCGGCGTAAATGGGATTGCCCTCGAGACGATCCAAACCGATGACGGCTACCTTCCCTGCCTGATTCCCATGAGCGAGATCGCCGGACGTATGGCCGTGCAGATTGCGGCAAGGCACTTGGAACGCGAACCCGGCGGACGCGGCATCTTGTTGTCGGGAGCTTCCGGCGTGGAACCGGCGAGCGTGGCCATCCTCGGCGGCGGTTGCGCCGGCATCAACGCGGCCCGGATAGCATATGGAATGGGTGCGCGGGTGACCGTTCTGGATATCGACGGGCGCAAATTGTCTCACATCGACGAACTCTACGGAGGCCGAATCACCACTGCATTCTCCACCCCTCACAGCATTCGCCAAATCGTAACGAATGCAGACGTAGTCATTGGCGCCGTTCTTGTAACGGGAGCGAAGGCGCCGAAATTGGTTCAGGAAGACATGATAGCGCAGATGCGTCCCGGCTCCGTCATTGTCGACATCTCCGTGGACCAGGGCGGCTGCGTGGCTACCTGCAAACCGACCACGCACGAACATCCGACCTATCGCGTACACGATGTGATTCATTACTGCGTGCCCAACATGCCCGGAGCCGTTCCGCGCACCAGCACACAAGCCTTGGCCAATGCCACGCTCCCCTGGCTACAACGGCTGGCTTCGTCCGGTTTCAAGAAATCCATCGCGGAATCCGGTCCCTTGCGCAAAGGCGTCAACGTCTATCTCCCCGAACGGCAGAACCGCAGCGTCATATGCTGCAAGCCTGTCGCCGAGGCCTTGGGGCTTGAGTACTATGCCCTCCCTAGCTGAGCAGCCAATGACAATAGGAACACGCCCATACGTCGGAAATGGGGAGGACTTCTCGTGAGAGTACGTTCCGATCCAACACGGAAACGGCCTCTGGCATTGAACCATGTTCTGCGGATTACTCTTCGATGTGTCGCGTTACTCGCGCTCTTCCTTCTGGTAGGCGCAACAACCAAGGCGCAATCGGAGGCAGAACAGACTTCGATGCAGCTAGTCAGGGTGTTCCAAGCCGGTCAGGAAGGATATCACACCTACCGCATTCCTGCGCTGGTCGTTACCACGAAGGGAACGATGCTGGCATTCTGCGAAGGCCGTAAGAACAGTGCGGCGGATTGCGGCGACAGTGACCTTGTCCTGCGTCGAAGCACGGATGGAGGGCAAACATGGGGCCCGATTCAGGTCATTCTCGATGACGGAAACAATACTGTTGCGAATCCTTGTCCCCTCGTAGACCGGCGCACCGGAGCAGTCATCTTGTTGATGAACTCGTTGGTTACAACAAGTCGCGATGAAGGCGCGACATGGTCTCCCCCCATCAATATCTCAGGTCAGATTGGAAAGCCGGACTGGCGCTGCTACCTCGCGGGACCAGGCCACGGTATTCAGTTGATGGACGGACGCCTCGTTGCTCCTTGCTATCACGTGACGGGGCCTAAAATCACCGATGTGCATTCGCACATCATCTTCAGCGATGACGGCGGCATCCAGTGGCAATTGGGAGGCCTCCTGGATGTCAAGACCGACGAATCCACTGTGCTCGAAAGGGCCGATGGTTCGCTGTATCTCAACATGCGCAACTACCGTGGGACGCACCACCGGGCCTATGCGTTCAGTCGTGATAGAGGTATGACGTGGTCCCCCGTGGCGGAAGATGAAACTCTGGTCGAGCCTGTGTGCCAAGGAGCCGTCTTGCGTTTCAGTACCGAGAAGACGTCCGGCAAGAATCGCGTCCTTTTCTCGAACCCCGCCAGTACCCGCCGTGAGAATTTGACCGTTCGTCTTAGCTACGACGAATGCAAGACGTGGCCTGTGGCCAAAACCCTCTGGACCGGCCCCGCTGCCTACTCCGACCTCGCTGTAACGGCCGACGGGACAATTGGCTGCCTGTTCGAATGTGGCGAGAAGTACTCCTGTGAGGCAATTACCCTTGCGCTGTTTACGCTCGAATGGCTTACCCAGAATGCCGACCATTCTTGAGCGCGATCGATGTTCATGTTCTTGCATACTCTTGGAAACAATCGATTCATGAATCAGCGGGAAATGAGTGATGCGCCGGTTGCTCCCGGCAAAGTCGGCCGCATTGTCTCCATCGACCAATTCCGAGGCTATGCTATCTTCGGCATGATGCTGGTGAACCTCCTCGGGAAGTTCGCATCGATGCCCGATACTCTAAAACACCATAAGGAATACATGAGCTATGCCCTGACAATCGCGCCGCTGTTCATGTTCGTGGTGGGCATGGGGTTTCGACTGTCGATGTTGCGCGGGGCCGAGCAGAAAGGACGTTGGCGTGCGCTGCTATCAGGCGCGCGGCGCTATGCGGTGCTGACGCTGATCGGCATTGTCTTGATCGAGGATCCATTGAACTGGTCCCGCTGGTGGGATGCGTTGGTCGATATCGGTTTTGCAGGCCTTTTGGCTTTGCCCTTCGTCCTGAGCGGCGGACGTATCCGCGTGCTGGCCGCCACCGGCTACCTGCTCGCGTACCAGTTGCTCTACACGTTCGCGGGTTACGGCGCCTGGACGATGCGCGAGAGTCTTGACGGCGGGCCGCTGGGGCCGCTGAGCTGGGTATTCATGCTCCTCATGGGCACGCTCGCTTACGACATGATCGCCACCGGCAGCTTTCGCCGCATTCTATTGGGATGCCTCGGTTGGGGTCTATTGTTGAGCGCGCTCGGGTTTCTATTCCGGGCGCAGTGGTTTGGCGTGAAAGAGTTCTGGCCGTTTTCACAGTGCGCCATGTCATTGCCCTATACCTTGTACTCGACCGGGCTTTGTTTTCTGATGTATATCCCCTTCTACCTGGCCTGCGATCTTGGCAAGATCGAAATCCCTACGCTTACCATCGTAGGCTCGAACCCGCTCGTGCTATACGTTCTCCACGGCATGTATCTCGACATACACAAAACGATAGTCGCTCCGAACAGCGGCTTCTTCAAAGCCAGTGCCGCATTCGCGGGATTCTATCTGATATTCTATGCGATCGCTCGTTACTTATACAGGAATAAGATATTCATCAAGCTCTAAAATGGGCGTATGGTCAGTTAACCATTAACTCAGCCTACGGGGTATAGACCCGCGAATAGGCTTTAGGCTTTAGGCTGTAGGCTTTAGGCAGTGCCTACAGCCTAAAGCCTAAAGCCTAAAGCCTTGATCGTAGCGCTTCACCGTGGCGAGCGCGATGGCGAGGCTTCGCTTGATGCATTCCGGGACCATATTGTTCCAGTGGTCAAGCCGCGTATGGTAATACCTGGGTGGGGCGGGGTCCATTCCCACGAGCGCCGTGGCTGCAATGCCGGCTTGCGTCAATGCCGCCGCATCCGTCGCGCCGATGTATACCGTTTGGTACGGCAGGTCGTATCCACAGGCTTTTCCGGCATCGCGCACGAGTGCGCTGAAGGCCGCGTCGTTGCGTACCGTCCCGTTCAGATCCCGATTGAACACGGCGAGATGCTCGGTGTCGTGGAGCGTATCCAGCGCGAGAAAGGCCGTGGGCGTCTCTTTCAATTCTCGGATGTGCCCCGCCGCGAACGCCTTTGCTCCGCGCAGTCCCGCCTCTTCCGAGCCGGTGATGAGACAACAGACCTCGGTATGCTCGAATCGCGTGCCGGTATCATGCAAATGTTCGAATACGCCGATGGCCGTGAATACGCCGGTCAGATTATCGTTAGCCCCTGCCGACACGACCGAAAACCGCGTATAGAAAGCCGCAAGAATGCACGCGGGTACAAATGCGTACCGCGCCAACTCGAGCACGTGCCAAGCGGCGAAAGCGGGCGTCCAGTGCGTTACTTGGAACAGGACGTGCAGTGCGTTCAAGGAAGTAACGCAAAGTATGCCTGCGATCGCCCAAGAGGCGACGATCAAGAGGACGGCGCGGCCCATGAGGTTGTAACGCCACTCGTACGCTGCATCGACGTGCCCGCTCAGGATGATCCGACGCGTACATACTTTCGAGGCTTTGCGCACCGCGTACACGTTGTGCGACGTTCGTTTCGGGAAGAACGGATCGAGCGGTTCGCGGTATTGCCTGAATTCCAGGATGAAGATCGCGAACGCCAGAACGCTCGCGGCGAGTGCCGCAATAGGAAATACCTCATATCCAAGTGTGCCGATCAGGATCAGGAGGCTCACTACGGGCACGAAACTCATCATCGCCTTCGGCGAGACCTGGAACGGTTCCACGCAAATCTCGTCCGCGTACGGCGTCAATTCGTCTCGCACGAATTCCTGCGCACGGCGTTCGCCGTCGCTGCCCGGATCGCGTGGGCCGAAGGTTTCGATCACATGCTTCGTGCGGTCCAAGACGTACTCGACGGCGGCAACCAACCATGGTTCATCGTGCGGCATAACACTCATCCCTCCACGGATTCCAGTTCGCGATTCGCGCGAATCACCATTTATCATACTGCGCCGCGCAGTATGATTATTAGACTATGCGGCGTGCGCGAAATACAAGACGCGGACGTCCATCCGTCCCGATGACTTGCGCCAGCCATTTCCGGTATGCTTTGCAGCGTCGGCGGCGCGGAAGCCTTGCGCGCGCCGGATTGAACCACAACTGCGGCTGGCTTTGCCAGAATCGAGGAAGGGACCAATATGAACACGATACTCAAGGGCGTGCTGGTTATAGGAATTGTTGCAGGCATCGGCTTGGCCGCCATTGCGGCGGATAACGACGAGGCGGGATTCGCCCCGATCTTCAACGGCAAAGACCTGACGGGATGGGTTGGCGATACGCAAGGCTATGTCGTCGAAAACGGGAGTATCGTCTGCAAACCGGGCGGCAATCTGTTTACAGACAAGGAGTACGCGGACTTCGTATTCCGCTTCGAGTTCAAGCTGACACCCGCCGCGAACAACGGTATCGCCATCCGCGCGCCGATGAGCAAGGACAATCCGTCGTATACCGGCATGGAAATCCAAATCCTCGACGACCGCCATCCCGATTACAAAGACATCAAGCCGTACCAAGCCCACGGGTCCGTCTACGGCGTTGTCGCGGCCAAGCGCGACCAACTCAAACCGGTCGGCGAATGGAACGTCGAGGAAATCGCCGCAATAGGCCGCCAGGTGAAAGTAACCTTGAATGGCATAGTCATCGTAGACGCCGACCTCGATAAGGCCACCGAAAACGGCACTCTCGACCACAGTGCCCATCCCGGCGTCAAGAACGAGAAAGGCCGCCTCGGCTTCCTCGGCCACGGCAGCGTAGTCGAATTCCGAAACCTCCGAGTCAAGAAATTGTGAATATGAGTTCAGGCTTTAGGCTTTAGG
>CAIYET010000894.1 GCA_903925285.1 Candidatus Hydrogenedentota bacterium | reverse complement strand
CGCCGGAAATCCGATTCCCGCTACTACCATTTCCTGTTCACCCAATGGGTGAACTCCTTGACTCGCCTGATTCGTCTCCATGTCCAGAATCTTGAGCTACTTCCAACTACCAACGCAAGATCCAAATGCCTTTTTTAGGTTCATCACGGCGACTTGACGTACCACGACGGGAAGGTCTACGTCGCCGTGAATCTGGGCAAGTTCAACGAAGAGCCGGGCGCGGCCGATTCGTGGGTATACGTTTACGACGCCGGCGACCTCTCGCTTGTTGCCAAACATTCGGCCAAAGAGGCCGTTCACGGCGCAGGTGGGATCGCGTGGCACGACGGTCATTTCTTCATCATCGGCGGCCTGCCGAAGGGGTACAGCGAAAACTACGTCTACGAATACGATTCGGACTTTGCCTTCGTGAAACGCCACATCCTCGATAGCGGCTATACGTTCCTGGGCATACAAACCGCGTGCCGTTGGCAAGGTTACTGGTGGTTCGGTTGCTATGGCGAGCCGAAGGTCTTGATCATGGCCGACGACGTCTTCCACGTCCTCGGCAAATACCGCGAAGACTGGTCTACAGGCATCGACGGCATTTCCGATACCCAATGCCTGCGCGCCACGACCGGCAACGCAGGAACCAATGGGATGTACTGGGGAAAACTTACACCCGATACGCCCGGAAAAACACAAGACCGCATCGCCGCGCCCAAACCCAACATCGTCCCATGACACGTAAGATACCGTCCCGAGGACATTCTCGCTGGACTATTGGCGCTTCGATTCCGGTTACAACGTGCGTAGCGACACTTCGCGCACCGTTACCTTCATACTCTTGAACTCGTTGCCCGGATGGACCTGAAATCCGATCCGGCCTTTCGCGTACGAGTTCTCGCGCACATCGCCCGTGACCACGCCGTTGAGCGTGACGACCAGATGATCGCCCTGCGCCTTGATCAGCATCGTGTTCCAATCCTCGCGCTTCTCGAGAGCCGCGTCTTTGTTGGTGGCAAGGAACATCTTTGCAGGACAGTAGATGGTCCCCGAATACGCGACGGGGTTCTTGTACTCGAGGATGTCCGCCTGATACGCCTTGTCCGGCGCTTGATACCGGAACCAGACCCCGCTATTCGCCGGCCACTGGATCTTGTAGACCACGCGGACCTCGAAATCATCATACTCCTGTTCCGTGAACAGATCGCCCGGCGCTGCGCCCGGACCTTGTACGCCCACGATGCATCCGTCGGCAACGGTCCATACCGCCTTGCCTTCCGGTTTCCAACCCGCCAGATCCTTGCCGTTGAACAACGGCGTCCACTTCGCATCGTCTGCGGCAAACGCGCCCGCGCCCATCAATCCCGCGACCATCCCCGCAGTACTCTTCAAAAACGTCCGTCTTTCCATGTGCGTATTCCTCGTCCGGTTATGCCCATATCCTCGCGCCATTTCAATTCGCCGACGCAAGGCTTCCGCGTCGGCCGCAAGCGCCATTTTGTATCCTACTATGGCAGATTGCCGTGTTGGCATCAAGAAGAAGGCGGGTTAGGAGTTGGGAGTCATTCTAACTCCAAACTTCAAAACCCGGCATTTCATCCTTCGTCCTTCAAGTTCCTCTTCACCCCGTCCCGGCAAAAAGCACTTCGATCGGATTTGTGTACACCCAAGGTGTCCATTCACCCACAATGTTCAACTCGGCCTCGACCCGGTACTTACCCGTGTCGGGCGGCGTCCAGTCGAAAGTCGTGCCCTCCTGTTGCGCCACCTGAACGCCGTGGCGGAACACGGTAAACCGGCAGACGTTTGGCGAGGCCATCCGCAGTCTCAGGCCTGGATCGAGGGCGATGCTTTCGCCGATGGTGGCCTTGCCCTTGGTGCTCTCGGCCAGGAACTTGAACCCGCGGGCGTCGGCGAGCATGTCGAACGCCACAAACGCGCGGCTGTTCCGCAAGGCATCGAGGATGGCCGGCTCGGTCAGTTCGCGCATGAGCAGGTGCGTGTTGACGAAACGCGTACTGCGCTCATACAAATCGAGGTCCATGCGAAACAACTGCCGACCCGGTTCGAGCGGCCCGAAAAATGCGCCCAGGAGCAGGCGCGTGAACCCGTTCAGCTTGAACTCCTTGATGGGGCGGTCGATGTGGCCCGTGTCAAAGAGCTTGAACGTACCGGCGGACGTATAGACCCCGCGCACCCCGTTGTTCTGATGCGCGTCGTTCGCGGAGATGCCGGTCATCCGCCGCATGATATTCATTTCGTCCCAGTGCCGTAGAAACTCCGTCGGGCGATGGAAGACGAGCCGTATCGTCTGGTCGGGATAGCTCCACAGCGACAACAGAATATCCGGCACGAGTTTGGCGAGACTGCCGTTCATGAGCAGATCGGAATGGATGTTATAGATTTCCATACCGTCGATTTCGGGCAGTTCCCAGGGGCGCTTCTCCTCGGAGTGCGATATGAACGTCACGCCGCCCAAGTCGCGAATGCGCTTCGCGAGTACCGCAGCGTCTTCGTGGTCGTTCAGCACGGTATCGTCCGGAATCCCCCACGGCATGTAGCCATAATTCATCTCGTATCCGCGCACAAAAAGAATCCCGTCATGAAGCCCCTTCCATCCTCTCGAATAATCGCCCTTGTTGTCCACGGTATGATCCGTCATGCAGATGAAACTCACGTCCGCCTTCTTCAGCGCCTCGAGGATGTCCGGGAAACTGACCTTCGAATCATGCGAAAGCTCCGAGTGCGAGTGCATCGCGCCCCGGAATTCCTTCCACCCGTCGTCCAACGTTACAGGTTGGCGCTGCGCTTGAATCGCGGCCCATGCCGCCGCCTGTTTGGGAAACAGGACGTACCGGTGGTAGATCGCGGTACGGAACACCACGCCCAATGCAACAACCAGCAACACCAACAAAACGGCCAGGCCCAAACAACACCATAGAGCCGCCCGCAGACAACCACTTCGTTTCGTTTTCGTATCCATACGCGAAAACATACCCGCACAAGCCACGGCAAGTCAAGGAAACGGCGCGTTTGCGGACACGTACAAGAACAGTCCATAGTAGCTGGTCAGGCTTCAGGCTTCAGGCTGAATAACCTGAAACCTGAAACCTCAACAAGGAGACATTCGGAATGGAACTAGGAATTCTGCGATTCGAAGAATGCTACTTCCCCCGGATTTGGGGTGGACGGAAGTTGGAGGGGATCTTCGGCAAGCCGCTTCCTCCGGTGCAAGCCATTGGCGAGGCATGGCTTGTTGCCGATCATGCGGTACACGAAAGCGTTGTGGCGGACGGGCCGCATCGTGGCCGAACGCTGCATGAGCTTGTGTGCGAACATCCCCAGGCGCTGCTGGGACGACTTGCGCATGCAACGCCCTTCGGGCGATTTCCGCTCTTGCTTAAGCTCCTCGATGCACGCGAGGTCCTTTCCGTACAGGTACACCCCGACGACGCGTGCGCGAAACGTCTCGGCGAGTCGGACATCGGTAAGACGGAGATGTGGTACGTGCTCGATGCCGAGCCGGGCAGCGAATTGATTTGCGGACTCGAGTCCAAGCTCGGACCGGATGGCTTCGCGGCCGCAGTTAGGGACGGCTCGATCGTGCGACACTTGTGCCGCTACCCGGTCCGCGCGGGTTCGGCGCTATTCGTGGCAGCGGGCATCGTACACGCCTTGGGCGCGGGCGTCGTGCTCGCCGAAATCCAGCAGAACAGCGATCTCACGTATCGTATCTACGATTGGGATCGAACGGATGCCAACGGCACACCGCGACCCTTGCACGTCGAAAAGGCCATGGCCGCAATCCATTTTGCCCCGGCGCCGAAGCCGGGGCTGGCCCAGCCACTCTCGTACGAACTCGACGGCGCCCAGTACACCGTGCTGGCCGCATGTCCCTATTTCGCGGCGGAACATATCGAGATCGGGGACAACTTGGAACGCGCTACACATGGAGATTCGTTCCACATTGTCCTCGTCGAGGACGGACCACTCGAAATCGAAGGCGTGCCCTTGCAATCCGGCCAGGCAGCCCTCATCCCCGCCGAATGCCCCATGTTCAGCGTCTCGGGAACAGGTACGTTTCTGGATTACTACGTGCCTGATATCGAACGCGATATCAGATAGGCTTTAGGCTTTAGACTTTAGGCTGTAGGCTGTAGGCTGTAGGCGCACTGCCTACAGCCTACAGCCTAAAGCCTAAAGCCTTATTCCTAATTCATCCTTCAATCTGATATGCTTCCCGCACATCGTTATTTCCATACATAGCGAGGAACAGTTTCATGAGCAAACTATGGGGCGGGCGATTCGCGGGAAAGACCGACGAAATCGTCGAAATATTGGGCGAGTCGGTGTCGTACGATGCGCGGCTCGCGCCTTGGGATATCCGCGCCAGTATCGCGCATGCGCGCATGTTGGGCGATGCCGGTATCGTCTCGAAACAAGACGCCCGCAAGATCGTCCGCGGACTCGAATCGATCGCGAAAAGCATCGCCGCAGGCACGTTTACGTGGAGCGTGTCGCTCGAAGACGTCCACACGAACATCGAATCCGAGTTGGTCCTGCGGATCGGCGATGCGGGCAAACGCCTGCATACCGGACGCAGCCGGAACGATCAAATCGCAACGGACGTCCGATTGTGGATGCGTGACCAGGTTGACGCGATTCGCAGCCTTCTGCTCGGATTGCAGGCGGCGCTCGTCGCGTTCGCCGAGGCGCATATCGGCGTCATCCTGCCTGGTTTCACACATATGCAGCACGCGCAACCCGTCCTACTCGCCCACCACGCCCTCGCCTACTACGAGATGTTTGGCCGCGACCGCGAACGGTTCGGCCAGTTGCGCGCGCGCGTGAACGTGTTGCCGCTGGGTTCGGCGGCGCTGGCCGGCACGCCGCACCCGATCCGCCGTGAACAGGTTGCGCGCGAACTCGGCTTCGACGGCCTGTCCGCGAACAGCATGGACGCGGTGGCCGACCGCGATCACCTGATCGAATTCTGTGCGGCGGCGTCCATCGCGATGATGCACCTGAGCCGACTGTGCGAAGAACTTGTCCTCTGGTCGAGCCAGGAGTTTGGTTTCATCGAAATCGGCGACGCTTTCACGACCGGTTCGAGCATCATGCCCCAGAAGAAGAACCCCGATGTGGCCGAACTGGTGCGCGGCAAGACGGGTCGCGTGTACGGCTCGCTGACCGCATTGCTCACGCTCATGAAGGGCCTGCCGCTGACTTACAACCGCGACCTCCAGGAAGACAAGGAACCCCTCTTCGATGCATCGGACACGCTGCAGCTTTGTCTCACGGCCATGGCGCGGATGATTCCCGCGATTCACGTCGATGCGAGGCGGATGGCCGAAGCGTCGCGCGAAGGGTTCATGGAGGCCACGGACCTCGCCGATGCGTTGGCACGGGCCGGGATGCCGTTCCGCGAGGCGCACGGCGTCATCGGACGGCTTGTGCTGCATTGCGCCAACACGGGCAAGCACCTGACGGACCTCTCGATCGAAGAACTCCGCGCGTTCTCGCCGCTATTCGACAAATCGGTGCGGTCCGCCCTTGGACCTGCGGCCATCGTCCGCACACGCGACTTGCCGGGCGGCACGGCCCCGCGCCGGGTCGTTGCGGCGCTTCGACGCGCTAAAGCGAGTCTTGCCAAAGAACAGAGTTAGCGCCTTAAAGATTCAGAAACGGCAATAAAGGTCGACATCGTGCTCCTTGTTCGACCTTCAGGGGCGGGGCGGTGGGTTATGAATGGTTACCTAAATCAAGGTGTAACCGGTATGACCATTCCGAAGTCTAATGACTGAGACGTGAAGGGCGATTTTGGATTTGTCGTCCGAGAATTGAACCAATTCATCGTGTTGAAGCATAGCGAACTTCTTGGCGTTTGCCCCGGGGTGCCTACTGATGCAAGAGGTCACGGAGGAGATATTCGATGCGAAACCGCGGATTTACCCTGATCGAACTGCTGGTCGTTATTGCGATCATCTCGATACTGGCGGCCATTCTGTTGCCGGCGTTGTCGCGCGCGCGCGAATCCGCACGACGCTCGAGTTGCCAAAATAACCTCAAACAGTTCGGCATCATCTACAAAATGTATTCCGCAGAAGCCCCCGGCAACAAATTCCCGCCTTTCCAATTCGACGTGACCACGCTCGCTCCACCTCATGTCGAGTTGGCGGCCGGACCGATGGTAAGCGCGATATTCCCCGAATACCTGACGGATCCGGCCATCGCGGTGTGCCCATCGAGTGCCAACGCCAAGCCCGAAGACCTCATGAAGAAAAACATTGAAACGGGCGTGATCGCCTTGGCCGAAGACCACAAACTGATCGGCGTAAGCTACGTGTATCTTGGGTATCTGCTTGACCTTTGCGGGGACGACGATCCGCAGGTGACCATCGGGGAGGTTATGCAATATCTGCCGACGATGAACGAGCATTTCCAGCCCGATAATCCCGCCGCGCCTGGACCGTCTCAGTTCATCGCCACGCTCGAAGGCCTGGCCTTGAGCGCGATCGAGAAGGCCTCGAGCTTAACCAGCGGTTCCGACCCGCATGTGCTCAGTCAAGAGTTGGTCGATGCAGACCTCGAGAAACTCAGGCCGTACCACAACGTGAACGTCGGAAATGCCGGCGGAACGACGATTTACCGCCTCCGGGAAGGAATCGAACGGTTCCTGATTACCGATATCAATAATCCGGCGGCCAATGCCAAAGCGCAAAGCAACTTGTTTGTCATGTTCGACACAATCTCGACCAGTGCCCGGTTCTTCAATCACGTGCCCGGCGGCTCGAATGTGCTGTACATGGACGGGCACGTCGAATTCCAACGGTATGGGCATGGCCCCGCGCCCTGCTGCAACGGGCTGGCGCTGTTCCTGGGCACACTTCTGGACCGTGGCCGCTGACGAAACAGGAGGATGGTCATGATTGCCAAACGACTTGCGATGGCATTGTTGATGACGCTGGCCCTGTGCGCGTGCCAGGACAAAGACGCCAAGATGGTGCTCAAGACGCTCAACGAAGACCCCCGACTCGTCAACCGTAGCGTACATGTAAAAAAAGTCGCATTCGAGAAAGGCCACGACGACTCTACGCGACCGTATGACGCGGACATCCTGGACAAGCAAGGCAAGGTCGTCGGCAAGGCCAAGGGAAGGCGCGTCGAAGGTTTCGGCACCATGCGGCCCCGCCTCGAATGGAGCGATCCGGCCTTGGCGGACAAGTCATACGACCCCGACAACGAATACAGCAAGCCGCTGAAAAATAAAGTCATGCAAGCCGATGCCAATGCGGACGGCCAAGTGACGTATGAAGAAGCCCTCGCCGCGAACCCGCACCTCATGAAGCCTGCCTTTGACTACCTCGACAAAAACGGCGACGGCGTCATCAGCGCCGAGGACGACAGCTATACCGGCCCACGCAAGAACCGCCGTTTGTGGGGGAGGAGCGGCGGTGGCGGCCGAAAAAAAGCACCGTAATCACGCAAGTCCACCATCCAGACGCGTCACCGCTCCCGCTTGATTTTTCTTCAAATCAAGTATTTCCGTGGGTGTTCAATGCTCTCTTGACAGCTTCCAGCCCGTAGTGGCATTATGTTGATAATAGTGAAAGTGTTCTGAAGCCAAGTCCAGAAATTCGACTCTATCCGTTCGGAGAGGTGGTTGGATGTTAAGCGTGAAAGATGTCTACGAC
The DNA here is from genome assembly GCA_903925285.1 of Candidatus Hydrogenedentota bacterium. GTDB lineage: Bacteria > Hydrogenedentota > Hydrogenedentia > Hydrogenedentales > SLHB01 > DSVR01. The sequence goes on along the minus strand of CAIYET010000894.1, from coordinate 9,247 downwards.
ATTGGCAAGTACTTGGGCCTGTGGAAGGAATGTTCAGAGTACCTGCAGAAGAAAAAGAAGAGAATTCTCGTGCTCGGGGCCAGCGGAGCCGGGAAAACCAAGTTCATTGACTCCGTGACGGATCCGTTTTCGGAACACCTAGCCCATCATCAGAGAACGATCGCTGTTGAGAAACGAAGAGCTTCCGTTGAGGGAAGCCCGTTCATTATGATCGACACCCCGGGCCAGGTCTATGATGAGGCCATACGCAAGGAGGCCATACGGGACGCTATGAAAATCGGCGTGGAAGGAATTATCAATGTGGTGTGTTACGGATATCATGAAGCGGATGAAGGAGACCGGAACACGGCCATTTCACCCACTAAGACGCGGGTAGGAAACCCGGCCTACTTGAAGGAACGGCGTAACGTCGAGTTGGCGCTGCTTTCAGAATGGGTGCCGCTTCTTAGCGGCAAGGAGACTCGCTGGGTTCTGACGCTTGTCTCCAAGGCGGATTTGTGGTGGCCGGAGTGCGAGCAAGTTGAGGCTTACTATGGGCAAGGAGAATACGCCGCAAAATTGTTGGATCTGAAGAAGATACACTCGGTCACGTCATACTGTTCCGTCATCAGCGCATTTTACGGGACACGAACCAGCGGTTACTTCGGCGATCCCGAGCGCGCTCAGGTTAGAAAACATCTCCTCGAATCAATGATTCGCCTGACCGGGGTGGAACGCTGAAAGGAGGCCGCATGTCAAAGAAGACTCTGCCAACCCTTGCCGAATTCGACCTGGAACAGGCACCGGATCTTTGTCCGACATCGCGGATGGATGTTGACGATGGGTTGCGCCGCCTCGGTACAATATCGGGTGAGCTTCGGTCTTTCAAGACGCTCAGCACCATAAACGCCCTTTGGACGCTGGTATGGGTAATTCTTTCGGCGCTTCTGCCGCAGACCTTTTTGCTCCCCAGACTTAATGTCTCCACAAAGCTCCTCGCCTTGTTCTCTCTATATCCCCTTGCGCTCGCGGGTATCTCGCTACTCTTCCTGTGGGAGCGCCGTCGCGCAGAGGGAAAGCTACTTTTCGAGGAGATAAGCGACGAACTCGAGTGGCATCATCGCACGTTCAAACCCAACGCGGACTACTCGCAATCTACCCCGGACGTGCCCAAGCCGCGTGTTGACTTCGGAACACGGGTGTTACTTCGCGAATTCCTGGATGCCTCCAATATGCCGTTCATCCCCGGACCTTTCGGCGCTGCTGGGTATCTCGCTTTTTACATTGGTTGTATGATTCTTGGCACTGTCATGATCTCAATTGTTCGCTGAACGCCCGCTTTCTTGAAGCCCTCTATGGCCGGCGCGGAAGCCTTGCGCGCGGCGTGATGACTGTGTATTATTGACAATATTGTCATCTCGTTGAGGAATCGCGCTCATGCCTGAAATCGGAATCTACAAACCCGATAATCACGTTCGGGTCGTGACGGCCACATCGCTGTTCGACGGCCACGATGTCGCCATAAACATCATGCGCCGGATCATGCAGGATTCAGGCGCCGAGGTCATACATCTCGGCCACAATCGCTCTGCCTCCGAAGTGGTCGAGGCGGCCATTCAGGAAGACGTCCAAGCGTTGGCGCTCACGTGTTACCAAGGGGGGCACGTCGAATATTTTCAGATGGTCATCGAGTTGTTGCGCGAACGCGGCGCGCCGCACGTCAAAGTCTTCGGCGGCGGCGGCGGCGTGATCGTGCCCGAAGAAATCGCACAGATCGAAGCGCTCGGCGTCAGCAAGATTTTCTCGCCCGAAGACGGACGCCAGCTTGGACTCCAGGGCATGATCGATCTGCTGTTGAAACTGTCGGATTTCCCCTTGAATAGCGACGGCATCCAGCAACGCGCGCAGGAACTCGCACCCGATAACTCCTCGTTGATCGCGCGTTACGTTACGGCGGTCGAGGAAGCCAAAACGCTCGCCAATGGCCGCCTGCACTCGCTGACGAAACCCCTGCTCGAGAAGGTCTCGCGCAACGTGCCCATCCTCGGATTTACAGGCCCCGGCGGGGCAGGCAAGTCCTCCTTGGTCGATGAGTTGATCACGCGCTTTCTCAACGACTTTCCCGACAAACATGTGGCCATCGTTTCGGTCGACCCGACGCGGCGGCGGACGGGCGGCGCGCTCTTGGGCGACCGCATCCGCATGAACAGCCTCGCGCGCGACCGCGTATACATGCGGTCCCTGTCCACGCGGCGCGCGGAAAGCGAGATCCCCGACGCGCTGGCCGAAGTGCTTACCGTTTTGCGCGCGGCGGATTTCGATTTCATCGTAGTCGAGACCGCCGGTATCGGCCAGGGCGACGCGGCCATCGTCCCACACGTCGACGCAACGATTTACGTGATGACCTCCGAATTCGGCGCGCCCACGCAACTCGAAAAAATCGACATGCTCGATCTGGCCGACATGGTCGCCATCAACAAGTTCGACCATCGCGGCGCCGAAGACGCGTTGCGCGACGTTCGCAAGCAGTACCAGCGCAACCACCGCCTGTTCGACAGACCAGTCGAGGACCTGCCCGTATTCGGTACCATCGCCGCACGGTTCAACGACGACGGCGTGACCGCGCTCTACCAGTCCGTCGTGCGAATCATGAACGAACGTACCCGTTGCAACTGGCAATCGTCGTTACCGCTTACGGACCGGAAGACGCCGTCATCCTCGGCGGTGCTGGTCCCTGCGAACCGCGTGCGATACTTGGCCGAGGTCGCCGATACCGTCGAACGCTACCACAAGGCTTCCGAGCAACAAGCGCACGTGGCCGAGAAACTCTGGCAAATCGAAGGCGCGATGTCGCTGCTGCATGAAAACGAGCAGGACGCCAAGAAAACCCTCGAAGCCAAAATCGAGGGACTGTCGAAGGAACTGATGCCCGACTGCCGCCGCATTCTCGAAGAGTTTCCCGCAACGCGCGATCTATATATGCAGGACGAATTCGTGTATACCATCCGAGGCCGCGAGATCCATACGCCTCTTAACCGCAAGAGTCTCGCGGGCACCAAGATTCCCCGCGTGGCGCTCCCGAAATACCGCAATCCCGGCGACCTCGTGCGCTGGGCATGCCGCGAAAACCTTCCCGGCTATTTCCCGTTCACAGCCGGCGTGTTTCCATTCAAGCGCGACGACGAAAACCCCGCCCGCATGTTTGCCGGCGAAGGCGGACCCGAGCGAACCAACCGACGTTTCCGGCTCCTCTCGCGCGATTACGAGGCCAATCGCCTCTCGACCGCGTTCGACTCGGTAACGCTTTACGGCAGCGACCCGGAAGCGCAACTCGATATCTACGGCAAGATCGGCACGTCCGGCGTGTCCATTTGCACGCTCGACGACATGAAAATCCTGTTCGATGGCTTCGACCTGTGCGCGCCCAACACGAGCGTCTCGATGACGATCAACGGGCCGGCCCCGATTATTCTGGCGATGTTTTTCAACACCGCCATCGACCAACAACTCGCGCGCATCCAAGCCGAATACGGCCGCCCGTTGAGCGACGAAGAAACCGCACGGTTTACCGCATGGGCACAGCAAACCGTCCGTGGCACCGTCCAGGCCGATATCCTCAAAGAGGACCAGGGACAGAACACGTGCATTTTCGCAATCGACTTCGCGCTCAAAATGATGGGCGACGTCCAAGAGTTTTTCACGCAACGCGCGATTCAGAACTTCTATTCCGTCTCGATTTCGGGCTACCACATCGCCGAGGCCGGCGCCAATCCCATCTCGCAACTCGCGTTTACCCTGGCCAACGGTTTCACTTATGTCGAATACTACCTGGCGCGCGGCATGGACATCGACGATTTCGCATCGAACCTCTCCTTCTTCTTCTCGAACGGAATGGACCCCGAATACAGCGTCATCAACCGCGTGGCGCGCCGCATCTGGGCCATTGCCATGCGCGACAAGTACAACGCTCGAGAGCGCTCTCAGAAACTCAAGACGCATATCCAGACCAGCGGACGCTCGCTCCACACCCACGAAATCCAGTTCAACGATGTCCGTACCACGCTACAGGCATTGACCGCCATCCAAGACCACTGCAACTCGCTACACACCAATGCCTACGACGAGGGAATCACAACGCCCTCCGAAGAATCCGTACGACGCGCCCAAGCCATCCAACTCATTATCAACAACGAATTCGGACCCACCATGAACGAGAACCCATTACAAGGCTCGTTTCTCATCGAAGAGTTGACCGATCTCGTCGAAGAAGCCGTCCTGCGCGAATTCAGGCGAATTTCCGAACGCGGCGGCGTCCTCGGCGCAATGGAGACCGGCTACCAGCGCAGCAAAATCCAAGAGGAATCCCTCTTCTACGAGCACAAAAAAATGGACGGCTCGCTCCCCATCATCGGCGTAAACACCTTCATCAACCCCAATGAAGACATGCGCGCCGTCGTCGGAAACCTCCAACTAGCACGGGCCGACGAAGATGAAAAACAACAACAACTCGACCGGCTCAAAACGTTCCAGGCCCAACATAGTAACGACGCACCCGAGGCCCTCGAACGCCTCAAAAAGGTCGCCCTCGACGGCGCCAACATCTTCGCAGAACTCATGAAGACCGTCCGAGTCTGCTCGCTAGGCCAAATCACCCGCGCACTCTTCCAAGTAGGTGGACAATACCGCAGAAACATGTAAAGTCGGGTGTATCGCGCTGACACGTCGTGCATGATCGCGCCATATCGTGCTATATTGCCTCTGGAACCGTTCACCGCGGACGGCATTCCGCCGCAGAGCCGTGACAGTCAGGCGAAGATCGCAATGACAAAAAGCGCACTCAGCAAGACACAAATCGACCGGCTCGGAGACCGACTAAAGGGCGGTTCCCATACCGAGAGCGATCTTCGATTGCTCGACGATTACCGGCTGTCGTTTGGCGAGGCCTACAAGGCGGTGATCCGAGCAGTACGTGAGCACGGTGGGTTCCCGACGGGAAGGCTGGCCAAGTCCACGCCCTCGATCATGGAAAAGCTCCGTCGCGAGAGCATCCGCCTGAGCCAAATGCAGGATATCGCGGGGTGCAGGGTAGTCGTAACGGATATTCTGGAGCAAGATAGATTCGTCGCATCTCTAAGAACCGTCTTCCCTGGATCCCCCATAATAGACCGGCGCGACAAGCCCAGTTACGGCTACCGAGCGGTCCACGTCATCGCCGAAGTATCCGGCAAGCCCGTCGAGATCCAGGTTCGGACTGCGTTGCAGCACCTGTGGGCGGAGCTTTCGGAAAAATCATCCGACGTACTCGACCCAACAATAAAGTATGGCGGTGGCAGTGGCGAATGGCGAAGCTTCCTCACAGACAGTTCCGGATTGGTCGCAAATCACGAGAATTTGGAGAAATCGCATCCCGAAGACATGGCGACTTTTGAGCAATTGAAGAAAAGTTTAGCCGAAGCGCCTGAGGACGACGAGCCCGAATTTGAAGCACCGAAGATACTGAAGGGTTTGACACGCTGGATGGAAAAATACCCGGAAATGATGGCGCGCCGGAGGAATGCACTGGCCGACTCTTTGAAAAGGGCGATCTCGTGGCTAGACGAGAGACGATCTGAAGGAGGAACGTAATGATATTCCTAATCGAGTACAACCGGAGCGAAGGCCGAATCGTTACTTTTCGCGATTTCGACGACTCGCAACGGCGGGAGGCCGAGGACTCGCGGCTCGATATCGAGTTGGAGCTCAATCGCAAAGGGGTAGATCACGAAGTGGTCCTGCTCGAGGCGGCGAGCGAAGAGGCGGTACGTCGGACGCACCAGCGCTACTTCGCAGACCTCACCGAAATTCTAAGATCCGCTGGCGCTCGAAACGAACAGGCAGACTGCGGGAAATAGAGGGACAGACTGGAATGACACTAAGATAAGCGCAAGCGTTGTTCTTAGCGCGCTTTAGCGTCGCTTGACCCTAGAAACGGCAGTTGGCACAAGGGAGCGCATCGCCTAAAGAATGGGATTTATGGGAAGAATAGGACTTATGGGACTTATGGGACAAATAGGGATCTCACCCGCAGGGGTCATACTGCGCCACGCAGTATGATAAGGGTGAGCGGTCAAGATGTCCCATTCTTCCCATTCTTCCCATAAAATCCCATTCTTTAGGCAATTCCTGCCTGTAACTGAAGCGCCGCGTGGGGATTGCTCGCCACGCGGCGCTTGGTCGTTGGATTGCTCAGTCGAGCAGGGTTTTCGGATCGCCGTGGATTGGGGGCAGCGGGTGCGGGCGGACCATGATGCCGCCTTGTTCGTAGGATTCCATGACGGCCCATGTGTATTCGAGGGCGGCCAAGGCGTCGCGCGCGGAGGCGCGAAGGCTTTCTTTGGGAACGCCGTTGGATACGTCTTCGAGGAAGGCGTGAATACGTCTGGGGAAGGTCAGTCCGAAATCGGTAAGCCCGGAATTGAAGGTGGTTGGCTCGCTGGGATTGGCTGCGGACCAGAAGGTGGCTTTTTCGATGCAGTTTTCGATACAGAAGGTACCTTTGGTGCCGGCCACTTCGAGGCTCCACCAGCCGCCGAGGCCATAGGCCGCGTCGCCGCGTTGGCTGAGCAGGTATCCGGCGGCCTCGTTGGCGAAGCGTACGTGGATACTAACGGTCGAGAGCATGACGTCGGCAGCGCGGCGGCGGAATCCGGGCCGGGTCACGAAGGCCTGGACGTGGGTGACGTCGCCGCAGAAGTAGCGCATCACACTGAATGGGTGTGACAGAAATGCCTTGAGATGCGCGTATGGGAATCCCTTGAACCGCGACGAGCCGGGCGGCGAGTAATTCTCTTCGCCGGCGGAGAAGCCCATCTTGTGCAGGCAGTAGACCAACTCGCCGAGCTGGCCGGAATCGATATATTCGCGGGCCTTTTCGGCGGGCGGCGTGAAGTAGTGGTTCAGGTTGCAGCCGAGATAGACGATTTTCTCGCGGGCCTTGGCGAACATCTGCCGCGCTTCGCCGACGTCGTTGGACAACGGTTTTTCGACGAGCACGTGTTTGCCGGCTTCCATCGCTTCCATGGCCGGTTCGAAATGCCAGCTCCCGTTCTCGAACCCGCCGGTCGCAACGTCCACGATGTCGAGGTTCTCGTGCTTGAGCATGTCGGACAGTGAATAGTACGCCTTCACTTTATGCTTCGCCGCTTCGGAGTCCGCGCGCTCTTTGACCACGTCGCACACGGCCACGAGCTTCGATAGCGGGTCTTTCATGTGGCAATCCGCGTGGCTCTGCCCGATCCCGCGCAAACCGACGACGCCGACTCTTTGGGGACGCACCGGCTTCTCGCGTTTTTTTGCCGCAACTATCTTTCGCGCCATGATTCACCTCCCGTTCTGACCGCCAATCACCGGCGCTACGATAGCAGCATCGCGGGTGGAAAATCTAGTACATGTTGCGCGTGGTGAGGGCGATGAGTAGAATAGGACCTATAGGACACATAGGACGTATAGGCCCCGGTACCTGGAGGACTCGATAATGGACGATGGGTTCATTCCGAAACATGGCGGGTACCAGAATCTGCTTTCTTACCGGAAGACTCAAATCGTCTACGACGCCACAGTTGATTTCTGTAACCGATTCATCGACCTCCGCAGCCGCACCCACGATCAAATGGTTCAGGCCGCGCGTTCCGGCAAACAGAACATCGTCGAGGCCAGCATGGCTTCCGGCACGTCAACGGAAACGGAAATCAAGCTGACTAACGTTGCCCGCGCCAGCCTCGAAGAACTTATCGAGGACTACCGCGACTTCCTCCGGACCCGCGGATTCGCTCTCTGGAACAAGGACAGCAAACCCGCCAAAGCAGTCCGCAAGCTTGGTTCCGATTCGTCCCATGAGTCCTATGCGTCCTATAAGTCCTATATCCAAGCCCGCTCTCCCGAAACCGCCGCCAACATCCTCATCTGCCTCATCCATCAAGCAAACTACCTCCTTGATGGCCAGATTCGCCAACTCGAACAAGCTTTCGTGAAAAATGGCGGCTTGCGCGAGCGCATGACCCAAGCCCGCCTCAAGGAACGCCGCAAACACTCGATATGAGGCCCTTCCACCCCCTATTCGTCCTATAGGTCCTATGGGTCCTACGCAATCTTCTATCTGCCCCATCGTTTCAGGTATGCTTACGCGGTTCAAGTCAATTATGAGGACGTTATGAAAAAGCAGTTTATCGCGACCATTCAAGAAGGCGACGCCATTAACGATTATTTTCTTGCCGCGCGCAAGGATCTGCGCGAGCAGGCGAATGGCAGCAAGTTCCTCGGCATGGTGTTCAAGGACCGTTCGGGCGAGATCGGCGGGATTCTGTGGACCAATGCGGCGTCGATGTCGCGCCAGTTCGAGGTGGGCGATGTTGTCAACGTTCGGGGTACGGTCACGAGTTACCAGGAACGATTGCAGATTCGTGTGGAGCAGGTGCTGCCGCTTCGCGAGGGCGAGTTCGACACGGCGGACTTGATCGATTCGCCTGAAGACACGGCGGTACACCTGGCGGAAATCAAGACGCTGTTGGGCACGCTCCAAAATGAGTGGCTGTTGCGCCTGGTCAATTCGTTCCTCGACGACGGCGTGTTCATGGAGCGGTTCGCGCAGGCGGCTGCGGGCAAGAAGTGGCATCATGCGCATCCGGGCGGCCTCGCGCGGCATTGCCATGAGATGGCGCGCATCGCGTGTACGGTCTGCGAGTTGTATCCGAACATCGACCGGGATCTTGTACTCGCGGGCTGTTTTCTGCACGACATCGGCAAGCTCGACGAGATGAGCCATGAGTTGCTGGTCGATTACACGACCGTCGGCAAGCTGCTGGGGCATCTCGAAATCGGGTGCGAAATGGTCCGCAAGCAGATAGACGCGATCCCGGATTTTCCGGAACTTTTGCGCATGCACGTGTTGCATTTGATTCTGTCGCATCATGGCGAACTCGTCAACGGTTCGCCGGTAGTCCCGAAGACGCTCGAAGCGATGGTGCTCTACCAGTGCGACAATCTCGATGCGCAGGCCGATGCGTTTACGCGCGTGATTCGCGAGACGCGCGAGCGGCATCTGGAATGGTCGGATTTCATACCGCTGATTGATCGCCAGATCTGGGCCAAGTAGGTTTTATCCCCCCTGCCCTCCTCGATGGAGAATCCCCGATCCGCAGGTAAGGGGGCGAGTTTTCGCGCGGGCAGGTGAGGAGCGGGTATCGGGAGTTTGATTTCATTGCGTTTTCGTTCGACTGGGGCGTGCGATCTT
>CAIYET010000893.1 GCA_903925285.1 Candidatus Hydrogenedentota bacterium | reverse complement strand
GTAAGCATCCCCGGATACGGCAAACGCGACTCTCCACTTTCATCGGTGAAATGCGCGGAACGCCATTTCCACAGACGCGCGGACTCCCGCCCGCACAAGTGTTGCGTGCGCATAACGGTTTCCGGGCGGAGCAGCGCGGGTTCCTCCCGCAGGTTCTACGGAACCCGCATAGCGCCTGAATGACGGAAACGGACCGGAAGTTGACCGGGGGCGTCTTCATCGGGGCGATGAAAGGAAAGAGCACAACGGCTGAAAGCCATTGTGCGCCATAGAGATGAAATGGTAGGCGGGGCGGGACTCGAACCCGCGGCCACCGGATTAAAAGCCACTACTACAAACAGTACACTAGCTCACAAACACCATTGGAATTCAATGACTTACGACTTTGGGGCCGCGGCGCATCGCCCTCGCTCGCGACTACAATCGAGGCGCAACGGGAGTTCTGCCCCGGACTCGCTTGCGTGACGAACAGCGCCGCCTCCCCGTCCGGATGGCCGAGAGTGCCCCTGACGCCTCGCGAAGCAAATGGACCGGAAGTGGACCGGCGACCTGAGCGCTGCCTTTGCGGGATGACCGTTGCACCACTCCGCGAGTCCGATGCGACTGACGTTTATTGTGTGAATCTGTTGCGACGCCGCGCGTTCCACCGTTCCACGCGGTCCACCTCGAAGACGGAGCGTTCACATTTCGTGGACGCTGACAAGTACTGCCGAAAAGGCGTTTGTGTTGCACCTGAAAGAAAGTGCGAGAAGTTGAAATCAGGAATCCATCGGAGTAGCCTCATATTAGTTCTTCATGATTGTGGCGGGAGTCCTTCGCGGTTTTACATCACGTCAGAGCTTGCGGTTGAGTGAAATGCGCGCGAAGGGGCTTTCGGAAGCTATCAATATCAAACATAGACGTAGGCTTACCGTCCTGCAAAATTGAGAGGTAGGGTTTAGCCGTGATATTTCGACATCGAGCACTTGCTTTCATTACGCCAGTCCTTGTGGTTCTGCCATGGAGCCTATCCGCGAATGCTGCGCCGCCTATCCCCGTGACTATCGGCCCCGGGAATTACTCGTCAACGCCGCCGTTTCCGGACCCCTCTGGCCAGACATTCCGATGGAATGCATCCACAGGAGCCACTCGCTATTCATTCAATATAAGCAAAGATCCCTATGGCCCAGCCAACATCGTACACAACAACGAGAATCTTACCGGTACCTCGTATAACCTTCCCGCCGGTGTCCTGCAACCGGGGATGCGATACCGATGGGACCTTTGCGCCTACAATGCGTCAGGCTGGAGCAGCCCTTCATCAGACAGATACGTGGAAGTACCCGCAACGGCACAAATCATGGACCTTCCTATTGGTTCTTGGAAACCCGGTTCTGTTCTCAGCGGTCAGCAGGTAAAGTACCGGATACCCGTCAGTGCCGGACCATATTACACCATAATGGTCAGTCCTTTGGGTTGCGATATGGACCTTTACGGGGATATAACCTCATCGGTGGACTCTGGCCGCGGCACGGGCAATCACACATACTCGGCATCCTCCGGCAGCAATCCCGAATGGGTCGCGTTCCAATCAACTTATGGCGGCTATTACTACTTGGCCGTATGCGGTGCTACTGGCGGGAACTACCAAATATATGCTGTGCCATTGTCAGCGCCGACGGTGCAGACAACAATACCGGGTTCTACAGGGATTGTCTGGAACATAGGGGATAGCCAACAGATTGCATGGCACGAAGCTGCCGATTTTCTTTTTTTGCAGTATCAAATTCAGCTTTCCCGTGACGGAGGCAGCACGTGGAACACAATAGACACTCTTCCGCAAGGTACGGGCTCACCGTACCTTTGGCTGGTCACAGGGCCTGTTTCCAACAACTGCAAAGTGCGGGTTCGAGCGGTAGATTTTTGCACGGGCACGAAATATGGTTGGGCGGCACGCGAGAGTTACGGATTCCCGGCTGTTTCATATACAAACTATCCAATTATCAGCATAGCGCCATTGAAAACAGTAAACTTTATTACAATTGCGGGACCCGATGCGGTTGACGAAGAAACGTCCACTCAATACACCTGTACCGCGACGTACAACGACGGCACGACGGGCAACGCAACGAGTCTTTCCTCCTGGTCCGTGTATGGCCAGGGCGGATCGATAGGGTCAAGCACGGGGCTCTTCACGGCAAGCACCGTATCCAGCGATATTTCCTGCCAGATAGAAGCCTCTTGCCAGAGCAAGACCGCGCGAAAAGCCGTTCGTGTCCGGAACGTCGCGGCGGTCGATCATCTTGTGATTTCTGGTCAGACTCCCATCGTCTCGGGCATGACCGCCCAGTTCTCGTGCAGGGCGTATTTTGTCGATGGCACGAACAAGGCCGTTACCGACTCCACACAGTGGACCGTCTCGCCTCCGGCGGTTGCCAGTATCGGTGCGTCCACAGGGTTCTTGCAGGCGCAGACAGTGTCTTCGACGCAGGACGCCACCGTCACAGCTTCATATCGTCTCGCGGCAGCCAATAAAGCGATTCAGGTTATTCCGATACCACCGCAACCACCCGGCCAAGTCGTCCTATCGGGTCCAGCCGACGGCGTCCTTGTGGCTCCGCCGATTCAACTTTCCTGGCTTCAGCCTTCCTCGCCCGCGCCAATTGTCGGCTACAACCTGGAGTTGCTGGACAGTCGCGGCAATGTCCAAGCCGTGTCGCGGCCCGCTTCCCCTCTGAATTACACGATCTCTTCGCTGGCGGCAGGAACGTACCGTTGGCGGGTGCAGGCCAACAACGGCTCGCAAGGCCCATTCAGCGCGTTCCGATCGTTTCGAGTGGAGTCGTCCAAAGTTGACACCATCACGCTCAGCAACCAAGTCACGGCAAATGACCCCGTGAACACGGCCACGGGCGGATACCATTATTCGCGTAAGGATCTGGAGATTCCAGGACGCGGTCTTCCCGTTGAGTTCGTCCGGTTCTACGACTCCCGTCGCTCGGGCGATTCCGTCCTCGGCCCCAAGTGGCGGCACACGTTCATGGTTTCCCTTGTGGAAGATGTCAACGGCAAAGTAACCATCTCGTGGGCTAACGGCGCGAGCGACCTGTTTCTCTCAGCGACTGGCGGCAGCTATGAAAACGCCACCGGGGGCTTCACTGGCACATTGGCCAAGAACTCGGATGGAACCTACCTGTTCCATACCAAAAACCTCACCGCCTACCACTTTGCGTCCAATGGTCGGCTCGATAGCATCGCCGACAGACACAGCAACCGTCTACAGTTAAATTACGATGGAAACGGGCGACTGGCTTCCCTGCTGGACACCGTGGACCGTCCGGTTCAGTTCGATTACGACGGGAATGGGCGCTTGACGACGGTTACGGATCACACCGGCAGACATATCAATTACGCCTACTCGCCTGATGGCGATCTGGTTTCGTGCACCGATGTCCTGGACCATGCAATTGTCTATGGGTACGACGCCAACCACAGAATACTCACCGTCCAAGACCGGCGCGGCAATCTGAGCATCACGAATGTGTACGACGATGCCGGACGCGTGTTGACGCAAACTAATGGCCGGGGTAAGATTTGGCAATATGCTTACGGCGTCGATGGCGTCACGACCATCACAGACCCGCTGAGCGGTGTGGAAAAGCACGCCTACGATGACAACGGTTGGCTGGTGCGCGTGACCGATGCCCGAAACTTCTTCACGGAATACACATACGATGAACAGGGCAATCGGATAGCTGTAACGGACAAGCGGGGCAACAAGACAGAGCTTACGTACGATGCCCGTGGAAACGCAGTCTACGCGAAAAATCCGTTGGGCAATGAGACTCGCTGGGAATACAACCAGCAGGACCAGGTCACCAAGCTGACGGACCCGTTGGGCCGGGTTACCACGTTTGAATACGACGACCAAGGCAATCTGACGCGCGTCGCACGTCCCCTTGGTTGGGTCCAGTCTTCTGAATACAACCCATTGGGCCAGCGCACCCGTTCCATCGACCCTCTGGGCCATGAGACCACATTCACGTATGACGCCGTTGGCAATCTCGCTACCACAACAAACGCTCTCGCCGAAACGACGACGTTCGCCTATGATTCCCTTGGCCGGATCACGCGGGCAACCGAACCGAACACCGCCTACACAGAGTTCACGTATGACGCTGAGGGCAACATGCTGTCGGCGACGGACCAGGATAGGCATCCGGTTTCATTCACGTATGACGAGAACGGGAACCGCACCACGATCACCAATGCGCGGCTGAATGCAACCCACTACGAGTACAACGTCCACAATGCCGTCGAGCGAATTATCGACGCACTTGATCATGCCGAGGTCCACGGGTATGACGACCTCGACCGCCTGGCCAGCGTCACGGACCGCCGGGGCAAGATTTGGCGGTATCAGTATGACGCCGCAGGCAACCGCACCAAAGTCATCGATCCCACCAAGGCCGACCCCGACTACACCGCTTCCTAAGATTATGACGCCAACGGCAACCCGACAACCGTTATGGACGGCAATCACAACCCGGCGTACCTCACGTACGACAAGCTCAACCGTTTGCTGACTTCCACCGACGCCTTGGGAAATAGAAAGACCTTGGAATACGACGCCGCAGGCCGGGTGACCAAAGTGACGGAAGGTGGGAAGGACACCCAGTATGAGTATGACGACCTTGATCGCCGGGTAAAGATCACGGACGCCAAAGGCGGAAGTGCCCAGTTTGCATACGACCTGAACGGCAATTTGACCAGCATTACGGACCCGAACGACCACACGACGACCTTTGCCTATGACGCCTTGAACCGGCGTATCTCTGAAACAGACGCGATCGGGCGGACGGTCAGGCAAACGTATGATAACGCCGGGAATCTCGCCTCCAGGCTCGACGCAAGGGCGTATCTGACCAACTACGTCTGGTCCCCGACGCATCGGCTGACCACCATCACCTATCCGGACGCCACGACGGTCGGTTTCGTGTACGACGAAAACGGCAACCGCACCACGATGACCGGGCCGGACGGAACGACGGCTTTGGCGCACGATGTACTCGACCGGATTACGGCAGTCACAGACCCATTCACCAATCAGATCGGTTACGGGTATGACGACGCTTCCAACCGTACGGCCATCTATTACGATTACCCGACGAACGCCAAGACCGCCGCCTACACGTTTGATGACGCTGGGCGTATGGCGACTGTCGCCGACTGGGCCAGCCATACCTTCACTTACCATTATGACGGGGCCGGACGCGTGACGCAGTTGGATTATCCGAACGGCTGCAAGGAGAAGCGCGCCTATTCCAACAATGGCTGGCTAAAGACTCTCAGCCACGAGAAGCCCGACGCGACCCAATTCATCGCATACGCCTACTCCTACGACGCCTCGGGCGACATCACCGGCATGGACCGCAAGGAAGC
>CAIYET010000892.1 GCA_903925285.1 Candidatus Hydrogenedentota bacterium | reverse complement strand
CATAGATCTCAGCATTCAACAGACGATCGAAGTAGAACTGCATCTTCGTGAACGGCCGGTAGGTGCATTCTCGCAGATTCGCCGGGGAAAAAGTCGCGTATCGGCCTCGTTCGAGATCTTTCTTGAGATCCCGGTCCCACGCGATCTTGTCGTACCGGACATATTCGTCAACCTTCGCATCTTTCGGGGCGCGGCGCCATCGATCCACTTCCGTGTTGTAGTTTTCAGCGAACTCCTGAATGCGCTGAATGAGTTTGGTTGGGTCGAAATCGTAAACTACGCTGTCGCGATGAGTCGCCACGCCGAGCGAATAGTCTTTGAAAACGGTTTGCGCCTGCGCCGCAGTCGCCATCCGCGCCTCTTTGCTACCGATCGGAACAAACGTACAAAATTCTTTGCCATTGGCAGGCACGAGCCAGGTGTGCCGGTGATCGGGACGGAGCGTCTTCCACTCTGTCTGCCCTACGGAATGAAGGCGCGCCAACCATGCGAGCTTGTCTTCCCTGCGCAGTGTCTTCTCGACTCCCGTGTAGCGAATAGCCGGCTTGCGACGGCTTCGTCCATGCCGGACGGCGATGGTGATACCCACCCCAACCTGGATGCCGAAGACGTTGTACTGCGTCCCCGAAAGTGTGGGATTCTCCCGCACGTTTCCCGCCAGATTGACGTGATAGATCGTGCTGAAGTCCTCCGCCAGGAGCTTGCGCATCCCGTCAAAAGCTGTTTGCGTCAGGAACGAATTGTTGGACACGAAGCAGACGATCCCGTCACGCTCACCGAGTCGATCCGTCGCCCATCGGAAGAACTTCACATACGGATCGTTCAGCTTACTGACGGAAGTTGCGGCGGAAGCCTTGGCGTACGTGGCCCTGATCCGCCCGTCAACGTGGCTGTAGGCGCGATTCTGGTTGCGTTCGTTGTGGACCGTCTGACCGACGTTGTAGGGTGGATTGCCCATTACAACAGTAATCGGGGCATGGCGCTCTCGGTCCACTCGCATGGTGTTCTGCTGCGAGAACAACGTCGTGTGGCGAGGATCACCAAGGTCGAGTGTGTCAATGAAGCAAAGCCCTTCAAACGCCTCATACCTCCCCGTCTGCTCATAATACGCATGCTCAATATTCAGAGCCGCAATGTAGTACGGCAACAACATGATCTCATTGGCAAACAGCCGGTGCTTGTACACATCCGGCAGTTCCTTCTTGGGCATCCGCCGGATCAAATTGACAATGAAATTCCCCGTCCCCGTGCAGGGGTCGATGATGAACACCTCCTCGTCCCAGAGGTGCTTGCCGAATTCCTTCTCCAGCACCTCGGCCACGCTGGCGCACATGAAATCCACGATTTCTTGCGGCGTGTAGACAATGCCCATCGTGTCGGCCAACTTGACCGAATACCCCTGGAAGAACCGCTCGTAGACCGTGTTGAGAAAGTGCTGCTTGTCCGAGAAATCCGTCATCGTCCGGGCGGCCCGCTCGATGGCCACGTAGAAACGGTCGAGTTCCTTGAGGTAGGTGTTGCGGTCGAAGCTCTGGCTGGTCATCGCCAGCATGACCTTCTCGACCTCGGCCGCGATCACGTTGCGGCGGACGAACTCCGGGTTGTCGAAAATCTCCCGGATCAGCCGCTCGGTGAGAATGTGCTGGATCAGCATCTCATCGACCGCCGACTGGGAGAGATTCGGATTCAGGCTGGTGCGGCAAAGCTCGAAGAAATCCGCGAACGCCTTCTTGAACGCGGGATTGGTCCGGTGACTTTCGTCGATCTTCTTGCTCAGCCCCACCGCCAGATCCGGCACGCGCTCCTTGAACTCGTTGATCGCCTGCTCGAACTCCTCGATCTCCGGCTCGGTGTAGCGGAAGAACTCAGTGATGAGTTCCGCCAGCTTGGCCGGATCCTTCATATCCGCGGCCAGAACCCGCATCCCATGCTGATACAGAATGGCCGTCGCGGTGTCCTCGAAGATGATGTTCGAGAGCGGATACCCCACCTTGCGTTTCTTCTCGATCTCCGCTTCGAGATTGTCATCCGTATCCTTAGCCTCCCAGAACCCGCGCACCAGGTTTAGCGCATCCTTGAACGTCCCATCCGGCCGGATCGTCTTCCCGTTGACCTTCTTCTCCTGCTCGGCAATGAGCGTCCAGCCCGGTTCCTTCCCGGCACCCGCCAGCAGCGTGTGGAAGGCATGCCGCGTGCCCATTTCGAACATGACATTCTGATGGGCCAGATCCTTCAGATCGGCATAATACTGCTCGATGAGCTTTGGCAGTTTGGTCTTCGCGCTGGTGCGTGTGGGCGTATTCCCCATGCCCCGCATCCTACCACCCGTCTTCTTTCCCAACAACTGCCCCCCAGGAGCACGGCGGGGATGCCCTCGCGCCCGAAGGAATCGCCGCGTCCATACGCAGTCCCAGCCGTGCCATTGCCCTTCGTCCGTTCTCGCCAAGCGACCGCTCCCCATCGCCCGCCGGATGGAGCACCAGAAATATGCTCCTGATTTGACGAATATTAAGATTGTATTCTTATTCGGACTATGTTATACTGCCGGCGTCGTTCGCTCTTTAACAATCGAATACGCTCGTATCGATCCGCTCTTCGTGTGCCTTGGTGCAGCTTCGTGGGCAATCGAATCACGCCTTCCGCCCCACTGGCAACTGGCAACCAACAACTGGCAACTCCGTCCATTCCATGTCGGTTTCGGTCGATTCCATGTCGGTTCTTG
>CAIYET010000891.1 GCA_903925285.1 Candidatus Hydrogenedentota bacterium | reverse complement strand
CTTCAGCAGCGCGAAGTCAAGGTTCCCCGTGCGAATCAACTCGCTGAACTCGTCCGCGTTCGGCATGCAGAAAGTCTGGACGAGGCTGTTCACGAACCAGGTCGTCGCCAGAAAAACAAAGAATTCGTACTTGCCCCAGCCCGTTTCAGGGCCGATCCGGTCCGCGTGGTGGAAGATGATCAAGTAGAATCCGACGTTCATCAGAGTCCACGCAACCGAAGACACCGACTCCAACAGGAAGTTGGTACGGAACGTCATGTCGCGGATCAAACTGTTCCGCGCAAAGGTCAGAAACACCCGGACGTACGACGGTCGGTCCCGCATCATGCGTCCATCCCTGTTGTGGAACAAAGGCATCAGGTAGATTGTTGTTAGTATCTCTCGCGTTTCCGCTCGGAGAATTCGATGTTCGCTCAGCATACCTGCTTCTCGGCCGCAGCTCTATGGGTGTCGGCGCTGGCGGTCCTTACCGGCTGCAGCGCCAACCCGTCAGGGGCCGGCGCGGGCACGGCTCAACCGCTCGCCGAATCTCAACGCGAAACCGCGGACGCCCTGTCACCGGCCCAGTCAGGGCAAACACCCCCGATGGCGGAACCTGCGAAACTGCTCACCGAGGCCGAGTTGTCCGAGGGTTGGATCACGCTGTTCGACGGCCAGACGTTGTTCGGTTGGAAGGCGAGCAGCAAAGCCAATTGGGCGGTTCAGGACGGCAGCATCACCGTCAGCGGTGGGGAGCAGGGGCTGCTTTGTACCACGACGGAATTTGCCGACTACGCCCTGAAAGTCGACTTTCGCTGCGAGCAGAACACCAACAGTGGCGTCTTCTTGCACACGACGTTAAGCCCGGCGGATCCCGCCAAGGACTGCTACGAGGTCAACATCGCCGGTCCGGACAATCCTTTTCCCACCGGCAGCCTCGTGAAACGCCAGCCGGCCGACGGCACGTGGGAGAGCCGCGACTGGCAGTCCTACGAAGTGACCGTCGAAGGCCCACGGGTGGTGGTCCAGCTGAACGGCCAGTCCCTACTGGACTATCGGGATCCGCAGCCGCTTCGCCGCGGGCACATCGGCTTGCAGTTCAACAAGGGGCGAGTGGCGTTCCGCAACATCAAGCTCAAACCGCTGGGTTTGACCAGCCTGTTTGACGGCAAGAGCCTGACCGGTTGGAACACGTATCCAAACATGGCCGGCAAGTTTTCCGTCAGTGAGGAGGGGTGCCTGCGCGTGCAGGGCGGCCGCGGCCAATTGGAAACCGCGCAGAACTACGCGGACTTCGCCATCCACTGGGAATGCATCACCCATGCTCCCAACGTCAACTCCGGCGTGTTCTTCCGCTGCCTTCCCGGACAGGAGCTGATGGGTTACGAAGCTCAAATCCATAACGGGTTCAAGGACGGTGATCGCTCCCAGCCCGCGGATTGCGGAACCGGCGGAATCTTCCGCCGCCAGGCCGCTCGGCGCGTCGTGGCCGACGACCAGAAGTGGTTCCACGAAACTTTGCTGGCGCACGGGTTGCACGTGGCGGTGTGGGTCGATGGCTACCAGGTCACCGACTGGGTGGACCAGCGCCCGCCGGACGAGAACCCGCGGAAAGGATTGCGTCTGGAGCCGGGGACGATCATGATTCAAGGGCACGATGCTACGACGGATCTCTCGTTTCGCAAGCTGCGGGCCGCCGAGTTGCCGAAGCGACAGGAGTGAATTGGAACGTTATGCTAGACCGTAATTTTGGGTTTATCGGTGCTGGCCAAATGGCGCGCGCGTTGGCGGGCGGCTTCGTACG
>CAIYET010000890.1 GCA_903925285.1 Candidatus Hydrogenedentota bacterium | reverse complement strand
AATCTTGATGACGGTTCTATTCACGGCCCGCAAGAACGCCCACAGCGTCTTGGGTTACATGAGCCGCCAGCTTCGTTCACCGCAGATTCTCAGCCCGCCTTTGCCCCAGCCCAGCGGGTAGGACGCTAAACAATTACGAATGACCATCCATCGACGTGGAGGCGGTCGCCACCATCGCGTTGAATGGTAATACGCTGCCAGTTCCCGTCTGTTCCCAGCAGTTGCAGATCGCCCGCCAGTGACTCCGCCAGCCGAGGCAACACGTCGAAGTCGTGGTTTCCGGCGACGGCCACCGTCTGGATGCCGGCCTTGGCAAGGATCCTCACGCCGCGCTCGACGGGGCCTATTGCCTCGTAATACCGATTGGCCCGATCGACCAGATCGCCACTCACCGCGACGAGGTCCACACGCTCGCGGATGGCCAGTTCAACGATCCTCTCCCACACCGCGGCGCAGGAACACTCGGTGCCACACCAGTCGACAGGCAACCGGCTTGCGCGTCGGCCCACATGCAAATCGCCAGTGCAGAGGATTTTCATTCGGCCCTCATATTAGCCAGCTTATCATAACCCAGCGTGACTGTATTCTATCGATCGCAGCCTTGACCGCCAGGGAGCATCTCGAGGTCCACGTTGCGTAGCAATGCCATTTTTTTCCCTGGCGACCCGGATGTCAAGACCTGTGGAAACTCGTTTCTAAAATCAGGTTTCATCGCTAGGCCCAACGCCTAACGCCCAACCAGCGTGCCAGACCTTATTCTTCGGCAAGCAAATTGTTCCGGCGGCACTTCACACTTTGCTCCGCGGTTTACACCTTACGTAAGATTTTCACCAGTTGTTCTTCCGTATATCCACCTACCTGTGTCATAGTTGAAATTACCATCCTCCCTTACTTTCATCACACATACCGAACTAGGCAATTTCTGAAAATACTCGTCCGTATTTTCAATAAACAAGTCAATCCCGTTCTTGACTATGAAATCTGCCTTTTTATCCGTGATTACGACCAGATCGTAATCATTCTCAAATATCCCATAGGTTTTCAGTTCTTCAACAATCTCTTCCTCAGTTCCAGGCTCACGATTTGTGATAATGGTTATGTGGCATCCATGTGAAAGTAATTGCAGCAAGCATGCAAACACTTTTGGATATTCTGTAATACACCCATCTATATCAATCGCTACGTTCATCATGACTCCATTTTCACATTCTTGATCGTATCATCTCGGCCCTTCAAGTAGCCAATTCCTGCCACCGGACACACGCGCCAAACCCATTTTCCTGATGTGCGCCTCATGAAATTAAGTGGCCATTTTCCGATGTTAATGGTGGACAAATACGTTGTTCTTCCAGGACATATAGATAACAGAAGGTTATGAGCGCTCGGCGTGTCGCGGTGCGACCCATAGCGGCCAGCATCGCGCGTAGGGTAAGGTCGGAAGGCCGCAAGCCTTGTTTGGTGATGACCTGCGTTTTCATTTAGCCAAGGGTATGCTGGAATCGGCCGCGTTCGGCGGCGGTGATGGGCCGACGGGAGTCCCATCGCTCGTCGGAATTCAGCGCGGTCAGGCCTCACGAGCGGGCAACGGTGTTGGCGATTACACATGCGACCTCCAAGTCGTCGGACGTCCAGATCGTGCGGCCGTGGCGGATGGCTTCCTGGTAGGCGTGGGCCTTGTCGGGCTGGGCGGTCTGTCAGGAACAACGCAGACAATCAGTCCGCCTTGTATCTTGTTTCAGGCGACTCGAAGTCCTCGGGCCTGAACGAATTATCCCGATGAATCGTCACCCACCATTCTACGTAGTGCCGGTTGGTGCAGAAGCCAAGGACGTCCCCGTCATGGTCAACCTCAATGCCGTTGTCGGTCTTGCGTCCGCAAATCGAGCAGGTGGCGGGAACGGAAACCCTGGGTTCGCGATTCTCGTCCCAGGGAATGCGCACATAGCCCTCGTAGAGTCCGCTTGCGGTAATCCATCCCCTCGGTGATTCCTCTCTGTTGCGGGCTTCCGGGGTCTTCCCATATGTGAAGTTGCTGCAGTATGTCCAGAATGGTTTCGTGATTCTGACGTCCCGCAGCGTGCAGTGCGAAAGCTGCCAGAACTTGTCAGGCTGTTCTGGGTGCGGGTGCGCCATGATCTGGACTGCCTTGTTATGCGAGCAGTTGCCACAGCAATCAGGACCGCCATTGGGCATAACGTTCCTCCTTTACTTGAAGAAATGGGGGCGTGGGATTCGGCGCGTATGTTGGCCCTCCAAGAAGCCCATTACCGCCGATGCGGAAGCCCATTTCGCGGTATTACTGAGCCCCCGGGAACGTCCCCGGCAGTGCAAGGGCAGTATACCCCTGATCTGGGTGTCATAGGGCACCCAAACGTCCCGAGACAATTTGGGCAACGGTGCCAAGATATTGCATGTGAACCGCTGGTTCAAGGCTCCCACTGCAGTTCGGGTGGGTCAATTTGCTCGCGGCGTAAACGGATGAAAATATGATAGCGCGGTGGTATGTCCGGGTGATGCGGGGGTGGAAAGATCTGCAAGCGCACGCGGCCGGTATCATTTTGCCCTGCGGTGCGGTATCGAGGCGGCTGTCTCTGCTCATGGCATCTGTCCTTGAGGCAACGGCGGCGGGCCTTGCCAATTGGCGGCCGTCTTCTCCAGTTCACGCCTAAGGCCTTCGGGACGCAGCCAGCCGTAGCCGCTGCAGGCCAGCGTGTGCATGAGTTGCCGGAAATCCTCCTCATTCCAAAGTGGCCGGCCACTCCGAGTCAGAGTGGTCTGCACTTCTTCCTCCGTCAGTGTCCGGCTATTCGGCCAATGTCCCCCCGGCGGGGTGTGAAGGGTCAGGAAGTTCAACAGGTAGGGGCGGGCGCCTTCGTGCCAGTCGGCCGAATCGTGCGCCTCCAATTCCCAATCCAATTCCCACAGACCAAGAGTCATGTGGCTCCCCGACAATGCCCAGCAACCGTCGCTGCTTAGACAGACGGAGGACACAGGATGCCTGTGCCCCTCGAACGTCCGCACACAGCGCCCGCTTGAAATCTCCCAAAGACGAAGGGTCTTGTCATGGCATCCCGACAACGCCCAGCTACCGTCGTCGCTTAGACACACGGAGTACACGCTACCCGTGTGTCCCTCGAATGTTCGCACGCAACTCCCGCTGGCAACCTCCCACAGGCGAAGGGTATGATCGCAACTTCCTGACAACGCCCAGCGACCGTCACAGCTTAGACACACGGAGTACACGCTACCCGTGTGCCCCTCGAACGTTCGCACGCAGCGTCCGCTATGCACCTCCCAAAGGCGAAGCGTCTTGTCCAAGCTTCCCGACAAGGCCCAGCGACCATCGCCGCTCAGGCACACGGAGCATACGCTGTCTGTGTGCCCCTCGAACGTTCGCACACAGCGTCCACTGGCAACCTCCCACAGGCGAAGCGTTTTGTCCCAACTGCCCGACAAGGCCCAGCGACCATCGCCGCTCAGGCACACGGAGCATACACTGTCTGTGTGCCCCTCGAACGTTCGCACACAGCGTCCGCTGGAGACCTCCCACAGGCTAAGGGTATGGTCTACGCCTTCGTACTGCTCGCTCCCAGATAACGCCCAGCAACCGTCTCTGCTTAGACACACGGAATCCACAAAAATCGTGTTCCCCTCAAACATTCGCCTACACCAGCCGGCCCTGAATCCCCGCCGAACGCCCTTCAGTCCCACTGCATTCCACACTACCAGTGCATCCGGGGCGATCTCGCAACTCGCTAGGCTCCGCGCCTCGCGCGCCAGTCGCAGTGCTTCGGCAGACCGACCCATTTCCAGTGCCTGCTGGGCCGAGGCTATAAGATCGGCGAACCGAGCTTGCGTTCGCAGATGTTCCTCGGCGCTGCGCACGCTGCACAACAATGCTGGCGGCTGGAGTGCCGCTGCCGTGGTAATCGCCGTCACTTCCCACAAGCGAAGAGTATTATCCCAACTTCCCGACAACACACAGCAACCATCGCCGCTTAGACACACGGAGCGCACCCCTTCCGCGTGCCCCTCGAACGTACGCACGCAACGCCCGCTGGAGATCTCCCACAGGCGAATGGTCTGGTCAAAGCTCCCCGACACCGCCCAGCGGCTGTCACCGCTTAAACATACTGTATCTACTTCCCCCGCGTGTCCCTCAAACGTCCACACGCAGCGTCCGCTGGCGACGTCCCACAGACGAAGGGTATTATCTTCACTCCCCGACAATGCCCAGCAACCGTCGCCGCTTAGACACACGGAGCGTACCCCTCCCATGTGCCCCTCGAACGTCCGCACACAGCGTCCGCTGGAAACCTCCCATAGGCGAAGCGTCTTGTCTTCACTCCCCGACAACGCCCAATGACCATCGCCGCTTAGACACACAGCATGCACATTGTCTGTGTGTCCCTTGAATGTCCGCACGCAATGCCCGGAGGAGATATCCCACAGACGAACGGTATGATCAAAGCTCCCCGACAACGCCCAATGACCGTCGCCACTTAGACAAACGGAATTCACAGTGTGTGCATGCCCCTCAAACGTCCGCACGCAACGCCCGCTGGAAACCTCCCACAGGCGCAGGGTCTGGTCCCAACTCCCCGATAATGCCCAGCGACCGTCGCCGCTGAGACAGACCGAGTCCACAAAATTCTTGTGCCCCTCGAACGTCCGCACATGACGCCCAGTGGAGATCTCCCACAGACCAAGGGTATGATCCCAACTCCCGGACAACGCCAAGCGACCATTGCCGCTTAGACACACGGAACTCACCACACTCGTGTGCCCCGCGAACGTTCGCAGGCAGCGCCCGCCCTCCAATGACAACTCGTGCGCGCAATCCAGGGCCACTTCCGCCTCGCCGTCCCCGCCCAGTCGTACCGCCTCATCCAAAACTTCCTTCGCCGACTCCCCATCGCCACGCGCCAAGTGGACCAACCCCAGATGGTACGCCGCCGACCAGTCACCCGGCTGGCGGCTTTTCGCCTCACGCAATGCCTCCACCACCGACTGGTCCGTCAGACTACCTCGTCGCCACAACCGGATCGCCCAGTTGTACGTCGTTTCCCAATGACCGGGGTGTTTCGCCAACGCCTCATCCCACACCGCCAACGCCTGGTCCGCCTGGCCCAGGTCCATTAGGCTTAGGCCCCGGTTGTTTAGGCTGCTCGCATCCATTTTTACCGCCTTCGGTTCACTACGGCCGTACTCCCCTTGGGCACACTTGCGATACAAAGCGATCAATTCCCCAACCACCTCCCGAAGGTTTCCTGGACGGTCCTTGCTTTCGAGCCTCAAACAGCGCCGCAGACAGTCTGCGATCACATCAGGCATCTGATTTACTGCTGCGTTCTCCACCTCGCCGCGCATATAACTCTCCAACGCCTGCGGCTCCAACAGGCCCGCCAGTCCACCTGGGTTGTAATCCACCCAGAACGGCCGGCCCACGAACATCTCCAGTACCGATAGCGCCCAGCTCCAGATGTCTGTTTTGTGAGTGAGATTGGGCAGCCTCGCCGGATCAGCATTAGCCTTCTGCAATCCCGCTATCTGTGCCTGTTCCGGAGAACAATATGCTAGTGTCTTCCCACCATAGCTGGCCAGGATGCACTGACCTCCTCTAACCCCCGCGGTTTCGCCCATCACTGACCGCGCCTTGACCCGCCCGAAGCCCTTCACCTTCGCTATGCCTTCCGCCGTCATCATCACGTTCGCCGGCTTCACATCCTGATGAAGCAACCCCTGATCATGCGCGTACTGCAGCCCCCAGGCGAATTGAATGGCGATGTCCAGAATACGTCTGAGCGATTCCTCCGGCCCTCCCACGTACAACTTTCGGCAGTCGATCCATGCCTTGAGGCTTCCGCCTTCCATGAACTCCGCCAACACCATCGGCACGTCGCCCACACGCCGCACGTAATGGCAACTGACCGTGTGTGGATGCAGACCCAAGTTCACCCACGTCTCGCACTCCCGTGTGACGTTCTCCTTCTGCAACTGGCTCTCAAATGCACTGACCAGTGGAACCATCATTGCCAAATCCTTGTTCCAACCCCTATGGTGGACGCGATAGACACGCCATATCTCGCCTTCGGCGTAATGTCGCGGGGCACCCTCCTGGATGGGCCTCACCTCGTACAGATCCAGGATCACCTGGCCCACTGACCAGTCGAGGGAGATATCTGGGGTAAGTTGCATGATGTTCAGTATCACTCTGTCTGCCATTAGTGTCGTTCCTTTCGACAGTCCCACGCAGGGACGCCTGATATCTTCCTGGCGCGTGATCGTCCTGTTGCGACACTCCTCACGCGCCACATCATATTGCGAACCACTTGGATCGTGGCCATCGTCATTCAACGTTTTCCGCAAGCAAAGCAGGTAAACAACTCCGCCAATCCAAGTTCCGAATAACGATCATGAGGCCGCTGCGTGTGGCATCCGCAGACAATTCCTCGATCTGTACGCCGGTCTTGAAGGCCACCGTCACCAGAGTTCAAGTCAGGTTTCGTCGTTTGGTCCAACCCCCAGCCAGCACGCCAAACAGTATTCTTCAGAACCGCTGGAATAGTCCCAGGGCGGATCCAGGTAGAATCCGCTCTTGCCGCATTCGTCTTTGCACGAATACTCGCCGCCGCAACCCTTGCAGATTCGGGTATCCGCCAGATCCTCCACAGGGTCTTCTTCGCAATGCTCCAGCCAACATGGCCAGCAGACATTGTCCGAGCAGGCGGAATAGTGGGCAGGCGCTTTCGAGTGACGGGCACACAGCGCAAGTGCTTCTTGCGGGACATACTGGCAACCGCACATATCGCAGGCACGGGAATCGGCATCATTGTCTCTCGGCTGGGCGGGCTGTGGTTTTCCGAAGAAGGCGTCCTGGCATGCCTGGCAGAGGCTCGATATGGAGAATTCTCGCCAGCTGAGTTCATCAAGAAAGTCCTTTCGCCCCGCAGCAACGCCGCACAGTGCACATACTCCCTGATAGTTCGCACCGAATATGGGGGCCTCCTTTTGGGATGTTTCAATGCTTTCTCGATCATCCATTGCGTGTACCTCGATACTACCTGTTTGCGTGACGTGAAAACTGTGCCAGGTCGGTAAACACCTTATTCCTTCAGATTATTGAGGCGTCTCGGTCAGCTTGGCGGTAAGGGACCGTACGCGTTGCAGTAAGTCATTGCGGATGGTCACCGATGTCTGAATACGGACCTGCGGACTGAACAAAGCCACCGACGCAATCGACGTCTGAAACCGGAACCATTTTGAGAATTCAGCCAACTGTCCGCCCGGCGTCTTGGAGAGATTTCCGAAGCGTTCGATCGGGTTCAGCGCCAGTAGGTTTACAGCGCCGCACTGCGTCGAAAGGCCCCGCACGCCCATGATGTCCGCCCGGTGCATGCCGTCAGGAAAACTCGTGGGGAGTTCATAACTGGTGAGGGTTTGCCCCGTTTCGTCCATCAAGGCGACGACCACCGTCACCTGCTTCGCTGATCGCGCCGGAAACAGCGCCGCCTGATCGGGGTTGAGGTCGTACTGCATCCATGGCACTACTCCTGGGAGATGACTATCAGCCGCGGGGACCAGAACATGGATACTCTGCTGAACGGCAAGACTGCTGGATGTGGCCGCACGTCCATCGACTTGGTCAATAAGGCGTCCACGGTTTGGCCCTGCAACAATAGCTGGCTGTGGCGACGACATTTCCAAGAACGCATAGAGCGGAATGCCATTGGGAATGTCATGTCCGAGGAAGTACTTCGCACGCACGGCAAGCTCTTGAGTTTTGGCATCCTTGGCTTGCGTAAGCGTGCGTAGATCATACGCAGTAGCGGACACTGGCTGGCCCTTAGCCCCAACGGCTTCCAGAGCGCTTCGCAGGTCTGCCATAGTCCGATTAAATGCCGGGGAATCAATTTCAAAAGTCAGCGGAACGGTGAGCTTGGTGCTCTCACCCACCACCTTATCAACCTCTGGCGCTCCGACTTTCGCGACGATGCAGTTCAAGGGAAAGCCATTGAGCGCAGTCGCAATGACCCGCCGGGAGTCATTTACCTGCCGAAGGATTGTGGTGCCGCGCGCCACCAGTGAAGGTCCATCGACTTCTTGCCGGATGGCAGGTGCTGGACGTGGTGGTTCCAGGGAGCGGTCAGTGAATACCACCGCTTCGATCGTGATTTCGACGATGCCATTGCGCGTCTGGCGGGTCAATTCCTTGTACCGCTGCACATAGCCGTTACTGAAGGTGGCTATACGCGATTGAATGACTTCGCCCGTCAAGAGCGTCACGCCCTCAACGTGTACGCCCACGGCTTGCTCTATTGCAGCGATGAGCGCCTGCTCCAAAGCTTCCCGCACGGTTTCGCCCTGACCAATCCCCCGAACAGTGTGCCCTGCGGGGGCGGCCGCCTGCCCCATCAGGGCGCCTGCGAGGGCGAACCCAAGCAAAACCTTTGCTGCGTACCATCGCATAAAGTTCTCCTTGTGGTGGCTGATCACAGATCGTCGTCCTGCATCACCTTTCCCGTGGGCCCCTGGCGAATGGGTGTTCCCGGATGGGGGACGCCTGTGCCCTGCGTGTCGCGGAAACCCTCACCGGTTGCCGGAGAAACGTTAGCGTCGGTGTGACCTATTGGCTCCACAAGACGAGCATGGGACATGCCGTCGGCAATGGAAGCCGCGGCCTTGCTCATGCTCGGTGCGTAAATGACCATGGCATACGCAAAGGCATTGTCGCTGTCGTACCAGGTATCGACCGCGAGTCCCGGTGGCAGGGTGCCGCTGCGCGCGGTCTGATAGGTGTCGGTGGTCTGCATCTTTGCCACGAAGGTCTGGCGTTGAACCTCCAACTTCTTTACGCCGGTGTCACTGGTCTTAAACGCCGGATCATCCGGCGGCAGATCTGCAAAGTCCTCGATGGCATCCTTCTGCGATGCGGCAATCTGACCCTGCCATGTGATCTTGTCACCGATCAAGAGGCCGCACAAAGAGTCCTTCGCCCGTTGCTGGGCGACTCTTGCGGCCAGCAGGTTCAGGCGTTCCTGGGCGGCATCGTTCGCATTCACCTGCACTACCGTGGACCCGAACGCCACAAACGCCATTTCACCGGTGGAGGGAACCATCACGATGCGGCCACCCATCGGCGGAACAAGACCAGTCCGCACCTCCCTGCTCACGGCGTCGATCCCGGCCTGCAGATCCTTGGACTCCACGGCATTAGCGGCCACGCGAGTGAGTTGTCCGAGCGTCTTGGGGGTTGCGATGATGCTGACCGAGGCGGAGTGAGTGGCGGGGTTGTCACGCACCTCGTAGATGACAAAGCCGCGCAGGATCATTTCAACCGTTTGCCGCACGATCTCTTCGGATTCTGCCGTCGTGTTGGCGAGGTTCTCCTTCGGCGTCACGACGGTGGAAAACGTCTCGCGCAGGGAGGCCTTGCCGGCGGTGTTCAGCCCGTGGAGAAACTCCGCCATGTTCTTGCGGGACTCGGTATATGCGGCCATGTACGCCTGCCGCTTGGCCATTCGGGTCGCGACGGGGTTTTCCATTTCCCGATAGGTGGCGATGCCGGTGGCCAGAACACCGGTGCCGCTTGCGACGTGGATGAAGCGTGCGCCGGGCGCCGCCATTTCTGGGCCGTCATGGCCCGGCTGCATCGCATTATCACCGGGTAAGCGTATGTCACCTGACACGCCAGTATTCGGGGAGGCTGTGCCCGCAGGTGTTGCCGCCTTACCTGGGACGGCAGTGGGCGCGTCGGCCCTGGCACAACCCGCCAGCGCGAAAGTCGCGCCTAGGCACACAAAAATTCCGAACCGCATGGCGCCACAGAGCCCGATTGAAGAGCATTTCATAAAGTCTCCTTTCATTTGAAACCTTGGGATCGATCTGCACTTCGCATTCATTGTGACTGATGGCACTGACAACCCAGTGTCAGCGAACTTCCACCGCATCTCCTTCAAGCGATTCAGGGTGCTTGTCAATCACCGGCACCATGCCGCTATAATCCGCCTCGATGCTTGAACAGCCCGACAATCTCGAAACCGACGCTCGCTTTCCCTCCGGCGAATGGGTTGGTTTCTACTTGCAGCCCGCAGTCTCCCGCGACCGCCGCAGGATGAACTTGTGCCTGACCTTCCAGACCGGAGAGTTCACCGGCGAGGGCAAGGATGGCGTCGGCGAGTT
>CAIYET010000889.1 GCA_903925285.1 Candidatus Hydrogenedentota bacterium | reverse complement strand
TTGTGGACCGCCAGCTTGAATGGCAGTAGCCAGCGCATGACCTGTGCAGACTCCGCAACGCTCACGTTCAACGGGACGAGCGACACGGTTGTAACATATTGGGCGTGGGTAAAGGTGTCCCAGGCGGTTACGGACGAGATTATCTACTGGAAGGGCAGTAGCAATGCAAAGACCTCTTTCGAGTATGGACTAACGCTCAATAGCGGCACGAATCCCCGCTTATTCTACAACGACACTACGGCGCAAAAGTGGGCGTATCGCACCGCTGATAATGCACTTGCAAACGGATGGCACTTTATCTGCGTCGTTTACGACCCCGCTGGCGGCACTGGCGCAACCTGCGCCAATGGAATGACCATCTACGTTGACGGCGCGGCTGTGGCATCCACGGCCACGAACGACGCCAGCTATGTTCACATGCGCGATACGACACAAACGCTCGGCATAGGCGCATACAACGGCGGCGGCGGGTTGTTTTTCAAATCTCAGATTGGCCCCATCGGAATTGACGCCGCCGCGTGGACACTGAAAACCGTGCGCCAAATGTACTGGCTCGGCGCGGGATTGATGAATTTGCAGAGCTTCTAAAACCACTTGATCTTTGATGCGCTTTCGTGTAGAGTTATTGCGAAAGTTAAAATAGTAATACTGCGAATCCGATAGTTCGCACCCAGAAGGAGGGTGAATTGTCGGATTCCGGTTACATGCAGTTGACATACGAAGACCTCGCCAACGAGAAGACGGTTCGAGAGAACCGGCCTTTGGTTGACCAGTTAAATCTTCGTTGCATGTTGCCCGGCGGGGCGAAGATATTCTTCACGAAATATCTCTTCCCCATGTTTAAGGACGATTCCAAATGGATTCCACAACGCAACAAACACCTTGAACTCCTCGAAGACAACACCATCCCATACGGCTATGTTTGCGCCACGCGCGGCTTTTTCAAAACCACATCCCTTATTGGCTACGTCGTCATGTGTGCGTGTCTTCGTTCGCAGAAGTTTTGGCTGCATGTAAGCCAGACCGAAGACAACGCACAGACCGTAACCGAACCCGTGAAGACGCAACTCGTGACGAACCGCGCCATAACTACCGTGTTCGGGAATATGTCGCCCACTACGTATAGCGGAACCAACCCGGCATTCTCGCGCAAGGCGTGGACGCTCTCGGACCCGTACACCGGCAAGCCGTTCTTCTATGCCACGCCGAAAGGCGAAGGCCAGCAGGTAAACGGCGCGCTCGCTGAAATTGACGGATATATGTACCGGCCCACGCTGATTACCGCCGACGATGCGGAGGATCGTTCCGATGTCATGCAAGCGGAATTGCGCGACAAGCACGCCGAATGGTATTGGGGCGCATTGCTCCCCTGCGTGGACGCCGACGCGCGTCCGAAACGCATCGAAGGCAAGGAGGGTTTGCGCTGGGACTTGAAACCCGGAGAACTCGCCCCGTTCCGCATCTTGCACCAGGACACGCTTAAGCACGAATCGGCAAACATGGCAACGCTCATGGGGTCTGAGGAGTGGGTGGGCCATACGTTCCCGAAATGCAAGTGGGCAGGTGAAGGCGAAAACGAACATCTTGTATCCACCGCGCCGGAACTCTGGACCAACGAATCCATCAACGATGAATGGTCCGCATTCGAGCGGCGCGGACAGGGCGACCGGTTTGCGATGGAATATATGTGCCAGCCGATGGCAAAAAACCACGGCGGCTGGTCCAAGAAAGACTTCAACTACTACGACGACACGAAACATAAATTCAACGACGAAGAACCGGACCGCGTGTATCGGTTCATGACCGTTGACCCGGCGCGCACCGCTACGGCGCGCAGCGCCTATACCGCCATTTTGGTTGTCGCGGCCGATTGCGTCACAAAAAATATCTACTTTCGGCGCCTCGTGAATGAGCGCATGGATCAGAACGATATTTACAAGCGCATCATGCAGTTGGCAAAGCAGTACAACACGCGCGA
This sequence comes from Candidatus Hydrogenedentota bacterium, assembly GCA_903925285.1. Classification (GTDB taxonomy): domain Bacteria; phylum Hydrogenedentota; class Hydrogenedentia; order Hydrogenedentales; family SLHB01; genus DSVR01. Next base: position 2,295 of record CAIYET010000889.1, on the reverse strand, counting down.
AGTACATATAGAGATGACCGGAGCCGAGGACGGAATAAAGGCTTTATTTATTCGCACAGCTCGAGAGATGGGCATGGAATACGAAGTTGACTTATGCCCTCTTGGTTCGCATTCGTCTGGAAGGAATGGCGACTTTGGCACAGGAAAAGACGCGCCAAAGCGCGCTCGCGCATCCATGTTGCTCCCTCATTACAAAAGCGGAATCATCTACCACGATGAAAGCCTGAAAAACAGCAAGCTCGAAAAACAAGAACTCAACTATCCGAAAAATACGTGGTGGGACGCGCTCGATGCCGCCAGTTATGTTGTGTCAGTTCTTCTTGGCTATGGCCCATACGACAGCGCGACACCCAAATCGCTTCAAAACACGATGGATACGGGCAAGGCCCATCCATACGAGAACGAGAGAGATGCTCGCGCTCGTCGTATGCGTTCGGAAAGCAACGATAACTGGTATGACGGACCCGTGCGCATGGGCGGATCGAGGGTGTACGCATGAGCAAATACAGCGACATGAAATCTACGCGAAGCGGCACCTCCGAAAAGCTGTCCAAGATGGACTTCGATTACGACTATGGCGGGTTGCGTCTAAAGCCGGGGCAGGATCACAGCAACAAGATCTGTGAAGAGGTCTACAACCGCATCGAGGCCTCCCGGAAGCGCACCAATCAACTCGTTCCCAAGAACCAGGAGATGGATCGCATCTGCTCGGCGTACATGCCCGAGGCCGATTACGACAAAACCGTGCGCGGCAAGGACTCGCGAAAGCAGTTGACGTTCGTTGTCCCCATGACGTTTGCCATGCGCGAACTGATTTTGACCTACATGACCGAGACGTTCCTTGTCAAAGACGTAATTCACCGCTACAAAGGCGTTGGCGATACGTCAGCACGCATTGGCGGCGCGCTTTTGGAGCGTGTCGTGGGACGGCAGGCCGCATGGTTCGGTCATCGCCTTCACTGGAATACCACCTGGTCCGATGCGGTCATGTATGGCCGTGGACGCGCCGCGCTTTCGTGGACAAAACGCAAAGGCCGCGCCGCGCGCAAGGAAAAAGTTACCGAATCGCTCGCATTGGCACTTGAAACGCACAACATCAAGGTCAAGGACGGCGATCTTATCCGCTGGGTTGATGAAGTGACCGTTGCGGAAGGCACGGAAATCCGCCCGATTGATTGGTATCAGTGCATTTTCGACCCGAACGTGTCGCCAAACGACACACAGAATGCTGAATTTGGCGGATGGTTGTGGCCGACAAGCGCGATGGATATTCTGCGCAAGGAAGATGACCCGGAAGAACAGTTCTTCAACGGAAAATACGCCTACGCCGCCGCGAAAGACGGGTATGGCCGCTCGATTCACTGGTCGACAAGCGACAATCGCGTTGACGGCGGAACGGAGCGCGTCGGATACGAAGGGCGCAGCGACACGAGCCGCCTTGACTGCGCCACGCTCGTAATAGACCTGATTCCCGAGGAATGGTTTGGAACTGGATACCCAAGCTACCCGCAAAAGTGGCAATTCACCGTTGCCGCCGATGAAGTTGTGGTACAGGCGCATCCGCTGGCGCATCGGCACGGCCAATACCCGTGGATCGACATTGCGCCCAACGACGGACACCGGCTTTCCCCCGTCAGTCACCTCAGCGTCACCTACGCTTACCAGCAATTTGCGTCTTGGCTTATGAAGTCGCGCGCCGAGGCCGCGATCACGCTCGGAACGGGCATGGTTTTCGTGGACAACAGCCGCGTGAATATGGACGACATGCTTAACCCGGAAGTGGGCGGGCTTGTCCGGGTGCGCAATGCGGCGTATGGCGAAGGTGGCATTGATCGCTTCGTGCATCAACTCCAATTCCAGAACCCGACGATTAACAACCTCAACGAAATTGCGCTGATTGACCAGGGTGCGCGGTTCGGCAACGGCACAGACACTATCCAGATGCAGAACATGCCGGAACGTCCTACTGCCGCCGGAATCAACGCGGTGCAGGGCGGTCAATTTTCGCGCCTGTCCCGGCTGGCGATGATTATTGATGAACAGGGCATGTATCCCGCTGGTGTGCAAATGGCGATGAATACGCAGCAATGGATGGGCGATGACGTTTATGTGCCTGTCCTTGGCCGGTACGAGGCCGAATTGCGCAAAGCGTACGGCGTTGCCGAAAACGACGGGCAAGTGCTCGCAAACCCGTGGGATGTTGACGTTCCGTTCGAGGTGGAAACTTTCTCCGGCGGGCGACCGGGAACGGATGACATCACCGCGCTTTCCGAAATGCTCAAGCCGATGATGCCG
>CAIYET010000888.1 GCA_903925285.1 Candidatus Hydrogenedentota bacterium | reverse complement strand
GGTTTTTAACTCCCCAACGCTTCTCCGAAAAGAGGAACAACATGCAACCAACGCGTTTGCTAACGTTATTTGCGACCTTCTGTTGTCTTGTGCACTACGCGGCGGCGGCACTCGAAACCGACGTAGTTCAACGATTGGTGCTTGAATCTTTTCGGCCTATGGATTCCGCCGATACGAATGGTTATTTACAAAGCGAGATTGCGTACAACAAGCTAGTATCTTTAGGCGGCAAAGCAATGCCTTATCTTGCAGCAATAGCGCAAAACACGAATTTAGAATGGCGCACAGGAGTTGTTTCCCGTGCAATTGCGATAGAAGCGCTTGGCGATATTCCGTCGGAGCAAGCGGTCTCCGCTCTGACAAATATTCTTTGCTCAAACGAACGGACGCAGATGAACAAGCAAGGATTGATGGAGGCGGCAATTACGGCTCTGGCCAAACAAGGTTCTCCCGCTGCCGTTCGTTTCCTCTTGGAAGAAGCCAGTCGCCCAGGCGCAGGCCGGTTATATTATTACAATGCGTTCTTCCCGGCAATAGCCAGTGTTACAAATCCGGCGGCGGTAGCGATCCTTGGGAAGTATGCAACGAATGAAATTATTTGGGTGGACAGTCAAAAGGCGCTGGCGCACATTGGAACAGAAGGCGCCGTGGACGCGCTGATTGGGTGCCTTTCCGACCCAAGACCCGGAGTCCGGCGCGAAAGCGCCAAATTGTTGGGAACCTTTCGACAACGTAACGTCCTGAAAGCATTGCAGACTGCGTTGGCGAAGGAAGGTGACGACATGAATCAGGTTACGATGGCGACGAGCATTATCCGGCACGATCCAACTAACGGCCCCGCGCTCTATTTACTGCGCGAATACGCTTCGTCCGAGTGGGACAATCTCGTTCGGAGCGGAGCGCTGATGGGGTTGTCCGAAGCAGGCGGTCCGGACAACAAGAAGTTTCTGCAAAGGTTTCTCTACGACAGCGATTCGGAAATCCGGCTCAGCGCTGTAGATGCGTTTGCGAACGTCGCAGGTGAGCCGGACCTGAAGGTGTTCGATGAAATAGCGAAGCGCGACGAAAACGACGATGTACGCGAACAAGCCCAAAAAACGGTTGCTAAATTAAGACAACGACTTCTTGAAAAACGGGAATCAGACAAGTGATCCGGGAAGAAAATATTACCGCTTCTTTTCGTCGCCGATCTTGCCCGAAATCCCGATCTTGACCGGCTGGCGGTTTGTGGGGTTGAGGATCGGCACCGAGACGGAACCGTGGATTTCCTTGGTCTCAGGACTAGACATGAGGAGCACATCGAGGGTGTAGGAGCTGTTGTTCGATGGTCCTTGCTCCGGCACCAACACGGCGCGTATGCGGTCGCAACCTTCCACAACCGGTGTGCCCAGGCGCACGGCGGGATCGGTGGGGGTGAGTGTGAACGTCTTGGCTACTGGGGTATTGGTTGGGATGCTGTCCAGATAGAAGGATGTGTCCGGATGGACCGTGACAAGCGGGATCGCTTCTCCGGAGACGTTCAATCGTAGGAAAGGATTTACCGGATCGGAACTCTCAACAAAGATGTTCTTTCGGTAGCGGCCGGAGAGGGCGTCGGGCAGGATGACCACCTCGATGGATGCGGTCTCTGCAACTTGCAAATGCGTTTTGCCGCAGGTCACTGCGGCACACCCGCACGTCTTCCGAACCTGGATGATTTGCAACGGCATATCACCAGCGTTTCGGAGAAGGAATGTGGCCTTTCGGGGTTCGTACGCAGGATACTTGCCGAAATCGACGGAATCCACGCCAACAACCTCAATCTTGCCGACGGCATATGACAAGAATGGTAAGGCAAATAGTATCAGACTAGTTTTGCGCATCTCAACCCTCTAGCTTCTTTCGCTGCTCAAGATCCGCGATCATGCAAAGGCGTTGATCGCGTCAGTGGGACACCGATATTCCTACGGTCCACTGTTGCGGTAGAACCGGGACGGGAAGTTGCTGTACGACGCGTCCAAGAAGTCGAGCGAGCCATCGGTCAGACTGGTCGTCAGCAATGGCGTCCAGTCTCCATCCGTCAGGTTGGTGCCGGCATCCACTTCGATGGGGATGTCGGGCGTGCCGGTGATGTTGAAATAAAAGCCGCTGTCGGTTGAGCAGAGTCCAGCCAAGAACAATGCATAAGCTAAACACTGTGCTTCGCCAAAGAGAGGAGAAAATCGTACTGTTCATAATAAATTAATTTTTAATTAGAGAGGTATTCCATGTCAAGTTCAATCGAAAAGTGACACGTATCGCCCGGAAACTGTGGGAGTTCTGTTGATGTGGACACAGAGGTCGCTGAGGTGGGGAGAGCACAGATTTATATGGTGGAGCGGAAGTGGAGCGGAAGGGTCGTATCTCGACATAAGACAATAAGCGCTTGGCAGGCGAAGGCTGTTGTGGTATGGTTTGACACATGGCAAGGCGCTTAAGGCACCATGTTCGTGGTGGGTGGTATCACATCACCACGCGGGGGATGGGGCGGCGG
>CAIYET010000887.1 GCA_903925285.1 Candidatus Hydrogenedentota bacterium | reverse complement strand
CCATTATGTTATCCCAATCCAAAGCGGCGTCGTTGCCGCCGCGCTCCAAATGGCGCTATATGGAGTGCGGCGGCTGTGACGCCGCTTTGGATGGATCCTGCGTTTACCATTCCGTTGCGACCTCATATTCGTCGTGAACCTTGAGGACGTCAGTCTTGAATCCATAGATCGTCTTTACCTGGGCGGGCGTGGCGGTGCGCTCGAACCATGCGGCGGAACACCACGGGTAAAGGTTGGCCACCTTTGTAAGCCCGTGTTTCACCGGATTCCGATGTGCGTAATTGAGGCGCGCCAGATAGGATTTCTCGTACGTCAGGCGCGTCTCCCAGAAATTGTGCCAAACTTGGCGGCCTGAAACGTTATCGAGCTTGTTCACCCATTTGGCGGTCTTCTCATGAAGCGTTCCCAGCATCTTCGGAAGGCTCTGCGCGCCATCCTCCGAGACCGGAGAGTGCGCCACGAAATGATAGTGATTGGAAAAGACCGCCCACGCCTCGAGGCGCCAGCCGAAATCCCATGTTACCTTGAGTAATCCACGATGCAAAACGGCAAGACGCTCCGCGCTACGGAAGTGGTGTTCTTTGTGGTATGTGCCTGCAGTTACGAAATATGTGCCGCTCTCGGAAAGGCAATGTGTTGGCGCGTGGGGCCAGGGTGTCGTTTGGACATCGGCAGCGCGTTCTTCAGGTATGTTCGGGGCATTTGCCATTCTTCATCCAAAGCGGCGTCGTTGCCGCCGCACTCCACGTGAGCGCGTTTTCCTTGCCGTCACTGTATCAGGGACTGTCGCCCTGAACAAAAAGGCTGATTGCCCTGCGCAAACTGGTTACGCTGGTCTGTAAACGCACGTGGAATTGTGCGCATAACATCCGTTATGCTTGACGGGTTTCCATTGAACGTACGAGGAAAATTCCATGGCGAACCAACGCGAGATTATTCTTTCCGGCATCCGGCCGACGGGTCGGCTGCATTTTGGCAATTACTTCGGCGCGATCCAGCACTTTGTCCGCCTGCAAGAGCAGGGGCATGGCTGCTATTACTTCATCGCGGACTATCATGCGTTGACGACGATCTCGGAGCGCACGGACTTCTACCGGCAAACCATCGATATGCTGCGGACGTACGTCGCGTGCGGACTCGATCCGAACAAGTCGGTCATTTACCGGCAAAGCGATCTGCCATGCACGGCGGAGCTTACCCTGTTGCTGGGCATGATCACGAACATCGGATTCCTCGAACGCGGCACGACGTACAAGGACAAGCTGAACAAACTCGAAGAAACGGCCGGCACGGAAGGCAATCCGTTGTCGTACGGGCTGATGGGCTATCCGGTGCTCATGGCTGCGGACATCCTCATCGTACGCGCGGACAAGGTCCCGGTCGGCGACGATCAGCGCCAGCATGTCGAGATGGCCATGGACATCGCGCAACGCTTCAACTACCGCTTCGGCCAGACGCTCAAGGTGCCTGCGGCGGTTTCGCGCGAAGCGTTGCGCTTGCCGGGTTTGGACGGTTCTGCGAAGATGGGCAAGAGCGATCACAACACGCTCGACCTCTTGGACGATCCAGCGTCCGTCTTGCGAAAGCTCAAGGGCGTTCAGACCTCGACCGAACCGCTACCGCTCGAAACCGACAGCGATGATCCCGATATCGTCATCCCGCTCATGCCGGCGAGCGTCGGCATACTGTACCGGCTACTGAGCTTGCTCGCGCCGAACGAGGTCTACCTCGATTTCCTCGGCAAGTACCGGCGTTGCGAACGCTTTTACGGCACGCTCAAGACCACGCTCGCCCAATACGTCTCCGCGTTCAACGCGCCGATCATCGAGCGATTCAACGACCCTGCAAATAACGAAGAGTCCGTGCGGACCTTTCTGCGCGAGAACGCCGAGCGCGTGACGCCGGTCGCGCTCGAAACCGTCGAGGCATGTCGCGCGGCCATGGGTATCGGCCACAGCCTATACCGGGCCTGAGTGGAAGTAGCGAGGACAGTCCAACCATGCGGCGACGCATCCTGGTCACGGGCGCGAGCGGACGACTCGGTTCCGCAGTGGTCCGCCTATGGCGCGATGCGCACGACGTCATCCCATTCGATCTGCGCGCCCCCGTCGATCCCAGCGATTCATTTATCCTCGGCTCGATTACCGATCCCGATGCCGTCGCACGCGCCATGGCGGACGCCGATACCGTCGTCCATTGCGCCGCGATCCCCGGTACGCGCAAACCCTATCACAGCGTGATCGAAGCCAACGTCATGGGCACATTCCACGTACTCGAAGCGGCAGGCCACAATCCACGCGTCGAACGGTTCATCTATATTTCATCCGTGATGTACCACGGACTCTCGGAATCCCCCTATACGAACAGGCCGCTCTATTTGCCGATCGACGAAGACCATCCCGCGTTGGCGACGGATTACTACGCGTGTTCGAAGGTCCAGGCCGAGTACTGGTGCCGCGCATACGTGCGGCGTTTCAAAAAACCGCTCGTGGCGATACGTCCGCCGTGGATCGTCGGCCTCGAAACGCAGGCGGCATTCGCCGCGCAGCCCGCGCCCAACGTTCCGCACTTGAACGACTATATCGGCGTGACGGACCTCGTCGGCGCTTTGGCGCGCGCGATCGAATACGAACCGCCCGGCGGTTTCGACGCCTTCCTCGTCCACGCCGAAGACCAGCGCAGCACCACACCCAGCATGGAACTCGCCGAATGCCATTTCGCCGGCGTGCCTCTGGACCGCGTGTGGTTGGAAGCCAGTGGTGGGTTCGGCTCCTTCATCCGCTACACACGCGCCGCCGAAAAACTCGACTGGCGCCCGCAATTCCGCTGCATGCGATAAAAGACGCTGGAAATACCGTTTCCCAATGGTTTATTGGAGCGGGACACGGGGTTCGAACCCGCGACATCCAGCTTGTGAACCCCTTCAGTAGTACACCACCATCAGGGGCACAACGACCTAAACCATTGACTAGTAATACTTAAACTGTACCCCAAGTGTATCACCTTTTCGCGTTAAATGCAAGTAAAATCGGCAGTAGGCGTCTGGCAACGTGTCAAATACACGGCAGAGGTTTTCAGGGCACGCTGTAGATAGACGGGGGAACGCATGCAATAGCAGCCGCGATAGCCTTAGAGGATGCGAGTGGTTGACTTGTTGGGTCAACTAAGCCCGCGATGGCCACAGTGCGTGTGTGGGGAGATATCGACAGGTGCGGCGTTCGTGTCGTGCCGGGCAGCGTGGGCGGTCGGGTGCGCCTTGGAATGGGATGCGCTCTGCCCGCGTGTGTACGTCGATGGTCGGCGCGTCGTCGAGTAGGTGTGCTCGTGTTGGCGTTCGGCGTCGTCGTCGTCGCGTAGAGGACAGACGTGAAGGATATAGAGCCGCCGCGCCGTAGTAGGGGTACCGGGACACGGGGGGATAGGCTGGCCGTGCCGCAAATCATGGGCTTTGCCTTCAATCTCCGGGTAGTTTTGGCTTTCGGGTGCCATGGCATTTGGTACTCACCTTGCCATGCCCCACGTTGGTTCATTTTCTTTGCTGCCCCGAAACAAGTCACGGTCGCTGTGGAATGCCGGGGGGGATTTGCGCCATAATCATCTGTCGGTCACAACTGTAACAACGCCCGCGTGTCGAAACCGTGATGTTCGGGGGACAAGATCCAGTACCAGGGGTTTGCCGCGTGGTGACTGCAAATGAATCAACTGAGTGAAGCGGACGGGAAGACGCATGAGACTTATCAAGAACACTGGCAATGACCGCGTCGTCGATGAACTGCGCAAGGTCATCGTCTCCCAATCCAGTCTGGATGCCGCCTCGCCGTCCTTCTCGCTCTTTGCCTTCGCCGAGCTTCAAGACCTATTGGAGAAAGTCGCCAGTTGCCGCTTGGTGCTGCCGACGGCTGACGGATGCGACCTCGGCTTGCTCGGTTCCGTGGCCGACCGTCCATTCCGCAATCGCCTTCAAGCCCGATGGATTGCCCGGCAATGTGCGGAATGGATTGAAAAGAAAGCCACCCTGCGGGGAACGCCGATGGCTCTGCCGCAGGCCACACTGATCACGGGCCACGCGAACGCCGCCCTTCGCCGCGTCGTGACAGGGAACTGCCCCTTCACCACGGACGGCCTGGGCCTCACGCCCGGCAACCAGTTCGGCCTGATCCAATGCTCTGAGAGTCCCGAAGAATGGGCCATGCTCGGCTCGTGGTTCTCTGCCCTGTGGGACAGCCTTTCGCCGTCACCGGACGCCAAGAGCGCCGTCGTGGGCCGCCTCAAGGAAATTGTCGAGCACAAGCCCGCATCGCTCCTGTATTTCCTCACCATCTATCACCTCTTCAAGGATCTCGGAGAGGAACTGGACGAAGAGCGCATCGTCAAGTCCGCCACGGGCATCCGCGACACCATCGTCTGGAAGAAGCTCTTCAAGTTTCAGCGCGACGGCGTCGTTGGAGCCATCGACAAGCTGGAGCGCCTCGGCGGTTGCATCATCGCCGACAGCGTCGGCCTCGGCAAAACCTTCGAGGCGCTGGCCATCATCAAGTATTACGAGCTCCGCAACGACCGCGTGCTGGTGTTGGTGCCCAAGCGCCTCCGGGACAACTGGACGCTGTACAAGGCCAACGACCGCCGCAACTTCCTCGCGTCCGATCGCTTCAACTACGACGTGCTCAACCACACGGACCTCTCCCGCGACGGCGGGAAGTCCGGCGACATCGAGTTGTCCCATGTGAACTGGGGCAACTACGACCTCGTTGTCATCGACGAGTCCCACAACTTCCGCAACAAGGCCACGCACAACGACCGCGAGACCCGCTACGACCGGCTCATGCGTCGCATCATCAAGGAGGGCGTCAAGACCCGCGTCCTCATGCTGTCGGCGACGCCGGTCAACAATCGCCTCGCCGATCTCAAGAACCAGATCGCCTTCGTCACCGAGGCGAAGGACACGGCCCTGGAACCCCACGGTATCGCCAGCATCGAGGCGACAGTGCGGCAGGCCCAGCTTCAGTTCAACCGCTGGCTTGCCCTGGAAGACGCCGAGCGCCGCCCTGCACACCTCATCGACATGCTGGGCTTCGACTACTTCAAGCTGCTTGACCTGTTGACCATCGCCCGCTCGCGCAAGCACATCGAGAAGTACTACGGCACCAGCGAGACGGGCCGCTTCCCGGAACGGCTCAAGCCCATCAACATCAAGTCCGACGTGGACATCGCGGGCGAGTTCCGATCCATTCGCGAGATCAACAACGAGATCCGTCGGCTCACCCTCGCGGTCTACGCGCCATTGCGCTATGTCTTGCCGCACAAGCAGGCGGCTTACGACGAGAAGTACAGCACCCGGATTCGCGGCGGCGAGAGCTTCTTCCGGCAGGTGGATCGCGAGGAAAGCCTCGTGCACCTGTTGCGGGTGAACGTCCTCAAGCGGATGGAGAGTTCAGTCACGTCCTTCGCCCTCACGCTCACGCGCCAGCTTGCCGACGTGGAGGCCACACTCGCCCACATCGAGTTGCAGGCGGAAGACGTGGAAGAAATCGACATCGCCGATGTGGAGATTGACGATCCCGCTTTTGAGAGCCTGCTGGTTGGGCGCAAGGTCAAGGTGCTGCTGCAGGACGTGGACCGCATCGCATGGCGGCAGGACCTGATCGAGGATCGCAACCGGCTTGCCACGCTGCTGTCCGTCGCGAGACAGGTGGACGCCGGGCGCGACGCCAAGCTCGAAGATCTCCGCAACGCAATCGAGTCCAAGTGCCGCCACCCGCTCAACCCCGGCAACCGCAAGGTCATCGTGTTCACCGCGTTCGCCGACACCGCCCAGTATCTCTATCACGAGCTTTCCGGTTGGGCGTGGAAGGAGCTTGGCCTGCACTCGGCCCTCATCACGGGCGCTGGCCACAACAAGACCACGCTGCCCAATCTTCGCAAGGACTTTGCCAGCATCATCACGGCTTTCTCGCCGCGTTCCAAAGAACGACCCGATGATCTATCCGGTGAAGGCGAACTCGACCTGCTGATCGCGACGGACTGCATCAGCGAAGGCCAGAACCTCCAGGATTGCGACACGGTCATCAACTACGACATCCACTGGAACCCGGTCCGCATCATCCAGCGCTTTGGCCGCATCGACCGCATCGGTTCGCCCAACGAGCGCGTCCAACTGATCAACTTCTGGCCCAACATGGAGCTCGAAGAGTACATCAACCTCGAACAGCGCGTCAGCGGACGCATGGTGCTCCTCGACATCTCCGCCACCGGCGAAGAGAATATCATCGAGCCCCAGTCCGGCAACCAGATGAACGACCTCGAATACCGTCGAAAGCAGCTTCTCAAACTGCAGGACGCCGTCATCGACCTCGAAGACCTGAGCAGCGGCGTCTCCATCGCCGACCTCACCCTGAGCGACTTCCGCATCGACCTCACGGGCTTCCTCAAGGATCACGCCGGGACTCTGGAGTCACTGCCCTTCGGCACGCTGGCGGTGACCACCGCGCAGGACGGCAGCGAAGCGCCCATTCCGCCGGGCGTCATCTTCTGCCTGCGCGCCGTCGGCGAGGCCGCCTTGAAGGCCATTGAACCGGGCTACCCGCTGGCTCCGCACTACCTCGTGCATGTGGGCGAGGACGGGACGGTCCTGTTCCCGTTCACACAGGCCAAGCAGGCGCTTGACCGCCTGAAGCGTCTCTGCATCGGGCGCGATTTGCCCGACGCCGGGCCCTGCGCCCGCTTTGACAAGGCGACCCGAAACGGCAAGGACATGAGTTCCTTGCAAGACCTGCTGGCCGCCGCCGTCGCGTCCATCGTGGGCAAGAAGGAGGAGCGCGCCGTCGCAAGCCTGTTCACGCCCGGAGGCACCCACGCCATGAAGGGTGAGTTCCAAGGCATCAACGATTTCGAGGTGGTGGCGTTTCTCGTTGTGTTGCCGGAGGCGGCCAGCGCATGAGCTTCGCCCCGGTCATAGACGCCTTGGCCCTTCCACAGAATGCGCGCGTGGATTTGCGGGTGCCGAAGAAGCAACTGATGGAGCAGGGCGCGCCCACCGCCGCCGACAAGAGGCACATCCAGGACGGCATCGAAGAAATGATCTGGGTGGCCGCCCTCAAGCCGACCAACGTCGGCGTTCCCGCTTTCCGGGACGAGGTGCGGGAGTATCTGGAGATAGCCGTGCTGACCGCCGTGCTCCGTGACGACGCAAAGGCGGTCCGCCTCATCGAGTTGATCCACCGGGCCATCCCATACCCTCTTATGCTCGTGGCCGCGCACGATGGCGGCCTCAGCCTGTCCTTGGCACACAAGCGCTGGTCGCAGGGCGAGGCGGACAAGGTAGTCATCGAAGACGTGCGCCGGACGGCACCGTTCAGGCCCGATGCGCCCGCGCCGAAGGAAACCGCGTTCCTCGCCAGCCTCACGCTTTCGGGACTCCTTAGTCGCGACCTGTTCACGTTATATCAGGGCTGGATTGATCGCGTGGCCGCGCTCGAAGCTGCGCACATCACCGGCGCGTTTGCCCCACCCACGTCCGCCGAACGCGCATCGGCCCTCCGCGATGGGCTTGATGCTCACGCGCGGCTTCAACGCGACTTGGTGGCGTTGCGCGCCCAAGCGGCGAAGGAAAAGCAAATCAATCGACGCGTACAACTGAACATCGAAATCAAACGTATCGAAGTTGAAATAGCCGCGACCGGGGAATTGTTGAAGCCTCGTTGAAAACTGAGTATGTTCTTTTTGGGTTATCGTAGGAGTTGTGGGTGTGGTGGTTCGCGAATGGGAGACATCGCATGTCTGAGAAGAAAGCCGCCTATAGTAATGCCGAGTCTATCCGGCAGTTGGGTGAGGCTCTTGCTGGCATGACCAGCGGCAAAGTCTCCATCCCACCACGCGACTGCCCCAACGTTCCGAAGTTCATTCGTCAGCTTCAGTCGGCCCAGGACGCCACGCGGAAGCACAGTATCAAGTTCGGCTGATGCATGGATGGGGGCGCGGCATGGGGCAACGAAGTCGTCGCCATCGACTTTGACGCTGGATGCGATGCCGAACACGCCGCCGCGGCGAACGAGAAGCAGATGGCAAGCAGGTGGAGTTGACTGTCGCAAGGAAACGTCTATGAAGAAATCATCCACACCATCGATCTCGGACGGCACAGAGGTGGCTACCCTGTTTGGGCGCGTCGCGGGCATTCTGGAGTCGGCGCGCGGGCGAGTGCTTCGCACCGTAAACCACGAAACCGTGACTACCTACTGGCTGATTGGCCGTGAAATCGTACAGGCGCTGCAAAGAGGAGAAGCGCGGGCGCAGTACGGCAATGCCTTGATTGCCGACCTCTCGAAACGCCTCACCGATCGCTACGGGGCAGGGTTCTCCGCCGCCAATCTGAAAAACTTCCGGCAGTTCTATCTCATCTATTCAGACCGGCTAGCACCCATTGGCTACCCATCAGGTAGCCAATGGGCGGATCCCGATGCGGCAAATCCAATAAGCTACCCAGCGGGTAGCGAAACCCCGCCAGGGTTTCACCCCAACCTGAGTTGGTCGCACTACCGCGCCTTGATGCGGGTGGAAAACAGGGCCGCCCGCCAGTTCTATGAAGCCGAAGCCGTGCATGGCGCCTGGTCGCGGCGCGACCTCGAGCGGCAAATTGGCAGTTTGTTTTACGAGCGCCTGCTTGCCAGCACCGACAAAGCCGCCATGCGCGAAGGCGTCCAGCACAACCCGGCGACGCTCACCCCGCTGGACATGCTCAAAGACCCCTATGTGCTCGAGTTTCTTGACCTGCCGCAGGTGCCGCAACTCCAAGAAAGCCAACTCGAACAAGCCATCATCGACAAGCTGCAACACTTTCTGCTGGAACTGGGGCGTGGCTTTTCCTTCGTCGCCCGGCAAAAGCGCATGTGTTTCGACGACAAGGATTTCTACATCGATCTGGTGTTCTACAATTACCTGCTAAAATGCTTTGTCCTTATCGACCTGAAAATCGGCGAACTCACGCATCAGGACATCGGCCAGATGGACGGGTATGTGCGTATGTATGAAGCCCACGGCAAGGTCGAGGGCGATAACCCCACGATCGGACTGATTCTGTGCTCCGAGAAAAACGCAGCCGTTGCCCGGTACTCCGTGCTGAGCGACAGCCGCCAACTGTTTGCGGCAAAATACCAATTCACCCTGCCCAGCGAGGAAGAACTTCAGCGCGAGATTCAGCGTGAGCGGGCACTGATAGAAAATCAACGGGAGTCTTGACCCATGAAGAAAATCGAAGCCACCGACCCTGAAACCAAATCGCCGGACCTTGTTGCGGAGAATATCGAGCAACTGAAGGCGCTGTTTCCCGAAGCGTGGACCGAGGGAAAGGTGGACTTTGAGGTCCTGAAACAGCTTCTCGGCGGCGCGGTGGAGGACCGGGAAGAAAAATACGGCCTCAACTGGCATGGCAAGCGGCTTGCCCGGCAGCTTGCACTCACGCCGTCCACTGGCACGTTGCGCCCCTGCCCGGAAGAGAGCGTGGACTGGGACACCACCCAGAACCTCATGATCGAGGGCGACTGCCTCGAAGTGCTCAAACTTCTCCAGAAATCCTACGCCGGAAAGGTGAAGGAGATTTACATTGACCCGCCTTACAACACAGGCGGGGACTTCGTTTACCCCGATGATTTTCAGGACAACATTAAGAACTATCTTGATCTCACCGGACAACTGGACGGAGAAGGCCGCAAGAACTCCTCAAACACTGAGGCATCGGGGCGCTTCCACACCGATTGGCTCAATATGATGTATCCACGCTTGAAGCTTGCGAGGAGCCTGCTCCGTGATGATGGAGTGATTGTTGTCAGCATCAGCGACCACGAGACCGCCGCATTGCGCTTCCTGTTGGCCGACATTTTTGGAGAGGAGAATTTTTCGGCGCAGCTTGTGTGGAAGAGCAGAAAGTATCCCGATTCTCGTGCCAAGACGGGTGTCTCGACGGACCATGAATATCTGGTCTTGTTCACGAGATCAGAGAACGGCGTACTGCGCGGCGTTGAACGCGATGAGGCAAAGTTCTCCAACCCTGACAACGATCCACGAGGTCTCTGGATGAGCCGAAGTCTGCTTGGCCTTGCCTCAAAGAGCCAGCGACCAAATCTCCACTATACCGTCGTAGAGCCAGGCACAGGCCGAGCGTTTGATCCTCCTGAAGACACGGGTTGGCGTTACTCTCAAGAACGGATGGAGAAACTTGTTCAGGAAGGTTGCGTGCTATTTCCTCCGAAACCGGACGGTCGTCCGAGAGAAAAGAAGTTTCGCGCCGATCTACAGAATGAGTTTGTGGCGTTCCCAAGCATAATCGATGACGTTTTCACGTCAGATGGCACCGCCGAAGTACGGAAGATGTTTGGCGAGGAGATCTTCAACTTCACCAAACCAACTAAGCTCTTAGAGCAGATTGTCGAGCAGGCAACGGACCGCGACAGTCTTGTGCTGGATTTCTTTGCCGGAAGCGGAAGCACTGGCCAAGCTGTCATGGCAAAGAATGCGGCTGATGGAGGCTACCGCCGGTTTATTCTCGTTCAACTCCCTGAACGACTCGCTCCGAGTGACCGAGAGCAGAAAACTGCT
The DNA here is from genome assembly GCA_903925285.1 of Candidatus Hydrogenedentota bacterium. Taxonomy (GTDB): domain Bacteria; phylum Hydrogenedentota; class Hydrogenedentia; order Hydrogenedentales; family SLHB01; genus DSVR01. The sequence goes on along the minus strand of CAIYET010000887.1, from coordinate 5,242 downwards.
GCTGACTTCTGTGACAGGATCGGCAAGCCCCGCACAATTGCCGAATTGACCAAAGAACGCTTGCGCCGTGCCGGGAAGAAGATCCGGGAAGAGAACCCCATGTTCGCGGGCGATCTCGGTTTCCGCGTCTTCAAGCTCGCATCCAGCAACATCCGGGCGTGGGAGCCGGACCGGGAGAACCTCGCGCAGACATTGGAGGCGTCCGTCGATCACCTCAAGACGGACCGCACCGAAACGGATATTCTCTTTGAAGTGCTCCTCAAACTTGGCCTCGACCTTACCGTGCCCATCGAGCAGCGGGCCATCGTCAGCAAGACAGTCCACAGCATCGGCGCGGGGACGTTGATGGTCTGCTTGGCCGAAAAGATCACGGCCTCAGAAGTCGAGCCACTGGCGCTCGGCATGGTTGCCTGGCACAAAGAGCTGGCCCCGTCGGGCGAGACGAGTGTGGTGTTTCGCGACAGTGCCTTTACCGATGACGTGGCCAAGACCAACCTCACGGCCATCCTCCAGCAGTACGGGCTGGAAAACGTGAGAAGCCTGTGAGGACGACAGCGATGGACAAGGACTTAACGACTTCCGAAATCGACCGGCAGAATATTCTGAACAATCCCTACGCATTGGCAGAAATCGAGAAGGCTGCTGGGATTCGGGGGATCCCGTTCGAGGGCAAGACGGTCGTGCTCAAAGAGCAGGTGGCGTCATTTTTCGACGTAACCCTAAGAACAGTGGAGAATTACCTTGAACGCAACTCGGCAGAACTTGCCCGAAACGGTTACGAGGTGTTGAAGGGTAACCGATTGAAAACATTGAAGTTAGCCATAGAGGGCCTCGATGTTCCCGAAACAGATTTCGGGAACATCGCTAAATCCCTGTTCTACAAGGACATGCGGATGTTAGGAGTTTGTGATAATGCCCAACGAACCACCTAGCCCGCCTGCCGGGGAATTGTTGTTGTACCAAACCGAGGACGGTCGTACCCGCGTCGAGTGCCGCCTTGCCAATGAAACCTTGTGGTTGCCGCAGGCAGGCATGGCGGAATTGTTTCAGACGACCAAGCAGAATATCGCGAAGCACCTGAAAACCATCTTTGCCGAGCGTGAGTTGGCCGAGGAATCAGTTGTCAACTTCTGGTTGACAACTGCCGGCGACGGCAAACGTTACCGGGTGGCGTACTACAACCTGAGCGCCATTCTGGCGGTGGGCTATCGGGTGCGCTCGCTGCGGGGTACGCAGTTCCGGCGCTGGGCCACGGCCCAACTGGAGGAATACCTGGTCAAGGGCTTCGTCATGGACGACGAGCGTTTGAAGAACCCGGAATCCGGAGTGTATTTCGAGCAATTGTTGGAACGCATCCGCGACATTCGTTCGTCGGAAAAAGTGTTCTGGCGCAAGGTGCTTGATATCTACGCCACCAGCATCGACTATGATCCTTCAAGCGAGACCTCACAACAATTCTTCGCCACCATCCAGAACAAGATGCACTGGGCGGCGCACGGCCAGACGGCTGCGGAAGTGATCATGCAACGCGCGAACGCGGACCGGCCGAATATGGGGTTGGCCAGTTTCACCGGCATTCGCCCCCGTCTCACGGATGTGGCGATTGCCAAGAACTATTTGAGCGCCGAAGAGCTTGATATGCTGAATCGCATCGTGATGGCGTACCTGGAATTTGCCGAGTTGCAGGCCCGTGGGCGTCGCCCCATGACGATGGGGGCTTGGATCACAAAGCTGGATGATTTTCTAAGGCTGGGTGACCACGAAGTGCTGACCCATGCCGGACGGGTATCCGCAGAGGCGGCGCGATTGAAGGCCGAGGCAGAGTATGAAAACTATCGCCAGCAATTGGACAGTCTCCCCGCCCCGGTGGAGGATGATATGATGAGGGCACTGGAGGCGGCGGCCAAAGCCCTGCCCAAGCCGAAGGGGAAGAAGAAGTGAAGCTGCACTTTGAACCCAACCTGGACTATCAGCACGCGGCCATCGAGGCCGTGTGCGGCCTGTTTCGTGGCCAGGAAACCTGCCGCACGGAGTTCACCGTCACGCACGACTTTCTGCCTGGGATTGAGAATGACCTTGGCATTGGCAACCGCCTGCACCTGTTGGATGATGAACTGCTTGCCAATCTGCATGACATCCAACTGCGTGGCGGCCTGCCCCCATCCGGCTCGCTGGCGTCACGCGACTTCACCGTCGAGATGGAAACCGGCACAGGAAAGACCTATGTCTACCTCCGCACGATCTTTGAGTTAAACAAGCGCTATGGGTTCACCAAGTACGTCATCGTGGTCCCGTCCGTGGCGATTAAGGAAGGTGTCTATCACTCCATCAATATCGCCGCAGAGCACTTCAAGGGGCTCTACGCGGGCGTCCCCTTCGACTACTTCCTCTACGACTCTTCCAAGCTCGGCCAGGTGCGCAACTTCGCCACCAGCCCGCAGATCCAAATCATGGTGGTGACGGTCGGGGCCATCAACAAGAAGGACATCAACAATCTCTACAAGGACAGCGAGAAAACCGGCGGCGAGAAACCCATCGACCTGATCAAGGCGACGCGGCCCATCCTGATTGTGGATGAGCCGCAGAGCGTGGACGGCGGTCTCTCCGGCGCGGGCAAGACGGCGCTCGATGCGATGAACCCGCTCTGCACCTTGCGTTACTCGGCGACGCATGTGGACAAGCATCACATGGTCTATCGTCTTGACGCCGTGGACGCCTACGAACAGAAACTGGTGAAGCAGATCGAGGTGGCTTCGGCCACGGTCGAGGGCGGTCACAACAAGCCCTTCGTGCGCGTCGTGTCGGTGAGCAACAAGAGGGGCGTCATCTCGGCCAGGGTGGAACTGGACATGAAAACAGCCACCGGCGTGCAGCGCCGCGAGATGAGCGTGCAGGACGGCGACATGCTGGAACTGACGACGGGGCGGGCCATTTACGCCGACTGCCGCATCGGCGAGATCCGCGTGGAAAAGGGCAATGAGTTCATGGAGCTTCGCGTGCCGGGCGGGGAGCATTTTCTCAAGCCCGGTCAGGCATGGGGTGACGTGGATGCGCTGGCGGTGCAGCGCGAGATGATCCGCCGCACCATCCGCGAACACCTCGACAAGGAAAAGCGTTTGCGACCGCAGGGTATCAAAGTGCTGTCGCTCTTCTTCATTGACACGGTGAGCAGGTACCGCCAGTACGACGCGGACGGCAACATCGTGAAGGGCGACTACGCCCGCATCTTCGAGGAGGAATACCGCAGGGCGGCGAAGCTTCCGGATTACATCACGCTATTCGCGGAAGTCGATCTCAGCCGTGCCGCCGAGGAGGTGCACAACGGCTACTTCTCCATCGACAAGAAGGGTGGATGGACCGACACCGAGGAAAACAACCAGGGCAATCGCGACAATGCCGAACGGGCCTACAACCTGATCATGAAGGAGAAGGAGAAGCTGCTGGGCTTTGAGACGCCGCTTAAATTCATCTTCTCCCATTCGGCGCTGCGCGAAGGTTGGGACAATCCCAACGTGTTCCAGATCTGCACCTTGCGTGACATTCAGACGGAGCGCGAGCGGCGGCAGACCATCGGTCGCGGCCTGCGCCTGTGCGTCAACCAGGATGGAGATCGGCTACACGGCTTTGAAATCAACACACTCACGGTGATTGCCACGGAGAGCTATGAGCAGTTCGCCGACAACCTGCAAAAGGAGATCGAAGCGGACACGGGCATCCGCTTCGGTGTCGTCGAGCAGCACCAGTTCGCGGCGATTGCGGTCACGGGGCCGGACGGCCAGCCCGCGCCCATGGGCGTCGAGCAGTCGAAGGCCATGTGGGAGCACCTGAAAGCCAAGGGCTACATCAATGCCCAGGGCAAAGTGCAGGACGCTCTCAGGACGGTCATCAAAGATGGCACTTTGGCGCTGCCCGTCGAATTCGAGCCGCAACGGGGCCAGATCACAGAGGTACTGCGGAAGCTCTCCGGACGGCTGGAGATCAAAGATGCCGAGCAGCGCCGACCGGTGCGCACGCGCGAGGCCGTCCTTCACAGCCCCGAATTCAAGGCCCTCTGGGACCGAATCAAGTACAGGACCACCTACCGGGTGCAGTTCGACAACGAAAAGCTTGTCGAGGGGTGCATCAGCGCGCTTCAGGAAGCGCCGCCGATCACCAAGACGCGCCTGCAATGGCGCAAGGCGGACATCGCCATCGGCAAGGCGGGCGTCGAAGCCACAGAGCGAAAGGGCACGGCGACCGTCGTGCTGGATGAGGGGGACATCGAACTCCCAGACCTGCTCACCGACTTACAGAACCGCACGCAACTCACGCGCCGCACTATCGTCCGCATCCTCATCGAAAGTAAACGGCTTGACGACTTCACGCGCAATCCACAGCAGTTCATCGAACTGGCCTCAGAGGCCATCAACCGCTGCAAGCGCATGGCCCTTGTGGACGGCATCAAGTATCAGCGTCTCGGCGACGAGCACTATTACGCCCAGGAACTGTTCGCGCAAGAGGAGTTGAAGGGCTATCTGAATAACATGCTAATCAACACGCAGAAATCCGTCTACGAGCATGTGGTCTACGACGCGGAAACCGAACGACACTTTGCGGATGAGCTTGAGAAGAATGACGCCATCAAGGTCTACGCCAAGCTCCCCGGCTGGTTCAAAGTCCCGACGCCGCTGGGCACGTACAACCCCGATTGGGCCGTCCTTGTTGAGGTTGACGGTGCCGAGCGGCTGTACTTCGTTGTCGAGACCAAAAGCGGCCTCTTTACCGACGACATCCGCGACAAGGAGAGCGCCAAGATCAAGTGCGGCGAAGCCCACTTCGAGGCGCTGGCCGTCGGAGAGAACCCAGCACGACTCAAGAAGGCCACGAAGCTCGACGACCTGCTGGCGTACTGCTGATGACATGCGTGATTTCCGGTTGCTCGCCACACCCCGGTAAGCCTATTTGCCCGCATTCGCGTCGGGATCCGTACCCGGCAACTCATCATCTATGGCTGCGTCATCCCACCCTGCGTTACCCGCATCATTTACCTGTTCGCTGCGCAGGATGGCCGACCGTCCGTCCCAAACACGGGGAGAACACAGACCATGCCGAACATAATGGGGTACTTCTCATAGTTTCGTGGTATTTACGATTCGGCCATTTGACCGGTAGGGTGTAAAACGGGCGGAGTCCCCATTGGACATCCGCCCGGACATTGTGTTCCATATAGGTTGGACATCAACCAAAAGGAGACAATGTCATG